>CAZICW010000006.1:0-51235 GCA_964537995.1 uncultured Oscillospiraceae bacterium
AAACCCGAAAATTTGCTCCCGTTTATACGCCGAAAGGAATCGGAAAACGCCGCAGCGGTTTACCACTGATCCTCGCCCTGCAAGGCGTCATAGCCCTCTTCGCCGGTGCGCACCTTTATGACATTTTCAACGTCGTATACGAAAATCTTTCCGTCGCCGATGTTGCCCGTATAGAGCGCTTTCTTTGCCGCTTCAACGACAGCCTCGACGGGAACGGCGCTTATTACAAGCTCAACCTTAATCTTGGGCAGCAGGCTTATTTCTCTTGCCACGCCGCGATAATAGGTTGTTTTGCCATGCTGTATGCCGCAGCCGAGAACGTGAGTGACCGTCATACCGGTAACGCCGATTTCGCCCATTGCTTCCTTGAATGTCTCGAATCTCTCCTGCTTCATAACAACGACAACCTTGCTTATGGTGTGGCCGTTTTCGTCAACCGTCTTTTCCCTGGTTTTTATAACCTTAACGGGAACGGTATCCTTTTTGACGGTAACCGCGGGCGTGTCGCTGTTCGGGGTATATCTCTCGGACACAATGGCGGGGGCGAAGTCCGCGTATGCGCTTTCAAGACCGTGTTCCGTGTAGTCCAGACCGATGATTTCCTCATCCTTGCCGACGCGGAGACCGACGGTCGCTTTTATGATAAGGAAGGTAATCGAAATCATAACGGCCGTATATATCAGAACGGTCACAACACCGAGAAGCTGAAGCCCTAACAGCTCAAAGCCGCCGCCGTAAAACAGTCCCACTAATTCTTTGCCGGTTTTGTCGGCAATGCTGTATCCCGGCGCGGAATTTGTTGCGAA
Source organism: uncultured Oscillospiraceae bacterium (assembly GCA_964537995.1). Taxonomy (GTDB): domain Bacteria; phylum Bacillota; class Clostridia; order UMGS1883; family UMGS1883; genus JAFLUQ01. The sequence continues at coordinate 807 of CAZICW010000006.1, forward strand.
CAGGCCTACGGCAAGGGTTCCCCAGATACCGTTCATAAAGTGAACCGCGACCGCGCCGACGGGGTCGTCAATGTGAAGCACATTGTCAAGCAGCCATACGCCGAATACTACCAATACACCCGCAACAGCGCCGATTATAATCGCGCCGAGGCAGTCGGTGACGTCGCAGGGAGCGGTTATCGCGACAAGGCCCGCGAGGGAAGCGTTAAGACACATCGAAACGTCGGGCTTGCCGTACTTGAGCCATGTAAATATCATGCACACTACCGTTGCAACGGAGGGAGCGACGGTTGTTGTGAGGAAGATGGAGCCGAGCTGTTCAACGCTTGTCGCGGCGGCGCCGTTAAATCCGTACCAGCCGAGCCAGAGTATGAAACAGCCGAGGCAGCCGAGCGCGAGGTTGTGTCCGGGGATTGCGTTTACCTTGAGGGAGCCGTCCTTGTTTTTGGTAAATTTACCGATACGCGGACCGAGTATCCATGCGCCGACAAGCGCGCAGGTGCCGCCGACCATATGAATTGCGCATGAGCCGGCAAAATCATGAAAGCCGAGCTGTGAAAGCCAGCCGCCGCCCCATATCCAGTGAGCCTCAATCGGGTAAATAAGAGCGGAAATGACCGCGGAGTAAATGCAGTAGGAAAGAAACTTTGTTCTCTCTGCCATCGCGCCGGAAACGATTGTTGCCGTCGTCGCGCAGAACACAAGGTTGAACACGAAATTGGAGAAGTCAAAGTTTGCGTATGCCGTGAAGATGTCGAAGCCGGGCTTGCCGATAAGCCCGATCATATCTTCGCCGAGCAAAAGCGAAAAACCGATAAGAATGAACATTACGGTGCCGATACAGAAGTCCATCAGGTTTTTCATCAAGATGTTGCCGGTGTTTTTTGCGCGGGTGAAGCCCGCTTCCACCATTGCGAAGCCCGCCTGCATCCAGAAGACGAGGGCTGCTCCGATAAGGAACCAAACACTGAACACGTTGTCGTTGACGAATTGCATAATTTCTTCCGTCATAAATAATTCCTCCTCTCGGCATTTAAGCCGAAAAAATATAATAAAATTAAAAACGTACCTCTCGGATTCGCGCGCGCGTCTTTTCCGCGCCCGAAAAACCGATAAGTACGCCTTTGTACATTACAGCAAAGCTCTGCGGCATTGATTAATTAAATCTATGCCGCGGCAGTGTATTTTATGAAAAAAATAAAGGCGCGGCAGAAATTGAATCAACTCCACAGCACCTTTGCTATGCGTCTATAATACTCCCGATTTCGACAAAAGTCAATACTTTTTTTGACGAAAAGTTATTTTTGGTAAAAACTTATATAATTCACAATTTGTTCATTAAATATTTCGACATAATTTACAAAAACGTTTCATGAATTTTGTAAAGGAATTAATTGAAAATTGCTTTATTGAAGAAAAGGCTTGACAATGCGCGCTTTTGGGTCTAAAATAAAAAAATGAAACAACGGCGTTTCGGTTTTTTTGTCATACCGAAACGCCGTTTTATTTTTTTACGATTTTTGTTTCATATTTCAAATAAGCGCTTTTAAGCGCGGAGAGGATGATTAAAAATGCTTGAAAAGGAAGGAAAAGTAAGAATCCCCGCCGGCTGCGCCATATCGGGCATATTCTCAAAAAGCGGAAAGAAGCTCAACGGCGAGAAGATTATTAAATCCATTTCCATCATGCACGACAGAAGCAACGGCCTTGGGGGAGGCTTTGCCGCCTACGGCATATATCCTCAGTATAAGGATTACTATGCGTTTCACGTTTTTTATGAAAGCGATACCGCGAAGGAGGAGTGCGAGGAATTTCTCGACAAGCACTTCGACATCGTGAATCTCAGCAAAATCCCGATTCGCCCGAACAAAAGAATAACCGACGTCCCTCTTATTTGGAGGTATTTCGTTATGCCGCGTCCGACAAGGCTTGCCGCCAGTCAGCTTGACGAAAAGGAATTTGTGGCGAGGTGCGTGGTAAAAATAAACACACACATTGACGGAGCCTACGTTTTTTCGTCGGGGAAGAATATGGGCGTGTTCAAGGCGGTCGGCTTTCCGGAGGACGTCGGGGATTTTTACCGCCTTGAGGAATACGAGGCGTATTGCTGGACCTGCCATGGCCGCTATCCGACGAACACTCCGGGCTGGTGGGGCGGCGCGCATCCCTTTGCGATGCTGGATTTTTCCATTGTCCACAACGGAGAAATTTCCTCATATGACGCAAACCGGCGCACGGTTGAAATGTACGGCTACAATTGCACGCTTCTCACCGATACCGAGGCGATAACATATATTCTCGACTATCTCGTCCGCAAGCAGGGACTTACTCTGACAGAGGCGGCAAACACCATAGCCGCGCCGTTTTGGTCCACAATAAACAAGCTTCCGCCCGAGGAAAAGGCAAAGCTGACCTTCCTGCGAAACAAATACAGCGGCTGTCTTATAACGGGCCCGTTTTCGATTCTTTTGGGCTTCGACGGCGGCATGATGGCGCTGAACGACAGACTGAAGCTTAGAAGCATGGTCGTCGGCGAAAAGGGCGATATGGCTTATGTCGCAAGCGAAGAAAGCGCAATCCGCATAATCGAACCCGATCTTGACAAAATCTGGGCGCCAAGAGGCGGCGAGCCGGTTATCTTCCGTCTCAACGAAGACGCAAGGGTATAACGGAAAGGAAGGATTTTTATGGCTCTCAATTATTTTTATCCGGAATACGAGGTAGTCCGCGACGCGAATAAATGTATAAAATGCAAGGTCTGCGCCAGACAGTGCGCGAACGAGGTGCATAGCTGCGACGAAGACAGCGGTCTTATGATTGCGGATTCATCCAAATGCGTTAACTGCCATCGCTGTGTGACGCTGTGTCCCACAAGGGCGCTCAAGATTGTCAAGTCCGACCATACCTTCAAGGAAAACGCCAACTGGAGCAAGGACTCGATTTACGAAATTTACCGTCAGGCGGAAACGGGCGGAGTGCTTTTAAGCGCAATGGGCAATCCGAAGCCCCTTCCCGTTTACTGGGACAAAATTCTCATCAATGCTTCTCAGGTTACAAATCCTTCAATTGACCCTCTGCGCGAGCCTATGGAAACCAAGGTGTTCCTCGGCAGCAAATCGGGCGAGGTTGTGCGCGACGAAAACGGCAATCTTGTGAACAATCTGAAGCCTCAGCTTGAGCTTGAGGTGCCGATAATGTTCAGCGCGATGAGCTACGGCTCTATCAGCTACAACGCCCATGCAAGCCTTGCCCGTGCCGCGACGGAGCTGGGGATTCTTTACAATACGGGCGAGGGCGGCTTGCACAAGGATTTTTATAAATACGGCGCGAACACCATAGTTCAGGTTGCGAGCGGGCGCTTCGGAGTGTTCAAGGAATACCTTGAAGCCGGCGCCGCCGTTGAAATAAAAATGGGACAGGGCGCAAAGCCGGGAATCGGCGGACATCTGCCCGGACAAAAAATCGTTGGCGACATCAGCCGCACCAGAATGATTCCGGAAGGTACCGACGCCATTTCTCCCGCGCCGCACCATGACATTTACTCCATTGAGGATCTCCGTCAGCTTGTCGATTCGCTTAAGGAGGCTACGGAGTACAAAAAGCCTGTGATTGTAAAAATCGCGGCGGTACACAATGTCGCCGCGATTGCCAGCGGCATTGCCAGAAGCGGAGCCGACATAATAGCGATTGACGGCTTCCGAGGCGGTACGGGCGCGGCTCCCACAAGAATACGCGACAACGTGGGAATCCCGATTGAGCTTGCTCTCGCCGCGGTGGATACCCGTTTGCGCGACGAAGGCATACGCGACAATGTGAGCCTTGTCGTCGGCGGCAGTATACGCAGCAGCGCCGACGTTATAAAGGCGATTGCTCTCGGCGCGGACGCTTGCTACATCGCGACCGCCGCTCTTCTTGCCGTCGGATGCCATCTTTGCCGCACCTGCAATACGGGCAACTGCAACTGGGGGATAGCTACCCAGCGTCCGGAGCTTGTCAAGAGGCTCAATCCCGACATCGGCTCAAGGCGGCTTGTCAATCTTATCACCGCCTGGCAGCGCGAAATCAAGGAAATCATGGGCGGCATGGGCATAAATTCCATTGAGGCTCTCAGAGGCAACAGGCTCATGCTGCGCGGCGTGGGACTGAACGAAAAGGAGCTTGAAATTCTCGGCATAAAGCACGCGGGCGAGTAAATCCGCGAACCCGCAAACACGCTTTCCCACAATTTGCTTCGGAAAGGAATGAATCGTTTTGAAAAAGATATATGTAAATGAAGAGTGGTGTCTCGGCTGCCATCTCTGCGAATATTACTGCGCCTTCGCCAACAGCGGAAAACGCAATATGGCTTCGGCGCTCAAGGATGTGAACATAAATCCCCGCATACAGGTTGAGGAGGGCGGCGACGTCTGCTTCGCGGTCAGCTGCCGTCACTGTCCCGACCCGATCTGCGTGAAAAGCTGCATAACGGGTGCGCTCAGCATAAACGATGGGCTTATCGAAATCGACACCGACCGGTGCGTCGGCTGCTATACCTGTGTTTTGGTTTGTCCGTTCGGCGCGATCATGCCCGACGATGACGGTCATGCCATTCAGAAATGCGAGCTTTGCGTCAAAAACAGCTGCGGTACGCCGAGCTGCGTGGCGCACTGCCCCAACAACGCGATAGTTTATGAGGAAAGGTGAGGAGATTATGAATTATGTGATTATAGGCAACTCCGCCGGAGCAATCGGCTGCGTCGAGGGAATACGCAAGGTTGACAGTCTCGGAAAAATCACTCTCATCGCCTCCGAGCCGTACCATACTTATTCCCGTCCGCTCATTTCGTACCTTATATACGGCAAAACCGACGAGGAGCGCATGAAATACAGGGGCGCGACCTTTTATTCCGACAACGGCGTTGACGCTAAGCTCGCAACTACGGTCACAAAAATAAATAAAGAAGAAAAAACCGTCGAAACCGACGGCGGCGAAAAAATTCACTACGACAAACTGCTGATCGCCACCGGCTCCGATCCGTTTATTCCGCCGATGAGCGGACTTGACACTGTTGAGAAAAAATTCACCTTCATGACGCTTGACAGCGCGAAGGCTCTTGACGCCGCGCTCACTCCGGAAAGCCGCGTTCTGATTATCGGAGCGGGTCTTATCGGTCTTAAATGCGCCGAAGGAATCCGCGACAGGGTCGGCGAAATCACGGTTGTGGATTTGGCGGACAGGATTCTTCCCAGTATTCTCGACAGGGCAGGCAGCGAAATTATGCGCCGTCATATTGAGAAGAGCGGCGTAAAATTCATTCTCTCCGACAGCGTAAGGGAATTTTCCGCCGGTTCGGCGACTCTCAACAGCGGAAAAACGCTTGAGTTTGACATTCTCGTAATCGCGGTCGGCGTGCGTCCGGCGACTTCGCTTGCGGTTGACGCCGGAATTGCCGTTGGGCGCGGCATAGTGACAAACGAACGCTGCGAGACTTCCGTCCCCGACATATATGCCGCGGGCGACTGTACAGAAAGCTATGACATTACTGCCGAAACGCGAAAAATTTTGGCTTTGCTGCCGAACGCCTATATGCAGGGCGAATGTGCCGGAAAAAATATGGCGGGCGACAGCGAAGCGGTGTACGATAAGGCAATTCCCATGAATGCAATCGGCTTTTTCGGGCTGCACATCGTCTCCGCCGGAAGCTATGACGGCGAGGAATATGTTGAAACCGACGGAGAAAGCTATAAGAAGCTCGTCACGAGAGACGGACTTCTCAGGGGCTTTATCCTCATCGGCAATGTTAAGCGCGCCGGAATATATACCTCGCTCATACGCGAAAAAACACCGCTTGACACAATAGATTTTGAGCTTATCAAAACCAAGCCGCAGCTTATGGCGTTCGCCAAAACGGAACGCCGCAAAAAGCTGAGCGGCATGAAATGAGAGGAGAGATTCGGATGCGCATAACAGCGGGAACTATGGATTTTCGTGAGCTGAACGGGGCGGTTGCGTCCTCTCCCGACACGGAAATTATAATAGATGAATGTTACGGGCAACGCTTTATCGGCGACGGACTGAGCGGACGCGAGATAACCGTCAACGGTACGCCGGGCAACGCGCTCGGAGCGTATTTTAACGGCGGAACAATCCGCGTCAACGGCAACGCTCAGGACGCCACGGGCGACACAATGAACGACGGAACGATATACGTCCGCGGCAACAGCGGCGACGCCACGGGCTACGCCATGCGCGGCGGGAAAATTTTTGTCCGAGGCAGCGCGGGCTACCGCGCCGGCATACACATGAAAGCCTACAAAGACAAGGTTCCGACGCTGGTAATCGGCGGAGAGGTAGGCTCGTTCCTCGGAGAGTATCAGGCGGGCGGCTATATTGCGGTGCTTGGCATAGGCTGCGGAGGACGGCTGCCGGTCAGCAATTTTGTGGCTACGGGAATGCACGGCGGGAAAATTTTCCTCAGAAGCGACATCCCTCCGCTTGAGCTTCCCAAAAGCGTACTGGCGAAGGAAGCTGAGGATGCGGATAAAGCGGAAATCGCGCCCTTTGTCGAGGAATTTTGTCAAGAGTTCGGCGGCGATAAGACGGAGCTGCTCTCCGGTCGTTTCTTCGTGATATATCCCGATACCGCCAATCCCTACAAGGAGCTGTTCGTGGCAAACTGAAAAAAAGGTGCGAGTCGGCGGATTCGCACCTTTTTTACAAAATATTCATAAAAAATTCATATAATCGTATTGACATTTAATGATTAGTATGCTAAAGTTAATATGCTAAACAAATTTTGGGCAATGAGAGGCTCGGAAAGGAGGATATCTATGTCGGAGCTTGGCAAGTTGTTTAATGACGTTTCGCGTTTTCACGGCAGCGAGGTACACAGAGCGACGATGCGTCTCGGAATCGGCAGAGGAATGCCGCCAGTGCTGCATTATATCATCGACCATGACGGCTGCCGCCAATCGGAGCTGAGCAAAATCGGCCACACGGCGGCGGCGACGGTCACGGTCATGCTGCAGTCAATGGAAAAAAACGGCTTTATAATCCGCCTTCCGGACAAGGACGATCAGCGCTGCACGAGAATTTATATAACTCCGAAGGGACGCGACATTCATCGCCTCGGAGCCGAAACGTGCAAAAAAGAGGATGAGAAGTTCTTTTCCTGCCTGACGGAAGAGGAAAGGGAAAGTCTTCGTCGGATTCTTGAAAAATTGATGACTTGCTGCATCAAAGAAAATAGAAAAGAAAGGGAAGATTGAAAAATGAAGAGGTACCTGAAGTACTTCAAGGGCGCGTGGGTTGCCGTCATAATGGCGCCTGTGTTGATGATCCTTGAGGTGCTGTGCGACCTTATGCAGCCAAGCATAATGGCCGACATAGTGGATACGGGAATCAAGGGCGGCGCCGGAAGCGCGTATATTTTTGAGGAAGGACTGAAAATGCTCGGAGTCGCGCTTATGGGCTTTGTCGGCGGCGGCGGCAGTCTTTACTTCGCGACAAAGGCAAGTCAGCATTTCGGCTATTCTCTGCGAAGGGACGTTTTCCACAGAATACAGGAATATTCCTTTGCCAATATTGACCGCTTTTCCAGTGCGTCGCTTGTGACAAGAACGACGAACGACGTTGTACTTCTGGTTATGTTTGTCGGGCAGGCGCTGAGAATGTTCGTGCGTGCGCCGATGACCTTTGCGGGAGGAATTGTGCGTGCGGTCGGCATAAACGCGACTCTTGCGCTGGTGCTTACCGTGGCAATACCGCTGCTTATTGTGGCTGTGTTTATAATCGTTAGGAAAACCTTTCCGCTCTTCAGCAAGGTACAGTATAAGCTTGACCGCGTGAACGCGGTTATTCAGGAAAATCTGACGGGCATACGCGTCGTCAAGGCGTTTAATCGCGCGGAACACGAAAATAACCGCTTCGGCGAGGCGAATGACGAATATGTAAAGCTTTCGATAAAAGCAAATCAGATTATGTCATTCATGATGCCTGTTATCACAATGATAATGAATATTACCGTCGTTGTGGTTCTCTGGTTCGGCGCAAAGCTTGTCGGCGCAAACGAAATGAAGGTCGGCGAGGTCAGCGCGTTCATCAACTACATAACGCGTATTCTCAGTTCCCTTATGATGATGAGCATGATGTTCCAGTCAATTTCCCGTATTCAGGCGAGCGCGAAACGAATTTCCGAGGTTCTGGACGAGGATATTGACATTGTTTCTCCCGAGCAGCCCAAGGCGAAAACCGTTGAAAAGGGCGGCGTTGAGTTTAAAAACGTTTCCTTCCGTTACCGCGGAGCGGGCGGCGATCCTGTCGTGCAGGACGTGAGCTTCAAGGTGGAGCCGGGGGAGACCGTTGCAATTTTAGGCTCGACCGGCAGCGGAAAATCATCTCTTGTGAACCTGATTCCGCGCCTTTACGACGTAACCGAGGGCGAGGTTCTGGTTGACGGAATAAACGTCAAGGATTATGACATTGAAGGGCTGCGGCGCGGGATAGGCATGGTGCTTCAGGATGTTATCCTGTTCACGGGTACGATTGCCGACAATCTGCGCTGGGGCAAGGAGGACGCGACCGACGAGGAGGTCAGAGAGGCTGCTCGTTTGGCTCAGGCGGAGGAATTTATAAGCAAGAATCCCGACGGCTACAACGCGGTTCTCGGTCAGAGAGGCGTGAACTTCTCGGGCGGGCAAAAGCAAAGACTGTCGATAGCGCGGGCGTTGATAAAAAAGCCGAAAATATTGATTCTCGACGACTCGACAAGCGCGGTCGATACGGCGACGGAGGCGAAAATCCGCGCCTGCTTCGGAACGGAGCTTAAGGGGACGACCGTTATCATTATTGCCCAGAGAATTTCCAGCGCGAAAAGCGCCGACAAAATTATGGTTATGGAAAACGGCAGAATTGTTGATATTGGAAATCACGAAACCCTTATGCAAACCAGCGCCGTTTATCAGGAAATTTATTATTCTCAGCTTGAAAAGGAGGAAGCGTAGTATGGGACCCAGAGGACCAAGACCCGGCGGAGGCCCCGGAGGACCTCCCGGACCGAGCATGAGCGAAGATAAGGCAAAAAACACCAAGGGAACTCTTATAAGGATAATAAAATACATAGCGAAGTTCAAGGTTCAGCTGATTGCGGTTATTTTGCTTGTTTGCGTAAGCGCGGCGGCAAACCTCGGCGGAACATACTGCCTTGTTCCGATAATCAACGCAATCGGCACGATAGGCGAAAACGGCGTAACCTTTGCCGACGTTTCCGTAGAAATTATACAGGGCATAGGGCTGCTGCTGCTGTTATATATTTTGGGCGCGGTGGCAAACTGGGGACAGACATTTATTCTCGCGTCGGTTTCCCAATATACCGTCAAGGAGATTCGCGAGGATATGTTCCGAAAAATGCAGCGGCTGCCGCTCCGCTTCTTCGACTCCAACACTCACGGCGAGCTTATGAGCCGTACAACCAACGATGTTGACGCGATAAGCCAGACCCTCAGCATGAGTGTCGCGCAGATATTTTCCAGCATAATAACGCTCGTGGGAACAATAGTGATGATGCTTATTCTCAGCGTTCCGCTTACGATAGTAACCTTTATAATCGTGCCGATAATGCTTTTCTGCACAAGGGTAATCGCAAAATATACCCGCCGCTTCTACGGCCTTCAGCAGTCGGCTCTCGGCGAAATGAACGGTCATATAGAGGAAACCGTTACGGGCGAATATGCCGTGAAGGTTTTTTGCCGCGAAAAACAGGTTGAGGACAAGTTTGACGCTCTTAACCTCGATTACTACAACAACGCGGTTAAGGCGCAGACAATATCGGGCGTTGTCGCGCCGCTCATGGGAATGTTCAACAACCTCAACTACGCAATCACCGCTTTTGTCGGCGGGCTTCTTGCCGTCAACAGCATATTCGGCTTCTCGCTTATGTCGATAGGCGGAGTTGTCGCCTTCCTCAACTACAGCAACCAGTTCTCGCGCCCGATAAACGAGCTTGCGAATATGTTCTCTCAGTTCCAGTCGGCTCTTGCGAGCGCGGAGCGCGTGTTTGAGGTTATGGACGAGCCGAACGAATACATCGGCGACGCGGAAAAGCCCGTACTCGGTCATGTAAACGGAGAGGTTGTGCTTGACCATGTGAATTTCGGCTATGACGAAAGCCGGCTTATCCTCAAGGACATCTGTCTGAACGCGAAGCCCGGCGAAACAATAGCCCTTGTCGGCCCCACCGGCGCCGGAAAGACAACGATTGTGAACCTGCTGACTCGCTTCTACGATGTGAACAGCGGCGTTATCACGATTGACGGGAAGGATATTTCCTCCGTGCAAAAGGATTCCTTGCGTCATTGCATAGCGATTGTGCTTCAGGATACGCATATGTTCAGCGAAACCGTGAGGGAAAATATACGCTACGGCAAGCTTGACGCGAACGACGAGGATGTTGAGAGCGCGGCGTATCTTGCCAACGCCAATGAATTTATCGAGCGTCTGCCGAACGGCTACGACACGATGCTCAACGACGATGCTTCCAACATCAGTCAGGGTCAGCGTCAGCTTTTGTCGATTGCGCGAGCCATGCTCGCGGATCCGGATATTCTGATTCTGGACGAGGCGACCAGCAGCGTCGATACGCGTACAGAGCTGAAAATTCAGGAGGCAATGAAAAACCTGATGTACGGCAGAACCAGCTTCGTTATCGCCCACCGGCTTTCAACAATCCGCTCCGCGGATAAAATTCTTGTGCTTGTGGACGGCAGAATCGTTGAAAGCGGCAATCATAAGGAGCTTATGGCTCTTGACGGAATGTACGCGAAGCTTTATAACGGGCAGTTTGACAACGATTAAAGAGCCGGACGAAAATATTAAAAGGGGCGCAAATCCGCGGATTTGCGTCCCTTCTTATTTTTATCGGGTATTCGCTTTGTTTCGGCTTAGCGGCGGTATTTATGCCTTTTCGACCGACCAGAAGGTTTCCTCCGAGGTCTGGATTACCGTGTCGCCGTCAAAGCCGAGATAAAGCCCGCTGTTGCGCACCTTGAAGCTCTTAAGTCCTTTGCTGTCGGTTTCAACGTCCCACGTTTCATTGGAGCCGCCGGAGCCGTTCCATGTTATCAGCGCCTTGCCGTCCTCGTCGCTGTTGCCGGGAATATTCACGCAATACCCCGTTGCCTTGTTGAAAATTACAACCGCGCCGTCCTTACGTTCACGCACGAACCAGAGCTGGGTATCCTTTCCTGTATATTTGGAAAGCACAAGCTTCTCGCCCGCCTGACCGGTTTCGTTCACCGCCGTAAGCACAAGATTGCTGCCGTCGGGAGAAATTATGCTGTAGCTTTCCTCCTGCCCGACCGCAAACGGAGAAAGCTCCTCGTATTCCGGCTTGAAATCGGCGTAATATTCATTGTCGGCGGCGTAAAGCAGGGCTTTATACGCTTTCATTCTGTTGGGATAAACCTTGCCTATAGCTTCCATCAGCTCATCGCTGCGGCGAGCCATGTGGTAAAGACGGCTAAATTCGGCAAGATCCTCGGTGCGGTTGTTGTTGCCGTAGCCGGAAACGGGAACCATATCAGCCTTGATTGCTTCTTCCCATACGGCGTCGTCGGTTGTCAGGTTGGAATCCAGCACATGGCCAAGCTCGTGGGCAAGAGTCTGAGCGATGGCGTTTTCGCTCGGAATGTAGTTCAGTCTTATCCAGATTGTGTTTCCGCCGCCGTTATAGTTGTTCGCCTCGTCCATGCGGTGGATAAGAGTGGAGAGATACTTGCGTATCGCAAGCGGAAAACGGGAAAGCGCGTTCGCCGCGTCTTCAACGACCGAGCAATCCTCTACGGTGGTAATGAGCGTCATTGTGTAGCCGTCGGACATACTTACCTTATAGGTCCAAACAGGTTCCATGCTGCCGCGCCACACGTCGTAGCTTTCGATATAGGTCTTGTCGCTTACCTCGACATTTATTTCCTCGTCGAGCGGGGGAACCTCGCCGATGTAAACAAGGCTGTAGGCAGTGATGTCAAGGCATTTTTTGAGAATTTCCTTTTGTTCGTCAACGGATTTTTCAAGGTAGTTTTCACTTTCGATAAGAGCGGCCGCGCTTGAATAAATGTTGGGGGTGAAAGCCTGAGAGTCGTAAATATACGAATCGAAGCGTTCTCGCGTAGCGTCGTCGAGAGCAAGGTAGCCCGCGGAGCGCTTAACGCTGCGCATTGCGCTTTCACCGGCGTATTTAAGACTGAAAAGCTGTTTCGCGTCGCCGGTAAGCTCGTCCTGCGCAAGACCCGCGTCGGTCAGGGTGAGATAAAGACCGCTGTGCTTGAAGCGCAGAAGGTACTGTCCGTCGTCCTGCTTAAGCAGCTCCAGAGTTTGATTTCCGCCGCCGTTCGCGGTGTACTGGGTCGCCGCCTTGCCGGCGTCGGTACTCGAAGCGGGAATATCAATTGATTTTCCGCTGTTTTTGTTTATGAGACTGTAGTAATTGCCGCCCTTTGACGTGAAGCACCATGAGTCTGTTTTGCTCTCATCGGCGATGAGAAGCGCGCTGTTGTCGGCGGAATCGTTTTCGACACCGACAACCTTTCCGTCAACCGTGAGAATGTAATATCTGCCGTCAAGGTCGGCGTAAACATCATCGGTGAGAATTTCGGCGGTTGAGGTTTCGTTGTTCCAGCTTACGGTGTAGCCGCTGCTTTCGCAGTTGGAGCGGACGGGAAGATAGCTTTCGCCGTCGATTTCCAGCACGTCTGTCGGATCGGCAAAAATATCTTTCAGGGAATCGACGGGAGCGTAAATTCTGCTTTCGACAATAGGGAAGTCTCCCTCTCGTTCAATGCCGTTGACGCTAAGACCCGCGCCGAACGACGGAACCGCCAGCAGCAACGCCGCGGTCAGGCTTATAAATTTTTTCATTTTCAGTTTCTCCTTCCTATTTTTTGTTGGCAAGCTAATTATATCACATCGATGAAAATTTGTAAAGAGAGAAATTAAATGCCGCGGATATTAACATTACAGCATATTTGGATTTCTTTTCTTTTTTACAGCTTCATGGGACAGCGCTTCCATGGCGTATTCCGCCGGAGGCAGGGGCTTCGGCCGCGCTATTCCTTTTTCGGCTTTTCTCCGACAAAAACCTTTGCCGAAAGAACGCGGTTCATATCCGTTCGGGTTATAGTGACCTTGATATGCCCGTAGGTAAAGCTTTCGCCCACCGCGGGGATTTTCCCGAGCTGATGGGCCGCGAAGCCGCCGACCGTGGTTATGTCGTCAACAGGCTCTCCGTCGAGCTCGAAAAGCTCGAAGAAATCGTCGATTCCCGCCGCGCCGTCCACTATGTAAACGCCGTCGGCAATTTTGCGAAATTCTTCGCGCTCGTCATCGTGTTCGTCATATATTTCGCCGACAAGCTCCTCAATTACGTCTTCAAGCGTAACCACGCCCTCGGTTCCGCCGTATTCGTCCTGAACAATTACCATATGGCTCTTGCTTTCCTGAAACAGCTTTAGCAGCTTTGAAATTTTCATCCCCGCAAAAACAAAGGTCGCCGGACGGATAAGGCTCTGCCATTCACACTGTTCCTTGTGGAAATCCTTCTGATACAGAACTCCCTTTATGTCGTCGGGCGTGCCGTCATACACGGGCAGCCGCGAAAATTCGGTTTCGTTGAACAGCTCGGATACATCCTCGCGGCTCTGTTTTATATCCACGCCGACAACGTCCACACGGGGCGTGAGAATATCGCTTACGTCAAGATCGTAAAATTTTACGGCATTTTTGATAAGCTCGCCTTCCTGCTCGTTTATTTCGCCGTCCTCGGTAGCTTCGTCAACCATCGTCAGCAGCTCCTGCTCGGTCACGGTATCGTCGCCGCCGCCGGCAAAATGCTCCGATATAAACGACTGCCATCTGTTGAAAATGGCGGCAAGCGGAGAAAGCACGAAGGAAATCGCCGAAAGCGCGGGAAAAACAGCCCTCACAAAGCTGTCGGGCATTTTTTTCGCAAGTGTTTTCGGCGTGATTTCGCCAAACAAAAGCACAAGAAGCGTCATTACAACCGTCGAAACCGTAACGCTCAGCTCCTGATTTACAATCAGGCGGGCAAAAAGAATTGTGGAAAGCGAGGTTGCGATGATGTTTACGATGTTGTTCCCTATCAGAATGACCGAAAGCAGCTTGTCGTAGTTTTCGGACATAGCCAAAATTTTTTTCGCCTTTTTGTCTCCTCCGTCGGCGTCATTTTTGAACTTCAGCTTGTTAAACGAGAGAAACGCCGTTTCCGATGAGGAAAAAAACGCCGAGCAGAAAATCAGAAAGGCTATCGCGGCAATTTGGATCAATATACTGCCGTCTGTACCGTCCATTCGGTAAACCAACTCCTTTAATATGAGACGTGATTATTGTTTAAATTTTATTTTATCATAAAGCCTATGCTTTGTCAATGATTTTGTATACCGCCGCCGCGTGCGGAGGAAGAATTGTCGTCACGGCTGACGTGAGATCGGTTTTCCCTGTGAAAAGCTCGGTCGTTTCGGCGCGAACAAGCCCGATGAAGCTCAGGGGAGTTGTTATTTCCAGTTCCGTCTCGGAGACGTTGAACTGGGCAAGGTATTGCGCTTTTCCGTCGTTGTCGAGCGCGTGCCACACGATTGCGCCGTTTTCATCACGGTAAAGCTCGCGGTTCGAGCGGGAGTGATTCAGAATCCTCAGCAGTCCCTCGTTTGTCAGCAGAGAAAGCGTAAATTCATCGTTTTCCGTCATTTCGCAGCCGATAAACATCGGCGAGCGGAAAATGCACCAGAGCGCAATGTGTGTCCGCTGCTCGTCGGGAGTAAAGCGCGTAAAGCGTGCGCCGCCGTTGGAGCGTATGCCGATTTTGCCGACGGTAAGCATATCGCAGTCGGGCCAAGCGCCGTCCGTGCGGAGATTCTGCCAATCGCGGCAAAGGTCGAAGGCTTCGCGAAGCTGAGGCCAAGTGTCCCAGAAATCGTCGCTCATGCGCCAGAGGTTTGCGTGCTCAATAAGATGCGCGGCTGCGGCGAGGGAGGCTTTGCCGGGCGAAAGCGAAAGCACAATTTCGCGCCCCGAACGGTCGATGGCGGCTCTTATAAGCTCTACCTCTCCGCGGTGATAGGGGCGGGCGATGTCGTCTACCTTCACATAGTCTATCTCCCATGAGGCGTAAAGACGGAAAATGCTGTCGTAATATTCCCGCGCACCCTTTTTTGAAGCGTCAATGCCGTACATATCGCCGTTCCATTCGCAGACGGAGGAGGTGTCGGCAATCATGTCGGCGGTCACATCCGTGCCGAGAACGGGAGTTTTTTCCCGAACGGCCTGCTTGGGTATGCCGCGCAGAATATGTATGCCGAATTTAAGCCCCAGAGAATGTACATAGTCGGCAAGCCCACGAAAGCCGCTGCCGTCGGCGGCGCAGGGAAAACGATTTTCCGCCGGCATAAGGCGGCCGTATTTATCCATGACGAGAGCCGCGTCCTCATTGTATATATTGCTGACCGCCCGCGGCTCATACCACTGTATGTCCACGATGACATACCGCCAGCCGTATTTTTTCAGATTTTTTGCCATATACAAGGCGTTCCGGCGAACCTCGTCCTCGCGGACGGACGCGCCGTAGCAGTTCCAACTGTTCCAGCCCATGGGAGGAGTGGGGGCAAGGGAGTGATGAGGATAGTTTTTCATGAAACAGAATCCTTTCTTAATATGATAAACAAGCCGGCTTCAATAAGCTAAATTTCGTTGCGAAGAGCGGCTTCGGCGCAACGGATGCCGTCCGCCGCCGCGGACATGATTCCGCCCGCATAGCCCGCGCCCTCACCGCATGGATAAATTCCGCGTATGTTCGACTGAAAATCCTTCCCTCGGATAATTCTCAGCGGCGACGAGGAACGGCTCTCCACTCCCGTCAAGGGAGCGTCCGCAGCGGCAAAGCCGCGTATCCTGCGGTCAATCATAACAATCCCCGCACGGAGAGCGTCGGATATGAAGGAAGGGAAGAGCTGCCCTATGTCCGCCGCCGTAACGCCGATCGGATAGGTCGGCTCAACGCCGCCGAAGGAAACGGTTTTCTGTTTTTTCAGAAAATCTCCGACAAGAGTCACGGGAGCCTTGTAATTTCCGCCGCCCATGTAGAACGCCCGCTTTTCCAGCCTGCGCTGAAGCCGTATTCCGGCAAAAAGGTCGCCGTCGGGAAAATCGTCCGGCGAAACGGAAACCAGCAACGCGCTGTTGGCGTTTTTCCCGTCGCGCATAAAATTGCTCATGCCGTTGGTTACGACGGTTTTTTCCTCGCTTGCCGAGGCAATGACGCTCCCTCCGGGACACATACAGAAGGTATAAACTCCGCGCCCGTCCTTAAGATGAACCGCCGCCTTATAGTCCGCCGGCGGCAGTCCGGATACGGAGCCGTACATTGCGCGCTGTATCATTGACTGGGAATGCTCTATGCGCACACCGACGGAAAACGGCTTCCGCTCCATCAGCAGGCCCTTCGCGCGGCAAAGCTCAAATATGTCGCGAGCGCTGTGTCCGGTCGCGAGAATAAGCGTGTCGGTTTCAAGTTCTTCCGAGGCGGCGGCTATGCCGACAAGCCGGCCGTTTTCAATGTAAATATCGCGCAGAGCGCAGTTAAAGCGCACCGTCGCGCCGAGAGAAATAAGCTTTTCGCGCAGACCGCGCACAACGCCGACGAGCTTGTCCGTGCCGATGTGTGGCTTGGCGAGATAGGCAATTTCGGGCGGCGCTCCTACGGAGATAAATTCGTCGATAACCTTTCTCAGACGGGGATCCTTCGTTCCCGTTGTCAGCTTGCCGTCGGAAAAGGTTCCGGCTCCGCCTTCGCCGAACTGCACGTTGCTTTCGGGATTTAAAGCGCCGCCGCTCTGAAACTCGGCGACGGTTTTCATTCTCCGCTCCACCTGCTCCCCGCGCTCTATGAGTATAGGCTCCGCTCCGGCATAGGCCAGAATAAGCGCGGCGAACAAACCGGCGGGGCCGCTGCCGACAACCACGGGGCGGCGCGAGAAACGGCTTACGGGCGGCAGAGGGTAGACATAGGGAGAATACGGCTCAACGTCCCGAAGCTTTAAATACCGTCCCTCGTTTTTAAGCTCGGCCTTTACCGACGCGGAATAATGAATATCGCTTTTGTCGCGTGCGTCAATCGACAGCTTCAGCAAAGAAACGCCGCCTATCGAATCCGGCTCGGCGCGGAGCTTGTCGGCGACGGCATTTTTCAATTGCTCGTCCGTGAAGCCGACGGGCAGGCGCAGATTCAAAATTTTTAACATTGACCTTCCGCCCCTCCCGCGGCGGCAATTCCGGCTGCCGCGCCCGAAATCCACGCCCAATGGAGATTATAGCCGCCGCAGTCGCCGCAGACGTCCATAATTTCTCCAGCGAAATACAGCCCTCCGAGCAGCCTTGAACGCATGGTCTTCGGGTCTATTTCCGCGAGAGAAACTCCGCCGCGCGTTGTTTGGGCGTTTTCCCACGAATTTGTTCCCGTGATGATAAAGCGCATATTTTTCAGCGCCGAAACAAAGGCTTTCAATTCACGCACTGTCAGCTCCGACGCCGGCTCGGCAGGATTGATTGCGGCAAGGGCGCAAGCGCGGCGCGTCAGATTTTTATGGAGATAGCCTCCCATGAAATCGGGCAGCGGCAAATCGCCGCAGCGCTCCGCCAGCTCGGAAAGCTCCGCCACGGCTTCGGAAAAGCCCGTATCGGGCAGAAGGTCGAGCACGACATCCATTTTGCCGCAAAATATTGACGAAAGCTGCATAATCGGTATGCCTGACAGCCCGTAGTCGGTGAACTGAATTTCACCCTTTTCCTCGCGGACACATTCTCCGTTTACGACTGCCGAAGCACGGGCGTGAGCGCGTATGCCCCGGAGCGATTTGTCGCAGTCCGCGGCGCGGAGCTGCACAAGCGCGGGATACACGGCAAGCACCTTATGCCCCAGAGCCTCCGCTATCTCGAAGCCGCTCCCGTCGGTGCCGAAAACCGGCGCGGCTTTTCCGCCGCAGGCGAGAATAAGGCGGTCGAACAGCTCTCCTTCGACAAGGAAACGTCCGCGCAGACTGTCTGCGCGTCTGACCTTGCTTCCTACGCGAAGCTCGACGCCAAGGCGCAGACATTCAAAGCGGAGCGCGTCGCACACGGCTCCGGCACGCATACTTTTAGGATAGGCGCGGCCGTCCTCTATAGCGAACGGCACCCCCACGGAAGCGAAAAAATCGCGTACAAAGCCAAAGCCCCTGCCGTCAAGCGCGGTTTCCACAAAGTCGGGACGGCGGGTCGTATAATTTTTCGGCGAAATATTAACATTTGTAAGGTTGCAGCGCCCGTTCCCCGTTGAGAGAATTTTTTTGCCGACACGGTCATTGCCCTCGAAAACCGCAACGTATGAGTCAAGGGAGGTTCGTTTCGCGAAGATCGCCGCCGTAAGACCTGCCGCGCCGCCGCCTATGACCGCGATTTTCATAATAGCTGATCCTCGCTTTTCGCTGCGCGCGTCATAAGGTCGCGGACTGCCTGCGAGGGATTTTTTCCTTCAAACAGCACGGCGTAGGCCTGGTTTATAATCGGCAGCTCCACGCCGTATTTCAGACCGAGGGCATATGCCGCCTTTGTCGCGCCGACGCCCTCAACGGTCGTATGCACGGCTTCAAGAGCCTCGTTCAGGCTTTTCCCCTGACCGAGAAGGATTCCCGCGCGGCGGTTTCGGCTGTGCATACTTGTACAGGTGACAATGAGGTCGCCGACGCCGCTGAGTCCCGCGAAGGTTTTTTCCTTTGCGCCCATTTTTACGCCGAGACGCGTTATTTCATGAAGTCCGCGCGTCATCAGCGCGGCCTTTGTATTGTCTCCGAAGCCGCAGCCGTCGGTTATTCCGGCGCAGAGCGCGATTACGTTTTTCAGCGCTCCGCCAAGCTCCACTCCGCACACGTCGGGATTGGTGTAGACGCGGAAGGTTTCGGAATTGAACAGCGACTGCACAAGCCTTGCCGCGTCAGGATCGGAGGAGGCGGCGACATTGGTTGTCGGGATTCCGCGCGCGACCTCCTCGGCATGGCTCGGCCCGCTGAGAACCACGATAGGAGAGGACGGAAGCTGCTCGGCAAAAACCTCGGAAATTCTTTTAAGACTGCTTTCGTCTATGCCCTTTGAAACATTGACGAGGATTTTCCCGTCCGCAACGCCACTGAGCTTCCGCGCCGTAGAGCGCACCGCCTTGCTCGGCACCGCGCTGACGATAAGCTCGCCGAAAGCGGCGGCCTCCTCAAGGTTTGAGGTAAATACGAGGTCGGCGCCGCCGAAGGGTACGCCGGGAAGAAATTCCTTGTTTTCTCTGTCATTTTTGAGACGTTCGCTCTCCTGCGGGAAATAGCTCCAAAGACAGATTTTATGTCCGCATTTGTCGAGGTGCAGCGCAAGCGCCGTACCCCAGCCGCCGCTGCCGAGTACAGATATGGAAGCCATACGGCACACTCCTTTCAGATAGGTGTTTTTGCTCTATTTGCCCGAACGCTTGCCGAGGCGGTTTTCCGTTCCCTTTGCCAGCCGTTTTATGTTTTCGGTGTGGCGAAGTACGCAAAGCAACCCCGCGGCTACGGTAAATACACACAGAGCAAGGCTCGAATCCAAACCGAGACATTTGAAGGTAATAGCTGCGGCGGGAGCGGCAATTGCCGCCGCTATCGAGCCGACGGAAACATAGCGCGTTATCGCTGCGAGAATCAGAAATACTCCGAGCGCAATCAACGCGACGCGCCAATCAAGCACAAGCAGCACGGCAAAGCTCGTCGCGACGCCTTTGCCGCCCTTGAAGTCGTAATAGCAGGGAAAGCTGTGTCCCAGTATAGCGCCGAAGCCCGCGACGCAGGCGCAGACGTCGGTACGGGGATAAATTGCGCGCGCAATCAGCACAACCGCCGCCCCTTTAAGCAAATCAAGAATAAACACGATTGCCGCCGGAGCCTTTCCGTAGGTGCGCAGAACATTGGTTGCGCCGGCATTTTTGCTGCCGTGCTTTCTTATGTCGTCCTTCTTAAAAAGCTTGGAGTATATTATGGCGAAATTGCACGAGCCCACAAGATACCCCATTAAAAGCATGAGAATAATCTCTCCCATCGAAATGCTGCCCGTTATCATTTTTCCTTGCTCCTTTCACGGATTATGAACCTCAGCGGAACGGACGTCAGCCCGAAGGCCTCGCGAACCTGATTTTCTATATACCGGATATAGCTGAAATGCGCCAAGGATTTGTCGTTTACAAATATTACAAAGGTCGGCGGCTTGACGGCTGCCTGAGTGATATAGTAGAGCTTAAGACGCTTGCCCTTGTCCGACGGCGGCTGCACGCGCAGCGCCGCGTCCGCGAGAATGTCGTTAAGCACTCCCGTGCGGACGCGCGTCGCGCTCTGCTCCGAAACGAGCTTTATATTGTCGAATATTTTGTCCACTCTCTGCCCCGTGAGCGCGGAAATATACAAAATCGGCGCGTAGGGCATGAAGCTGAGAGTGGCGCGAATACTTTCCGTAAAAGCGTTTGCGGTTTTGCCGTCCTTCTCGACGGCGTCCCACTTATTCACAATTATGATTGAAGCCTTGCCTTCCTCGTGGGCATAGCCCGCGATTTTTGCGTCCTGCTCGGTAATACCCTCCAACGCGTCAATCAGAATCAGGCACACGTCGCTGCGCTCAACGGCGTTCAGCGAACGGATTACGCTGTAGCGCTCAACGGCGTTCTCAACCTTGGATTTCCGCCTCATTCCGGCGGTGTCGATAAAGGTATAGCTCTGCCCGTCGCGTTCATATTCGGAATCCACGGCGTCGCGCGTAGTTCCCGCCGTCGGGGAAACTATAACGCGGTTTTCGCCGAGAATACGGTTAATCAGGCTGCTTTTCCCGACGTTCGGCTTTCCGACGACGGCGACCTTTATGCTGCTGCTTTCCTCTTCCTCGGCTTCGGCGGGAAAACGGCGAACGCACTCGTCCAAAACGTCGCCGACCCCCATTTTATGGATTGAGGAAATCGCGATCGGGTCTCCCAGACCGAGATTGTAAAATTCGTAAAATTCCATCGGCGGCTCTCCCGGGGAATCCGCCTTGTTCACGGCAAGCACAACGGGCTTGCCGCTTTTTTGCAGCATGACGGCGACGTCGCTGTCCGCGGCGGTCAGACCGTCGCGGACATTTACCATGAAAATTATAACGTCGGCGGTGTCAATGGCGATTTTTGCCTGAAGCGCCATCTGCGACGGTATGGATTCCTTTGAATAAGGCTCTATTCCGCCGGTGTCAATCAGGGTGAAGCTCTTTCCGCACCATTCGCCCGACGCGTATATGCGGTCGCGCGTCACCCCCGGGGTGTCCTCGACAATTGAAATGCGCTGACCCGCAATTTGGTTGAACAGCGTGGATTTCCCCACGTTAGGCCGCCCCACTATGGCAATCGTTGGTTTCGGCATATTAAATTTTACCTCCAATAATTCTGCGCGGTCGCAGTATTACATTTTTTCTATTTCCGCAAAAAGCTCGTCGATTGCGCTTTCAATCGGCACCTTGCGGAGAATTTCCCCGCGGCAAAAGAGCAGAGCGGAGTCTTCGCCGCAGGCAAAGCCTATGTCGGCTTCGCGCGCTTCGCCCGGCCCGTTCACTACGCAGCCCATAACGGCGACGCGAATATCCTTATTGACTCCCTCCAAACGGGCGGAAACTTCGTTCGCGAGGGCAATCATATTCTTTACGCGGCAGCGTCCGCAGGTCGGACATGAGGTCATTTTCGCGCCCGAACGCAGATTCAGAGCCTTAAGCAGCTCAATCCCCGCACGAACCTCCTTTACGGGATCGGCGGTCAAGGAAACGCGGATTGTGTCGCCTATGCCGCGCAGCAGCAGCGAGCCTATGCCCGCACAGCTTTTGACAAGCCCCGTATATTCCGTGCCGGCCTCGGTTACGCCGAGATGCAGAGGATAGTCGATAATTTCGGAAATTTTTTCGTATGCTTCGACCATCAGCGGTACGCTGCTGGATTTTATCGAAAGCGCTATGTCGCGAAAGCCGCAGTCCTCCAGAAGCCTTATGTGACCGAGGGCGCTTTCGCAGAGCGCGTCCGCCGTAGGATGCCCGTATTTTTCAAGAAGCTCCTTTTCAAGCGATCCGCCGTTCACGCCGATTCTTATCGGCACTCCTCTCTCTCCGCAGGCGTCCGCCACGGCGCGAACCTTGTCGGCTCCGCCGATGTTTCCGGGGTTTATACGGATTTTGTCGGCTCCGCTTTTCACACATTCGAGCGCGAGCCGAAAGTCGAAATGAATGTCGGCGACAAGGGGAATGTCCGTCCGTTCCTTTATTTGCTTAATTGCCTTGGCGGCGGCCGTATCAAGCACGGCGACGCGAGCTATGTCGCAGCCCGCCGCCTTAAATTCGTTGAGTTGGCGCACAGTCGCTTCGACGTCCCGAGTGTCCGTCGTACACATGGACTGCACGCTTATCGGCGCGCCGCCTCCGATTTTAACTCCGCCGACATCAATCTGACGAGTTTGCTTTCTTTCCATCGCGGCCGCCTACCTTTCGGCGATTCCCAGCTCAACCAGCTTGGAAACAAAGGTTTCGGCGGCTTCGCGCGCGCCCGCCTCGTCGATTTCATATTCGTCCAGCATTGCCGCGACAAGCTCGTCCATCGAAATTTCATCGGCGAGCTTGTTGAAAATAAAGGCGCCCGTTTCGTTTATCGTTATCAGCTTGCTGAAATTCAAGACCTCTCCGCCGCCAAGCTTCACAATAACATATGTGCCGCTGACCTTTCTGAGTTTATATTTACCGTTAAGCTTCATTTTTGTCCCTCCGCAGCTATAATTTCAGTATCTATAATTATATCATACAATGCCGCGATTGGCAAGAAAAATTTCATTGCCGAGCCGCATTTTAAAATTATCCGGCGCCGCTTTTGGCAATACGGCCTTTCAAAATTTACAAAATTGTTAAAATTGTTTTACATATCGGTTCTATTTTTGGGTTAGTATAAATATATTGTAATGAAAAGCCTTAAAAGGAATGATACGAATGCAGATTGAAAACACGAATACCTTTATGGTTTCCGGCGGCTGCTCCGATAAAAATGCGGAAAAACCGCCGGAAGCCGAAAAGCGCGGCGCCAAGCGGCCGCTGCCGTCAATTAAGCCGAGCGGCGCAGCCGTGCGGCGATTTATGAAAGACTTTGCGTCAGCCGTAAGAGAAGGACGCAGGAAACTTCTCCTTACGGCGGCGGGGCTGGCAATAACGGCGGTCGGAGCCGCGGCTCTCGGAACCTACTGCACCGTCGGCGTAAACTATTATTGCGGCGGCACGCTGCTGTGTACCGTCGCCGCAACCGACGACGCGGCGGCAATAATAGGGCTTGCGGCACAGCGTGCCGATGAGCTTGGCGTTCCGGAGCAGGAAATTCAGACCTCCGCAAAGCTCGCTCTGAAAAGCAGCCTTGTAGGCGGAGAGGACGCGATAAACGCGATTCTTGCGGCTTCGCCTTATCTTTGCCGCGCGTATATCGTCTCGGCGGACGGAAAGGATCTCTTTACTGTGGAAAGCAAAAATGCCGTAAGCGTCGCTCTCGACGAATATGTCAAAAAGTATAGTCTCAATTCAAGCGCTTCTCTTTCCGGCGATGTTGAAATCCGAGAGCAGATTGTGAGCAGGAACGATCTGACGCCGACAGACACAATTACCTCCGTTTTGGAGGAGAGCGGCGTGCTTACCGTGATGAATACGGTGGATCTTACAGAGCAGTATACGATTGCCCATGAAACCGAGGAAATAGCCGACGATACTCTGTTTGAAGGCGAAACCGTCGTTGAAACGGAGGGTTCGGACGGTACCGAGGTATTGGTGAACGAACAGATTTACAGCAACGGCGAGCTGCTCTCATCGGCAATAATAAGCAGTGAAACCAAGCTTGAGCCCGTGACGGAGGTACTTCGCGTAGGAACAAAGCCGCGCAACGCTCTTGAGGAAGGACTGAGCTATCCGCTTTCGGGAAGGCTCAGCAGCGGCTTTGGAGAACGCTGGGGACGCCAGCATCGCGGCGTAGACCTTGCCGTCGGCATGGGAACTCCCGTTGCGGCAGCCGCGTCCGGCACCGTTATCTGCGCCGAGTACAAGGAAAGCTACGGAAATATTGTTCAGGTTGATCACGGCTACGGGATAGTAACGACCTATGCTCATCTTGATTCAATAGCCGTCGCCGTCGGACAGAAGGTTGAGCGCGGCGAGGTTCTGGCTTACAGCGGAAACACCGGAAATTCAACGGGCCCGCACCTCCATTTTGAAGTGATTCTCAACGGAGAGTATCTAAATCCTCTTGACTATTTATTGTGAAATTTGCACAAAAACAGCTCCGAAAGCTTGGACAGCTTTTGGAGTTATTTTTTTTTAAAAACATTTGCAATTTATTTTTCGCTGTGCTATAATAACTTTTGTTAACGTATGTGCTTGTAGCTCAGTTGGATAGAGTACTTGGCTACGAACCAAGGGGTCGGGGGTTCGAATCCCTTCAAGCACGCCATCGGTAGTATCTGCTTGCGCGATACTACCTTTTTATCTCTTTTTGCATTTCGGAAAGAAGGTTTAAGCCGTGGCATTTATAATGAAAAACGGCTCGGTTGCCGTTTCACTGGATTTTATAAACGAATATATGCCCGCGGCTCACGGAGAATACGTCAAGGTTTATCTTTACGGGCTTGCCGCCGCAAGCACCGGACGCAATGCGTCAAACGAGGAAATCGCCGCCCTGCTGCATATCCTTGTGACGGACGTCGAAAATGCATGGCAATATTGGGAAAAAACAGGGCTTGTGGAAATCACCGGCGGCGATATAGTTTTTGTTTCTCGCGATAACGGCGAAAAACCGGATAAGCCGAAAAAGGAGGCTCCCGCCGGCGGCAGGGCAAGCGCTCCGCATATTTCGGCGAGCGAGGTTGCCAAGGCGCTTGAAATGAATCCGTATATGAAGGATACAATTTCCATGGTTGAGCAATTTTTGGAAAAGCCGCTTTCTACAAGGGAAATTACGTCAATTTTCAACTTTATGGACTGGTACGGCATGGACAGCGACATGGTCTTGATGCTTTTTGAGTACTGCGTTTCCATGGGAAAGAAGAATTTTTCCTATATAGAGAAGGTCGCCCAGACATGGAATGAGGAAGGAATAAATGATATAAAGAGCGCGGAGGCTGTGATTAAACGCGCGAGCGAGGAAAATCGCTTCCAAATGCAGTGCCGCGGTATCTTCGGGCTTGACAGGGGCTTTTCCGCTTCGGAGAAGAAATATCTGCGTTCGTGGAGGGAGGATATGGATTTTTCTCTCGAAATGATTGAG
The DNA here is from genome assembly GCA_964537995.1 of uncultured Oscillospiraceae bacterium. Taxonomy (GTDB): domain Bacteria; phylum Bacillota; class Clostridia; order UMGS1883; family UMGS1883; genus JAFLUQ01. Next base: position 26,186 of record CAZICW010000006.1, read on the forward strand.
CAGGCATATGAGATAACGGTAAAGAATACGGGTTCTCTTGCTTTTGCTTATATGAATAAGGTTCTCACTAACTGGCATCAAAAGGGAGTAAAAAAGCCCTCGGACATAAAAGAAAAGGATGCGAAGCCCTCCGCCGACGCCCGTAAAATGGACGAGCAGGCGGTTATAGAGATGAAACGCAGACTGAAAAAATCTTAAAAATAAGGAGGCGCGCATCATGTCGTCGCTGAAAGCAAAGGCGAGCAAAATCATCGAACGGCGCAAAAGCGTCCGAAAAGCCGAATATGAAGCCCGCAAAAGCGAAATTTTTGCGCGGCTGCCGCGTGTCGGCGAGATTGAACGCCGCCTCGACCAAACGGGCATAAATCTTATAAATATGGTGTTGGACGGCTCGTGCGAGCCTGATGAGGCAGTGAACAAAATAATGCTGGAAAACCGTATCGCGAACGACGAAAAACGCCGTCTGCTCTCGGAAAACGGATTTTCGCCCGACGCGTTGGATAATAAGCCGCTCTGCGCAAAATGCGGCGATACGGGTTTTTTTGAAGGGGAAATCTGCTCCTGCGTCAGGGCGGAGCTTTCCCGCGAGCTTCTGAGCGAGGCGAATTTGACGGGAAAGCAGCCCGAACAGACCTTTGACGCGTTCCGCTTTGATTACTACAGCCCCGTTCCCGATACGAACCTCGGAATTTCTCCGCTTGAAAATATCCGTTCGGTGTTTGCGCTGTGCAAGTCCTACGCCGAAAATTTTGAAACGGAAAAGAGAAATCTGTTTTTTACGGGCGGCTGCGGACTCGGCAAAACCTTCCTTTCCTCGGCGATCGTGAACGCTCTTGTCGGAAAGGGAGTTGATGTTATCTATGTCAGCGCAAATTCACTGTTCCCGATTTTGGAGGATTTGCATTTCAACCGTGAGGTGTCGGAACAGAATCAATATCTTGTGCGCCGCGTGTTTGACAGCGAGCTGCTGATATTGGACGATCTCGGCGCGGAATTTGTAACGCAGTTTACATCATCGGAGCTTTTCAGAATAATAAACAACAGACTGCTTGATGAGCGAAACACCGTGATTTCCACGAACATGGATCTCGGCGAGCTGAGGAGCAAATATTCCGAGCGCATTTATTCCCGAATTGCGGGCAGCTTTGAAATCGTGGCGTTTTTCGGCGAGGACATACGCAGGAAAAAGAAAATGGAGGAAAGCTGAAATGAGAAGCATTTTTGAAAGGCATATTGAGGTTTTGGGGGAAATCCTTCTGACCTTCAAGGTTGACGCGGATGAAGCGGCGCAGCTTCTCGAAAAAGAGAAAACTGCGCTCGAAGCCGAGTCGCACAGCGAAAACGAATTGATTGCGGCGGCTATGTACAACGCTCTTGCGTCAATCCGCACCTCACCCGAACAGGAGCGTCCGACAGGTCAGCTTGTTGCCGCAATCTCCGACGCGCGCGACGAATTATGCGTTATAATGGAGGATGCGCAGAGCCTTTCTCGTTCATAGTGCGTTCATAATATTTTTAAAAATTAAACAATTCTATTTCACATTGATGAAATAATTACAGATTAATATAATTCCTGTAATCCCCCTCCTCCTCCGGCTCCGCATACGACTTTGCCGTCGTTGCGGAGCCTTGTTAATTGCCGAAAAAATAAGCGGAGAAAGCCCGAGCAGCTTTCTCCGCCTGTTTTTTTGTTTTTATCTCTGAACTCTTCCGCTGCCGTCGCCGCCGGCAAGAGCTTCAACCTCTTCTCTCGAAACAAGGTTAAAGTCGCCGGGAATCGTATGCTTGAGCGCGGAAGCCGCAACGCCGAATTCAAGAGCGTCCCTGAAATTTTTCCCGTCAAGGAAGCCGCAGATTGTGCCGCCCGCAAACGAGTCACCGCCGCCTACGCGGTCAACGATGGGGCAGATGCGGTATTCCTTTGAATGATAAAATTCGTCGTCGGCACTCGAATAAATGCACGCCGACCAGCCGTTGTCGGAAGCGGAATGAGAAACGCGGAGCGAGGAAATCACATATTTGAAGCCGAATTTTTCAACCATCTGCCTAAAAATGGATTCATAGCCCGTAAGGTTCAGCTCTCCGCTTGTAACGTCGGTATTTTCCGGCTTGAAGCCGAGAACCTTGTCGGCGTCTTCCTCGTTGCCTATGCAGACGTCAACGTACCGCATGAGATTGGACATGACCTTCTGAGCCTTTTCGCTGCTCCAGAGCTTCTTCCTGAAGTTCAGGTCGCAGGAAACCGTTACGCCCTTTGCTTTCGCCGCCTTGCACGCAGCCTCGGTGAGAACGGAGGCCGCGTCCGAAACGGCGGGGGTTATGCCCGTGAAATGAAACCAGTCGGCACCGTTAAAGATTTCGTCAAAATCGAAATCCTCGACCGCGGCGGTTGAAATTGAGGAATGGGCGCGGTCGTATGTAACATTGCTGGCTCTCATGGCGGCTCCCGTTTCAAGGAAGTATATTCCGAGCCGCTCGCCGCCTCGGGCGATGTGCTTTGTTTCAACGCCGTACTTCCTCAGCGCGGCGACGGCACATTCGCCTATGGGATTTTCGGGAACCTTTGTCACAAATTCGGCTTCGTGACCGTAGTTGGCAAGCGAAACCGCGACATTGGCTTCGCCTCCGCCGTAGTTGATGTCAAATCCGTTCGCCTGTATATATTTTTCGTTGTTGGGCGTGGAAAGCCGAAGCATAATTTCGCCCATTGTTACTATTTTTGCCATTGGAATCATGTCCTTTCAATTGTACTGTGTAAGCGATGGAAATTCGCTTTGCGGCTTAAAACGCTGCTTGACGGTTGATTTTCCGCCAAGCAGCAGGATTAATTGCGCTTCCTCAGAAGCCTAACTCTTCGGCTACAACAATAACCGTGTAGCGCCCGGGATGCTTGCGCCCGTTATGTATTATGCTTGTGGCGTTGCACACGCTTTCGGGAGAATCGCAGTCCACGCAGTAGCCTGTCTCCACACAGGGACAGTGATGCCCGATTCTTTTTGCGTTGAGCGGAGCAATCTGCCTTATGCGTTCAAAGGCGGCGTTGAGGTCGGGCACGATTTTGTTCGCGCCGACAACGATTATAACCTTCTCGGGGCCGAGAATAATCTGACCCGCACGGTTCCCGCTGGAATCGGTGTTCACAATTTCGCCGTTCATGGTTATGGCGTTGGAGCTTGTAACCAGATAGTCCGCAAGGAAGGACTGACGGTAGACCTGATAGGTTTCGGCGTAGCCGCTTGTGTTGAAGCGCTCAAAAAATTTGTATTTGTCGCTTCTGAAAATGTCGATAAGTCCCATATCGCCTATTGTGACGCTGCCGCCCACGGCTATGGACGAGCCTTCCGGAATCATATCCAGAACCATCTGCTTTGCGTCGTCGGCTGTTTCGGCGTACTTGGCGATGTAGCCCTTTTCCGTGAGCATTTCAACCGCGTCGGAGGCGGTTTTTTGCCAGTGCCATTTTTTTACCCAATGCATAAAATTCCCTCCCTTTTATTTTTTAAGAATTGTCCGTATTTACGCTGCGCCGAGCGGACAGGCCTTATTGCGGCTGTTTGCCGATATAGGCAAGTATACCGCCGTCAACGTAAAGGATATGTCCGTTCACAAAATTGGACGCGTCGGAAGCAAGGAACACGGCCGGCCCCATAAGGTCGGAAGCGTCTCCCCAGCGTGCCTGCGGAGTTTTGGAAACGATGAACTGATCGAAGGGGTGACGGCTTCCGTCGGGCTGACGCTCGCGGAGAGGAGCCGTCTGGGGAGTGGCGATGTAGCCGGGCCCTATGCCGTTGCACTGGATATTGTATTCGCCGTACTCGGAGCAGATATTTCTTGTGAGCATTTTAAGTCCGCCCTTCGCCGCGGCATACGCGGAAACGGTTTCGCGTCCCAGCTCGCTCATCATGGAGCAGATGTTTATGATTTTGCCGTGACCTTTTTTAATCATCGAAGGAATAACCGCCTTGGAAACTATGAACGGCCCGTTGAGGTCAATGTCCACAACCTGACGAAATTCCGCCGCTGTCATGTCGCACATGGGAATCCGTTTGATTATGCCGGCATTGTTTACAAGGATGTCAATAACGCCGACTTCTTCCTCGATTTTCTTTACCATGCTTTGAACCGCGTCCTCGTCGGTTACGTCGCAGACATAGCCCTTTGCGTCAATTCCGTCGGCGGCGTAGGACGCAAGACCTTTCTCTACGAACTCCGGCTTGATGTCGTTGAACACGATTTTCGCGCCGGCGGCGGCAAAGGCGGAGGCTATGGCGTAGCCGATCCCGTAGGATGCGCCGGTTACGAGGGCAACCTTGCCCTCAAGACTGAAGCTTTTTAAAATGTCCATACTCTTTATCTCCTTTATATAATATTTGTTTAGTATAATTATATCACAAAAAATCCATTATTGCAATAGATATTTATGGACAATTTTTACAAATAAAGAATTTTCTTCAATATTCATCGGAGGAGTGGAGGGGAAATAATATATCATGCGGAGTATGTAAGTAAGCATTATCGCCGCGAAAAGTAAGACAGGCAGAATCTTTGAGTTCAGGATTTTCCGGCAGACGCGCGTATCCTTGAATATGTACAGCAGTCCGAGCGGCGGAACAAGAAAACATAGCGGATGCCAGTGCAGCGCGGCGGCGAAGTCAAGCTTCAGAAGCGACAGACAGGCGCGCGTCATTCCGCATCCCGGACAGGGAACGGCGAATATACGCTTTATGGGACAGCCCAATATCATGCCCGCGGCTCCGCAGAGCAGAAGCAGCCCCGCGAGTACGGCGGCGTTTTTGACGGCGTTTTTCATAGCCCCAGCTCGTCGGTTTGGCGGCTGAGCGCCTCGACAAAAAGCCGCGCCTGACGGTTTTTCAGAATTATGTTCGCCGCGCGGCGCACAGCTTCGACAAAGGCAGGGTCGAAATCCTCCGGTTTCATGGTTCGCGCCATCGGACATACACCCTTTCCGCGCGGGTCAACGATTATTTTGAGCTCTCCGTCCTCCGATATATACGGCGTCAGCGGAAAAATACGACAGGCGAGAGGACGGCGCGAACGGTCGCAGCTTCCGTCGCAGGTCAGAAGGTCGGCGTAACGCCCGTAGTCGTATTCGAAGTCGGTGTCGTACAGCTTCATTCCGTCGGGCATATCGCGCAGCATTATGTTTTCCTCGGGGAAAAGGTACATTCCCGTTATATCCTCCTCGACCCGACAGCAGGCTTTGCCGCAAAGCTGCCCGCAGTCCGCCTTTATCGGAGTCGCATCGCCTATGGCGTCGTATGCCAGAGAATAAAGTCTTTTATAGGAAAGCGGGAGCCTTGCCTTACTCATCTTCGCACACCTCCATGCCCACGCAGTCAAGGGAATAGGGCGTTGTCTGATATACGAAGTAATTCAGCCAGTTCGTAAAAAGCAGATGATTGTGACTGCGCCACGTCATGACGGGAGTTTGCGAAGGGTCGTCGTTTGGGTAGTAATTCACCGGAAGCTCGATGGGGACGCCCCTTTCGAGGTCGCGCCTGTACTCTTTGTCAAGTGTGTCAAATTCGTACTCGCTGTGTCCCGTTACGAAAATACGCTTGTTGTCCGAGGACTTCGCTATGTAAACCCCCGCTTCGTCGCCCTCGGCGACTATCTCCAGTTCGGGAATTTTTTCGATATCCTCCCTTCGCACTTCGGTATGGCGCGAATGGGGCGCGAGGAAGTATTCGTCAAAGCCGCGCGTAAGGCGGCTGTGAAGGTTTAGGGTTTTATGGCGGAAAACGCCGAACAGCTTTTTCGGCAAAATATGCTTTTCAATCCCGTAGTGATGGTAGAGCGCCGCCTGCGCCGCCCAGCAGATGTGAAAGGTGCTGGTGGCATGGGTGTCTGTCCAGTCAAGGATTTCCGTCAGCTCGTCCCAGTAGTCTACCTCTTCAAACGGAAGCAGTTCCACGGGCGCGCCCGTGATTATAACTCCGTCGTAGCGTTTGCCGCGCACCTCGGCGAAGGATTTGTAAAACATGGAAAGATGCTCGGGCGGAGTATGATGGGATTCGTGAGAATCCATATTTATAAATTCCGCGTCAATCTGAAGCGGCGTGTTGCTTAGAGCGCGCAGAAGCTGGGTTTCCGTTGCGATTTTCGTGGGCATTATGTTCACGATAAGCACCTTAAGCGGACGTATGTCCTGACTGAGGGCGCGTTTGTCGGTCATAACAAATATATTTTCGCCGTCAAGTATTTTCGCGGCGGGCAGATTGTCGGGAATTTTTATCGGCATATGATAATCTCCTTTGAATTAAAGTGAAGGCTTATACATTACTTTACATTATATCATGACGCTTCTCGATATACAAGACTTGACAGGCAAAAAAATTAATGATAATATTATGTAGTAGAAATGGGGAATGAAGGATGCGGCCGTTTATCATCTGGCACTGGAACCGTTTGCCGTCGCTCAGAGAGGCGGACAATCAAATAAAATCCTTTTCCGAGCGGGGCTTTTCGGCGGCGGTGATTGTGAACGGCTCGGACTTTATGACCGAGGGCTATTTTGAAGCCCTTCGCGGGAGCTGCCGCAGCGCGGGGCGTTACGGCGTAAAGCTGCTGCTTTCCGACGACAGCGGAGCCTTCGGCGGTCACTGCGGCGGCGAGGTCGTATCGGCGGCGGAATTTCGCGCAAGGGCGATTGTGCTTGTCCGGGAGGAAGCTCTCCCGGAGGGCGAAGCGCCGCTTTTCGCGGAGGACGGCATGGCGGCGGTTGTGCGCCGAGCCGAGCCGAAAAACGGAATTTGTCCCGCCGACGTGTTCAATCCGCGCGCGGTTTCCGCGTTTATCAGAGCCTTCCACCGGCGGCTCAAACGCGAAGCGGCGCGTTTTATGGGCTATGAGCTGGCGGGGCTTTGCGTGAAGGCTCCGTTTTCGCCCGATTTTTGGGAAACGGACGCGTTGCCGTATTCCGATTCTCTCGCCGAGCGGGTAAAGCAAAGGCTTGGAATTGACATTGAAAAGGATGCGGGAAGGCTGTTTTCCGATGAAAATATAAGAAAAAAATATAACGCCGAGGCGGAAGCGCTCTGCGCCGAGGTCTATTACGGCGCAATAAATTTGTGGTGCGCCGAAAACGGGCTTAAAGCCGTCAGGGAGGAAGAAATAAAAGTCTTTTCCGATTCGTCGGACGTGCTTCGCGGGATATACGAGCTTTCGGCGGAAGGGGCGGAGTATATTGCCGCCGACGGCGACTGCGTGAGCCTTGTCGGGGCGAGCGCCGCCTTTTCCCAAAGGCGCCCCTGCGCGTTCGGCGACAAACTGTGGACGGATGCGGCGGAGAGGCTTTCTATGCTGTTTGCCGGTCGGCGCGGAGCCGTTGACGAAATGACCGTTTCGCGCGAGGACGGCAAGCCGGCGGAAGGAACGGAGACATACCGTTCCGACAGCAAAGAAGCTTCGGCGTATCTGTTTTGCAACGGAACCGACGAACCCGTTTCGGGGATTTTTCGCTTCCCCGACAACCGCCCCGCCTTTGTGTATGACATTTTTTCGGGCGAGAGCTATTTCGCCGGTACGGAAGGAGAAATTAAAGCCACCCTTGAGGTGGGCGGGCTGCTTGCGGTTTTGTGCGGTACGGACGCGGACGGCGGAAATTTGCCGCGATTCTTGCGTTCGGGAGTTGTTTTTTCCGCTCCGAAAAAGCCGCGCAAGCTGCAGCTTTGCCTTGCGGGAACGGCGGAAAGCCTTCTCCGTCTGGAAGAGGGAGCGCGGCATGAGTTTGAAGTCCTCCGCGCCGAAGGAGAGCTGTATGCGGTTTCCGCCGCAGGCGGAGAGGCGGTTTTAAACGGAGCCGCGCTTAAGCCGTGCGGCAGCTATTTGGATTCCGATTTTACAAAATACAACATAACGGAGCTTGCGCGGCTCGGACAAAATGAGCTTCTGACCGCGGAGGGCGCGGCGTTCGTCGTCGGAGAGACGCGAAACGACGGAAAAGAGCTGCCGCCTTCGCCGCCGGTCGGCGCTTCGTCGGGAACGGCGCGGTATTTCGGCTTGCGGGAGTACGAAGTCACAATCCCCGACGGAGCGTGCGGCGGAAGCTGTCTGCGTCTGCGAGGCAGCTTTGCTTTAGCGGAAATAAAAATCGGGCTGCGCCGCGAAAGGCTGTGCCGTTCACCGTTTATGATTTCGCTGTATGACGCCGACGCGGGAAAAACCGCCAAAATCAAAATATACAGTGATTTGCTCGGCTTCCCCGGCGAATTGAGCGGCGGCTTTGGACTGACCTCGGCGGAAATATGCTGACCGGCGCTTTGTTACATATACGCGGCGCTCACTTTATGGATTTTGTTATTCTTTCCAAGCTTCTTTCGGCTCCGAGAACCTGTTGAATTTCCCATATATCGGGGGAATTGCGCCGTCCCGTGAGCGCGACGCGGATTACGGAGCTGACATCACCGACGTGTCCCTTATACGCGTCGGGATTTTTCTTATACAGCTTGGGCTGAGGCGCGAAGCCCAGCTCCTCGGCAATCGCGCGCACCTTGGCAAACCAGTCCGTCTGACTGTCGTCATAGCTGTAGACAGCGGCGTAGCGGCGCAAAATTTCCGCGCGGTCGGCTTCGGAGACGTTTTCGGGAAAGTCGTCCTCCGCTTTGAAAAGCTCGTCGAAGAAAAAGCTGTAAAATTCCTTGGACTGCCGCCAGCAGCTTATGTCCTTGCGGGGCTTTTCGCCGCCGCGGCCGATAGAAATCATTGCAAGAGAAAACTTTGGGTCGCGCGTGAGCAGGCGGAAATATTCCCCGTCGCATTCCTTTGCCCACTCGGTGAGCGCGGAATAAACCTCGTCGGCGGAGAGCGCGGCAAGGATGTTTTTGCTGACGTCGTTCAGCTTGTCAAGGTCGAAAAGCGAACCGCTTACGCCCATTTTTGACGGCGAAAAGGGGAAGCTTTCAATCGGCGCGGAGGGATTGCTCATGCGCCACTCTTCAAAATTCGAGTTTAAAACCGTCATCAAATATTCCCAGACCGCGTTCGGAAGATAACCCTCGTTTTTATAGTAGTCAAGAGAAAGCTCGGGATCCTTGCGCTTGCTGAGCTTACGCTTCGTGCCGCCGTCAAGCTTCATAAGCTGCGCCGTGTGGCAGTAAACGGGCGGCTTCCAGCCGAAGGCGTCAAACAGGGCGATGTGGAACGGCAGCGTTGCCAGCCATTCCTCCCCGCGGACAACGTGAGTAGTCCGCATAAGGTGGTCGTCAATGACATGAGCGAAATGATAGGTCGGAATACCGTCGCTTTTGAGCAGAACAAAATCGGTTTCGTTTACGGGCATGGACAGCTCTCCGCGTATCGCGTCGTTTATTTTGAAATATTTTCCGCAGGGCTCCGGCGCACGGAAACGCAGCACAAACGGAGAGCCCTTTTGCAGTTCGGCTTCGATTTGCTCAAGCGTCCATGTGCGGTGCGCCGCCCATTTACCGTAATAGCCGAAGTTGGCTTTTTCCGCCTCCTGCCTTTCGTGAACGGCGGCAAGCTCCTCCTCGGTGCAAAAGCACGGATACGCCCGTCCCTCGGCGACAAGCCTTTTGGCAAAGCAGTGATATATTTCCGCCCTTTGACGCTGCCAATACGGACCGTAGGCGCCTTTTTCGCCTTCCTTGCACGCGCCCTCGTCAAATTCAACGCCGAAATAGCGCAGGGTGTCGATTATAACGTCAACCGCCCCCTCGACCCTTCGCTTATCGTCGGTGTCTTCGATGCGGAGGTAGAAAACTCCGCCGCTGAGATGGGCAAGGCGTTCGTCGGTAATCGCGCCGAAAAGGTTGCCGAGGTGAATGAAGCCCGTCGGAGACGGGCCCAGCCGCGTCACCTTCGCTCCTTCGGGGAGGGAACGTTCGGGATAGAGCCGCTCGTAATATTCGGGGGTCTTGTCAATATTCGGGAAAAGTAGCTGCGCAAGCTTTTGATTGTCGTTCATGTTTTTTCTCCTTGTATAATATTGTGTAATTTGGGTCGGCGGGCTTTGGCATATTCGCGATAAAACGGCTTTGGGACGGGGAAGTCCTTTTTTTCGCTTTCATATTCCGTTCTCAAAATAGCCCACAAATTCTATTTTCGTTCCGAAGAGCTCTCCGCAGAGGTCGATGAAGTAGTTGTCGGTCATTGACGCAATGTAGTCAACGACAATGTCGTCGGGCGCGGTTTCTTCCTCATAGGGGACAGCCTCGCCGTAGTAGGCGCGCCGCGTATTCACAAATTTGATATGGTGACGGGCGGTTATGCCGTTTTTATTCTTTACGTCTTTCAGCAGATATTCGTACAGACGCTCGAACAGGGGCTTGATTTCCGTCCGGTAACGCCGGATTAATTCCGGAACCATGTATATTGTGTCGTAGTTATCCATCTTGCCGCGCGTCAGCAGATTGAAATATTCCTCGTCGAGACAAAGAAAATCCTTACCGAAGCTGTTTTCGACCAGGTTTACGGTGATGTTGTTTATAAACCTTGAATTATAATCTCCCTCGGTGCGGATAAAATCAATTCTTTCCGCGTCCTGCCTGTCCTTGCCGACGTAGGCTACAATGTCGCAAATGCGGACGACGCAGCCTTCGAGAGTGTTCGGGATAAGCTCTTTGTTCCTTTTTGCGTCGGCACGGCAGAGCGCCAGCTTGCCGTCAAGCTCGGCAAAGGAGGTCATCGGCACGGGACGGTATTCCTTAAGCTCCATCTCTCCGTTGTGGCAGAGGATTCCGTTCAGAACGTCAAGGCTTATGTTGAGGCGGAAAATCTCATCAAGAACACGGACGCCGTGGACATTGTGACTGAAATATTTTCCCGTGCGGGAATGATAAATCGCGCTCAGGAACTCCTCTCCGGCGTGACCGAAAGGGGTGTGGCCAATGTCGTGACCGAGGGCGATTGCTTCAATCAGGTCGCAGTCAAGCCCCAGCAAACGGCCTATGTTTCGGGCTATGCGGGAAACGAGCTGAACGTGGAGAGCGCGGCGGGTTATATCATCGTTTTTGTAAAACGAGAAGACCTGAGTTTTATCGCTGTAGCGGTTATAGTAGGGATGGTGGAGGATTTTTTCCACGTCGCGGATATAGGCGGGCCGCCAGAGCGAAGGCTTATCACGGTCGGGATCACGGCGGACGGTCTGTTTTGGCATACCGTCGCGTTCGGCTATTTTCCGCTGAATTTCGGGTGAAAGCCGAAGATATTTTTCCATATAAACCGCTCCTTTAAAAAATCAGTGACAAACAAAATAACATACAGTTATATTTTACCTCTTTTGCGAGGCTTTGTAAAGAGGCAAATTTGAAATTTCCATAAATCGAACGCAGATTGAAAAGATTGCGCCGCAAAGCCTGCCGACGGTTTTTGCGACGCAATTTTGAGCTTTATTTGTGGTATGTTTCGTGCGCGTTAATTTTAAAGCACCGATAGAGCTGCTCGGCAAGGATAAGACGGGCAAGCCTGTGAGGCAGGGTGATTTTGCCGAGACTAAGGCGAAAATCAGCTCTTTTCTTTACTTCGTCGGCAAGCCCCAGAGAGCCGCCGATTATATAGGATATTGAGGAACGCGCGCAAAAAATGTCCTCGGTTTTCGCCGCCCATTCCTCGCTGGACAGCTCCTTCCCTTCCACGCACAGAGCAATCACATAGTCGCTTTTCCCGATCGATTTTAAAATATCCGCTCCCTCGGCGGCAAGCACAGCCCGCTTTTCGCCCTCGGTCGGATTGTCGGGGATTTTGCGGTCGGGCAGCTCGACCACTTTGAAGGCGCAAAAACGCCCCAGACGTTTTGTGTATTCGTCAATCGCGTCCCTGAGATATTTTTCCTTGATTTTTCCGACGCAAATCAGCGTTATGTTCATAGGCGCTCCTTTTTTACGCTTCTTTTACGCTTCCTACGCTTCCAAAACCGGTCCGGGCTTGTATCTGCCCGCAACCTCTACGCGTATATCGCCGCCGACCTTGCCGCCGATGTGTTCGATGCTCTTTTTGACGGTATCGAAAGCAAGACGGGGAGTGTTGTTTTCGTTTGAGAGATGTCCGAGCAAAATTTGCTTATCGCCGCCGCACTCCGAAAGCAGCCGCGCACAGAGCGCGCCGCAGACCCTGTTTGAAAGATGACCGACGTCGGAGAGTATCCTCTGCTTAAGCGGATAAGGGTAAGGGCCGTTCATAAGAAGCCGCTCGTCGTGATTGGCTTCAAGAAGCAGAAGCTCCGAGCCTTTGATGTTGTCGAAGATATATTTGTCCGCAATTCCGAGGTCGGTCGCGATCGACACGTTTTTCCGCCCGTTGCTTACCGTGAAGCCGAGACTTTCGCAGGCGTCATGCGAGGTTTTGAACGGGAAAACGACGGCGTCCCCGACGGAAAACGGTACGTCCGCGGCTATACAGCGGATATTTTCGTCGGGGATTTTTCCGACAAGCGAAAGCATACCGTTCCACGTTCCCATACTGGCGTAAATCGGAAGCCCGTAGCGGCGGCTTACGACGCCTACGCCGCGGATGTGGTCGATATGCTCGTGCGTGACAAGTATGGCGGAAAGCTCGGACGGGTCGATTCCGATCTCGCAAAGCCTTTCCGCGGCTGTCTTTCCCGTTATTCCGCAATCTATAAGTATTTTTGTTCCGTCCGCCTCGACAAGCACGGCATTGCCGCTGCTGCCGGAGCAGAGGGTGCAAAGCTTAAGCATATGTGTCATCAACTCCGTCAAAAAATGGGGGGGAAGGACTTACATCGAATATATTCTTCCTATGTCCGCGCCGATGGCGCGAAGCCGCCCCTCAATATTGCTGTAGCCGCGGTCAATATAGTGAATGTCGTTTATGACGGTCTTTCCCTCGGCGGCAAGTCCGGCAATTATCATTGCCGCTCCCGCGCGGAGGTCGGTCGCGCGGACGGGCGCTCCGCAGAGCTTCCCGCCGTTTATTATGGCGCTTTTCCCTTCGACGCGGATGTCCGCGCCCATACGCTGCAGCTCGCCTATATACTGAAAACGTGTTTCCCAAACATCTTCCGTAACGATGCTTGTCCCATCGGCTACCGAAAGCAGAGCAACCATCTGCGGCTGCATATCCGTCGGGAAGCCGGGGTAGTAATTTGTTTTCACGCGTATGCCGTGCAGAGGGCCGTTGCGCTCAATGCGGACGCTGTCGTCATATTCGGTTACTGTAACGCCCATTTCCTCCAGCTTGGAAACCACAGAGTCCATATGCTTGGGAATGACGTTCTTGACAAGCACATTTCCGCCCGCGGCGGCGGCGGCAAGCATAAAAGTGCCGGCTTCAATCTGGTCGGGAATTATGCTGTATGTTCCGCCGTGCATTTTTTCTACGCCGGTAACGCGGATTGTATCGGTTCCCGCTCCGCGTACGTTCGCGCCCATTGTGTTCAGAAAGTTCGCCACATCGACAACATGAGGCTCCTTGGCGGCGTTTTCGATTATTGTGCGCCCTCTTGCAAGCACGGAGGCGAGCATGATGTTTATCGTCGCGCCGACACTGGCGGTGTCAAGGTAAATTGTGTTGCCGCGAAGCTCCTCCGCTTCGGCGATTATCTGCCCGCGCACCGTCGCTACGGTTGCGCCGAGCTTGCGAAAGCCCTTTTCGTGGAGGTTCATCGGGCGCTGACCGAAGTTGCAGCCGCCCGGCAAAGCAACCTCCGCCTTGCCGACACGGCCGAGAAGCGAGCCGAGAAGATAATAGGACGCTCGCATTTTGCTGGCCATATCGTAAGGCGCCACATGGGTTTTGATGTTTCTCGCGTCTATTTCGATTGTATTTTCGTCTATATTATTAACCTCTGCTCCCAGGTGGGATAGCATTTGCGTTATAAGCTTAACGTCTTTTATGTCGGGGATGTTTTCCAAACGGCATATTCCGTCCACCAAAATAACGGCGGGAATAATTGCGACAGCGGCATTTTTGGCTCCGCATACGGTAATTTCTCCGTGAAGCTTGTTACCGCCCGAAATTTCAAGCTTTTCCAAAAAGACACACCTACCTTTACGCAAATTATACAACAACTCCGTAAAAAAATCAAGTAAAAATTAAGAAATATTAAAATTCCTTGCAAAATTAAAATAAACATGGTATAATAAATCCGTTCCATGCGTTTGCGCGGAAATTTTATCGAGATATTTGGAGATGCGCTTATGAGAAAAATTTTCGTTTTAATACTGACTCTTGCTTCGCTGATTTTCGCGCTTCCCGCGCTTGCGGACGGTGACGGAATAACCGTGCTTTATAACGGCTTGGCAATGAGCTTTGCCGACGCCGAGCCGACAGTGATTTCCGACCGTGTAATGCTGCCGTTCCGCGCGGTTTTTGAACAAATGAACGCCGAGGTGACATATGATAACGAAACGCGCACCGTTTACGCGGATACGGGCGAAAGGGAGCTTTACTTCTCGCTGGATTCGGCGGAAATTTATCTTAAGGGCGCGCGGGAGCCTGTTTGCGTAATGGACGTGCCGCCGGTGGTAGAGAACGGGCGGACGCTTATTCCCGTACGCGCCGTGAGCGAGGCGGCGGGACTTACTGTCGGCTGGGACAGCGGCGAGAGGACGGTTGTCATAATCGACGACGCCGCGGTGGCGCGCAGTATTGCCAACGCCTGCCCGGATCTGAATATGCTCGCGAAGCTTTACGAAAATCCGGCGAAAATATATACTCATACCGAAACGACAAGGGTCTATGCCCCCGATTACGCAATTACGGCAAAAGCCGAGACTACGGCTGACGGCGAGGCGCAAAGAAGCGTCGCCGCGGCGGAAATAACGGTCGGCGGACAGACCGCGTCGGGCAGCATTGAGGTAATTGTAACGCGAAACGAACTTATGTTCAAAACGGATCTCGCGGAAAAGCTCGGCGATGCGCTTCCCGAAGCATGGGCAAAATATGTAAAGGCGGATAAGTGGTATTCGGCGGACTGGGGCGAGCTGGAGGAGTACATTTCCGGCTCGGACAGCGGCTTTCTTGCCGCGGCGGTCGGCGGAGCGCTTGATGAAACGGACGGAAGAAACCTTGTAAACGGACTGATTTCCTCTGTAACCGAGGGGCTTGATCCGAACAGCGCGGCGGACGCGAGACTCATTCCCGTCGGACTTGAAGCCGTAAGCCGTATCTTCGGCGCCGATAAGCTCAAAATAACCCGCAATTCCGACGGCTCCGCGGAAATGCGCCTTAATTTTTCGCGCGAGGACAGTGAAAGCCTCATCGACGGCGGCGCGTACCTTTCGTATTCGGCGACCTATTCCGGCGGCGTCGCCATAGCGTCGGAAGCAATAATCGAATTCGGCGAATTTAGATTTGAAAACTCGGCGAGGGGCTCCGCGGAGGGTATCATCGAGAAAATCGAGCTGCCCGCGTCAACGGTGAATTTCGTGGATGTGCTGTACACAGCCGCCGGATTTTAACTTTTTGGGATTTACATATTGACAAACAAGAGAAATTTGCGGTAATATATAAAATAAGATTGCAAAACGGAGATGTTTTATATGGACAGGACTTTTTACTGCGGTCTGCTCACGGAGGAGCAGATTGATACCGAACAGACCGTCTGCGGCTGGGTGCATACCAAGCGCGACATGGGCGGAGTTATTTTCATAGACCTGCGTGACCGCGAGGGTACGCTTCAGGTGGTATTCAATCAGATGAGGCTTTCGCCGGAGGATTTTGCCGCGGCAGAGGTTCTGCGCAATCAGAGCGTTATTTCGGTTTCGGGGAAAATTTGTCTGCGTGACGAGGAAACATACAATCCAAAGCTTGAAACCGGAACAATAGAGCTGCGTGCCGAGAAGCTGACCGTCCTGTCGGTGGCGGACACTTTGCCGTTCTCACCCGACGACGGCACCGCGGTGCGCGAGGATTTGAGGCTGAAGTACCGTTTCATCGACCTTCGCCGCCCGCAGATGATAAAAAACCTGCGCTTCCGCCATGCCGTACAGAAAGCGGCAACGGAATTTTTGGACGACAACGGCTTTATTTGCGTCGAAACGCCGATGCTCTGCAAGTCCACTCCCGAGGGCGCGCGCGACTATCTTGTTCCGAGCCGCGTACATACGGGTACGTTTTACGCTCTTCCGCAGTCGCCCCAGATTTTCAAGCAGCTCCTTATGGTAGGCGGAATCGACAAATATTATCAGGTTGCCCGCTGCTTCCGCGACGAGGATCTCCGCGCCGACCGCCAGCCCGAATTTACACAGGTTGATATGGAGCTTTCGTTCGTAAATCAGGAGGATATTCTGCTTCACCTTGAAAAGCTGTTCAAGCATATATTCAAGAGCGTCATGGGACGCGAAATAGACTATGCTTTCCCCCGCCTGACATGGCGGGAATGTATGGACAGATACGGCAGCGACAAGCCCGACATACGCTTCGATTTGCCGATTGTCGATTTGAGCGATATAATGAAAACCAGCAGCTTCACGGTTTTCCGCCGCGTTGCCGACAACGGAGGCATAATCCGCGCGATAAACGTAAAGGGCTGCGCCGATTTTACCCGCAGCACGATTGAGGCTCTGACCGAAAAGGCGATAGGCTACGGCGCGAAGGGTATGGCATGGATTGCGATTCGTTCCGACGGAGAAATTTATTCGATTCTTACAAAATATTTCTCAAAAGAGGATTTGGACGCGATAATCGAAAGAATGGACGCCAAGCCCGGCGACTTCATTCTGTTTTGCGCCGACAAGCCGTCGGTGGTATACCGTACTCTCGGCGCGTTGAGGCTGGATTTGGGCGATATGCTCGGTCTTAGAAGGAAGGATGACTACAGGTTCCTGTTCGTCACCGACTTCCCTCAGTTTGAGTGGAGCGACGAGGAGGGGCGCTTTACGGCTATGCATCATCCGTTTACAATGCCTTATCCGGAGGACGTTAAGTATCTACTTTCCGATCCTGCCCGCGTCCGCGCGCAGGCATACGATGTTGTGCTTAACGGCGTTGAGCTTGGCAGCGGAAGCATCAGAATCCACCGCAGCGACATTCAGGAGAAGATGTTTGAGGCTCTCGGCTTCAGCGACGAGGAAATTGAAAACCGCTTCGGCTTCATGGTTAACGCGTTTAAATACGGTACTCCGCCGCACGGCGGCTTCGCCTTTGGACTTGACCGCTTGGTAATGCTGCTTGTCGGCGCGGATTCGCTCCGCGAGGTAATTGCCTTCCCGAAGGTTAAGGACGCTTCCGATCCGATGACGGGCGCGCCTGACTTTGTCGATCCGAAGCAGCTTGAGGCGCTTCGTCTCGGTCAGGCATTTGCCGAGGGCAGCGCCGCGGCTTCGGTCAAAAAGAAAAAAGGGCCGAAAATCGACGTTGAAAACGTTGCGAAGCTGGCAAGACTCAGCCTGAGTGCCGCGGAAAAGACGGCTATGGCAACGGACATGGAGGCGATAATCGACTTTGCGAATCAGCTCTCCGACATAGATACCTCCGATGTGGAGATAACGGCTCATGTCGTTCCGATTAATAATGTGTTCCGTGACGACAAGGCGGAAAGCGCCTTCGAGCGCGAAGCTATGCTTGCGAACGCCCCTACAAAGGCGGAGGGATATGTCAGCGTTCCGAGAGTTGTGGAAGGATAGTGGTATTTATGAGCGAAATTACAAGTATGACGGTAAGGGAGCTTTCCGCCGCTCTTTCGGCGGGGGAGCTTTCATCGGTTGATATTACGAAAAGCTATCTTGATGAAATAGAGAAAAACGACGAAAAAATAAACGGTTACATAACCGTTACGGCGGAAAACGCTCTTTCGTCTGCGGCAAAGGCGGACGAAAGGCGAAAAAGCGGCGGCGCGGAGCCTTTGCTCGGCATTCCCGCCGCGATAAAGGACAACATCTGCACCAAGGGTGTGCTTACGACCTGCGCGTCCAAAATGCTGGGGAATTTTATTCCTCCGTATGACGCCGAGGTAATGGACAGACTCAACGCGGAAACCGTACCCGTACTCGGCAAGGCGAATATGGACGAGTTCGCAATGGGCTCCTCAACGGAAAACAGCGCTTTCAAGCTTACCCATAATCCCCGCGCGCTCGACCGTGTCCCCGGCGGCAGCAGCGGCGGCAGCGCGGCGATTGTCGCCGCAAATGAAGCTCCGTTTGCACTCGGCAGCGACACCGGCGGAAGCATACGTCAGCCGGCGGCGTTCTGCGGGGTTGTCGGCATGAAGCCGACATACGGGCGCGTTTCCCGCTACGGACTTGTCGCCTTTGCGTCCTCTCTTGACCAAATCGGTCCTTTGACGAAAACCGTTGAGGACAACGCGATTGTTCTGAGCCGGATCGCGGGCTATGACAAGCGCGACGCCACCTGCGTAAACAGGGATGTTCCGGACTTTACCGTCGGCATCGGCAAGGGCGTTAAGGGGCTTAAAATTGCGCTTTTGAAGGAATCGTTCGGCGAAGGCATAAGCGGCGAGGTAAAATCCGCCGTGCTGAACGCCGCCAAAATATACGAGGGCTTGGGCGCGGAAATAACCGAGCTTTCAATGCCGTCGCTCAACCACGCTTTGCCCGCCTATTACGTCATAAGCTCCGCGGAAGCGTCCAGCAATCTGGCGCGCTTTGACGGCGTCCGCTACGGCTACAGAAGTGAAAATTACAGCGACATAACCGAGCTTTACAACAACAGCCGCAGCGAGGGCTTCGGCGCTGAGGTGAAGCGGCGCATAATGCTCGGAACCTTTGCGCTTTCCAGCGGCTATTACGACGCTTACTACAAAAAGGCGCTTCAGGTCAGGACTTTGATAATGCGCGACTACGCAAAAATATTTGAAAGCTGCGACCTCGTTCTTTCTCCCGTCGCGCCGACGGTTGCGTATAAAATCGGCGAAAAAACAATGAATCCTCTGGAAATGTACCTTGGCGACATCTGCACCGTTCCCGTAAACATCGGCGGGATACCCGCGCTGTCAATGCCTTGCGGCAGCGACAGCAATAAACTGCCTATAGGAATGCAGCTTATTGCCCCCGCCTTCGGCGAAGCCCTGCTCTATCAGGCGGGAGCGGCATTTGAAGCCGAAGCGGGTGCGTATCACGTTGAAAGGGGTGCATTCTGATGACCGCGTACAAGGGCTATGAAATGGTAATCGGACTGGAAACTCACGTCGAGCTGAAAACCGAGACAAAAATATTCTGCTCCTGCCCGACCACCTTCGGCGCAGAGCCAAACACCCACGTCTGCCCGGTGTGCATGGGCTATCCCGGCACTCTTCCCGTGCTGAACGGAAAGGTTGTCGAGTACGCCGTAAAAGCGGGAATGGCAACAAACTGTACCATTGCGCGCTACTCAAAGGAGGACAGAAAGAACTACTTTTATCCCGATCTGCCGAAGGCGTACCAAATTTCCCAGTACGACCTTCCGCTTTGCGAGCATGGCTGGCTTGACATTGAGGGCGAAAACGGCGGCAAGCGCATAGGGATAACAAGAATACACATTGAGGAGGACGCGGGCAAGCTGGTACACGACGATGAGCATGGCACGCTCATCGACTGCAACCGCTGCGGAGTACCGCTGATTGAAATTGTTTCCGAGCCGGATATGAGAAGCGGCGAGGAAGCTGTGGCATATCTGCGCAAGCTGCGCGCCGTAATGCTTTACACGGGCGTTTCCGACTGTAAGATGCAGGAGGGCTCGCTTCGCTGCGATGTGAACCTTTCGGTGCGCAAGGTCGGCGAAGCCGAACTCGGAACGCGCACGGAAATGAAGAACCTCAACAGCTTCCAGTTTATTCTGAAGGCTATAGAATACGAATTCAAGCGTCAGGTTGACGCAATCGAGCGCGGCGAAGTCATTGCTCAGGAAACGCGCCGCTTTGACAGCGCGACGGGCAAGACCTCCGCCATGAGAAGCAAGGAGGACGCGAACGATTACCGCTATTTTCCCGACCCCGACCTTCCGCCCATAATCATGAGCGAACAGAGGCTGAAGGAAATCGAAAGCGCCATTCCCGTCCTGCCCGACAAGCGCAAGAGGGAATACGTTGAAAAGTACGGTATAAGCCCGTATAACGGAGAAATGCTTACGGGACAGATTGAAATCGCCGACTATTTTGAAACGGCGGCGAAGCTGAGCAAATATCCCAAAATTCTGGGCAATCTCATAATTTCCGAGGCGTTTCGTCTGCTGACGCCCGACAGCGCGGAGATTCCCATTCCGCCGGAAGGCATGGCGAAAATTGCCGATATGTCCGGCGACGGCATAATTAACAGCGGCACGGCGAAAAAGCTCATTTCCCGACTTTGGGAGAGCGGCGGCGACCCCGAAAAAATTGTCGAGGAGGAGGGTCTTGCGCAGATAAACGACCGTGCGCTTCTCACAGACGTTGTCATCAAGGTCATTGAGAGCAGCCCGAAGAGCGTCGCCGACTTCCGTAAGGGCAAGCTTCAGGCGGTCAAGGCTCTTATGGGTCAGGCGATGGCAAAAACCTCCGGTCGGGGAAACCCCGCGCTCATACAGGAAATCCTTGACGGTGAGCTGGAAAAGCTTAAATAAGTACGGCTTAAAGGCGTACAGCCCTGACAGATGACGAAGGCGATGCTTCAAGCCGCGGGCTTCCGTTTCAAGCGGGCTTGACGAGGAGCTGCTCCGATTTAAAATAATTAACGCGAAAAATGCCGCGGCAATTGCCGCGGCATTTTTGATATTAATTTATATTGCCTATATTGTCGAGATGTCCACAATGCCAAGCTCTCCCTCATCCTTTTGCTTGATTGCGGTCAGAAGAGCCCTTGCGGTGTCGAGGCTTGTCATGCAGGGTATGCTGCGCTCGACGCTGGTGCGGCGTATTTTGAAGCCGTCCCTGTTATGCTGGCGGCCGCGGGTCGGAGTGTTGACAACAAGGTCAACTCCGCCGCCGCTGATGAAGTCGAGAATGTCGGGCGAGCCTTCGGCAATCTTATTGACTCTGCGCGCGCGTATGCCGTTCTTTGCAAGATATTCGCAGGTTCCGCCCGTGGCGTATATGCCGAAGCCGTAGTCCTCGAAATCCTTCGCGATGCGG
Organism: uncultured Oscillospiraceae bacterium; assembly: GCA_964537995.1. Classification (GTDB taxonomy): domain Bacteria; phylum Bacillota; class Clostridia; order UMGS1883; family UMGS1883; genus JAFLUQ01. The sequence goes on from CAZICW010000006.1 coordinate 47,169, forward strand.
CAGACCTCTTCTTTGTCCGTGTCGCGGACGGTTATAAGCATATTTCCGAGAGCCGGAATTTTAAGCCCGCTTGCGATGAAGGATTTATAGAGCGCCTCATGGAAGGTGGGCGCAATGCCCAAGACTTCGCCCGTGGATTTCATTTCGGGCCCGAGAGAGGTGTCTACGTCGTGCAGCTTCTCAAAGCTGAACACGGGCATTTTAACCGCCACATAATTCGCCTCCGGACGAAGACCCGTGCCGTATCCGAGGTCCGCAAGATTTTCGCCGAGCATACAGCGTATCGCCAAGGCCACAATCGGCACGTTCGTAACCTTGCTGATGTAAGGTACGGTTCGGCTGCTGCGCGGATTTACCTCAATTACATAAACGCCGTCCTTCGCGACGATGAACTGAATGTTTATCAGCCCCACAACATGAAGCTCGGTCGCGAGACTTTTCGTAAAATCGATTATTGTCTGTCTGTCCTTTTCGCTTATGGTCTGCGTGGGGTAAACGCTTATAGAGTCGCCGCTGTGAACGCCGGCGCGTTCCAGATGCTCCATTATGCCCGGAATGAGAATGTCCTTTCCGTCGCATACGGCGTCAACCTCAACCTCTTTGCCGTAGACATATTTGTCAACCAGAATCGGATGCTCCTGTATGCTGCGGTTGATTATTTCCATGTATACGTTTATATCATGGTCGTTGTACGCGATTTCCATTCCCTGTCCGCCCAGAACATAGCTCGGACGCACAAGCACGGGATAACCGATTTCATTCGCTGCGGCAACCGCTTCCTCGCAGGTGAAGATGGTCTTTCCCTTGGGACGGCGGATGTGACAGGTTTCCAGAACCTCGTCGAAAAGCTCGCGATCCTCGGCGCGGTCTACGTCACGGGCGTCGGTGCCGAGAATCCTGACACCCATATCGTTCAGCGCCTTCGTCAGCTTTATCGCCGTCTGACCGCCGAACTGAACGATTGCGCCGTAAGGCTTTTCGATGTCAACTATATTTTCCACATCCTCGGGAGTAAGAGGCTCGAAGTAAAGCTTGTCGGAAATGTCAAAGTCGGTGGAAACGGTTTCGGGGTTGTTGTTTACAATTATGGTTTCATAGCCGAGCTTGCTGAGCGCCCATACCGCGTGAACCGAGCAGTAGTCAAACTCTATGCCCTGACCTATGCGTATGGGGCCGCTGCCGAGAACAAGGATTTTCTTTCGGTCGCTTTCGGTTTCAACCTCGGTTTCGCTGCCGTAGCAGGAATAGTAGTACGGCGTGACCGCTTCAAATTCGGCGGCGCAGGTGTCAACCATTTTATATGCCGGAACAATGCCCCATTCCAAACGAAGCGCCTTGATTTCACGGTCGCTTTTCCCCGTAAGCTCGCCGATAACCTTATCGTAGAAGCCGTAAATCTTTGCCTTTTCCAGAAGCTCGGGCGTGAGAGGCTGTTCGGAGAGAGCCTTCTCCAGCTTCATAATATTGTCGATTTTGCCGATAAACCATTTGTCTATCGTTGTTATAGCGTGGATTTCGTCAACCGAAATTCCCCTCTTGAGCGCCTGCGCCACGGTGAACAGACGCATATCGTCAACCTTGTGGAGCTCTTTGCGAAGCTCGTCAACCGTAAGATTCCGATACTGCGGAAGATCGAGGCTGTATATGTTAAGCTCCAGAGAACGTACCGCTTTCATGAGAGCGCCCTCAAACGAGGTGCTTATGCTCATAACCTCGCCCGTCGCTTTCATTTGTGTACCGAGCTTGCGCTCAGCCGTTACAAATTTATCGAAGGGCCACTTCGGAATTTTCGCGACAATGTAGTCGAGAGCCGGCTCAAAGCAGGCGTATGTTTTGCCCGTTACGGCGTTTTTTATTTCGTCAAGGTTGTAGCCGAGAGCGATTTTCGCGGCTACCTTCGCAATCGGATAGCCCGTTGCCTTGCTCGCCAGCGCCGATGAACGGCTCACGCGGGGATTAACCTCGATTACGGCATAGCGGAACGAATTTGGCTCTAACGCGAACTGCACGTTGCAGCCGCCCTCAACCTTTAATTTGTCGATTATTTTTATCGCCGCCGTGCGCAGCATCTGATATTCCTTGTCCGCAAGCGTCTGAGCCGGAGCGACGACAATGCTGTCGCCGGTGTGTACGCCGACGGGATCGAGATTTTCCATCGAGCAGACCGTTATGCAGCTTCCCGCGCCGTCACGGATAACCTCAAATTCGATTTCCTTCCAGCCGGCGATGCACTTTTCGATGAGAACCTGTCCTACGCGGGAAAGACGCAGTCCGTGCGGAGCAATCTGGGCAAGCTCTTCCTCGTTTTCGGCAATGCCTCCGCCCGTGCCGCCCAAGGTATAGGCGGGACGCACAATTACCGGAAAGCCGATTTCGTTCGCGAACTTCAGCGCGTCGGAATAGGTTTCGACAACCCTGCTCGCGACACAGGGCTGGTTTATATCCTCCATCGCGTCCTTGAAGCTTTGTCTGTCCTCCGCCATTTTTATGGTTTCGCTGCTTGTGCCGAGAAGACGGACGCCGTACTCGTCAAGAAAGCCCGTTTCGGCAAGCTCCATTGCGAGGTTAAGCCCCGTCTGACCGCCGAGGGTGGGGAGAACGGAGTCGGGTCTTTCGGCAATTATAACCTTTTTCACGGTTTCCGCCGTGAGCGGCTCGATGTATACCTTATCGGCTATGTCCTTGTCTGTCATTATGGTGGCGGGATTGGAATTTATCAGCACAACCTCCATGCCTTCATCCCTAAGAGCGCGGCACGCCTGTGTTCCGGCGTAGTCGAACTCCGCCGCCTGTCCGATTATGATGGGGCCGCTGCCGATTACAAGAACCTTTTTGATGCTGCTGTTTTTAGGCATTGCGATTTCCTCCCATCATTTCAATAAATTCGTCGAAAAGATATTCCGTGTCCTGCGGGCCGGGGCAGGCTTCGGGGTGGAACTGAACGGTAAAAATGTTTTTGTTTTTGTATTTCAGCCCCTCTACGGTGCCGTCATTCACGTTTACATGACTTATTTCCGCGACATCCTCGTTTATTTTGTTTACTACATAGCCGTGGTTTTGACTTGTTATGAAAACTCTTCCGAGAGCCAAATCCTTCACGGGGTGGTTAGCTCCGCGGTGACCGTATTTCATTTTTTCGGTAGACGCGCCCGTTGCGAGAGCCATGAGCTGATGACCGAGACAGATTCCGAAAATCGGAATGTCGGTTTCATATAGCTTGCGGAGGTTTGCGATTATTTCCGTACACTCAGTCGGATCTCCGGGGCCGTTGCTTAGCATGATTCCGTCGGGCTTGGCGGCGATTATTTCCTCCGCCGGAGTATACGCGGGATAAATATTTACGGAAAGTCCGCGCCTGCGCAGCGATTCGGCAATGTTGTCCTTCGCGCCGACGTCCAACAGCGCAACCTTCTTTCCGTCGGAGGGATATTCCTTGACGTCGGAGCGCGTCACCGATTTGACCGCGTCTTTTATCGTATAATCCCTGAGCATTGACAATATTTTCTCTTTATTAAAGTCGGACTGAGTTGTGAGATAGCCGCCCATTGTTCCGCCGAGGCGGATTTTCTTGGTGAGCGCGCGGGTGTCGATTCCGCTTATTGCGGGAACGCCGTATCTTTTCAGAAGCTCGTCCAGCGACGCCTCGTTCCTGAAGTTTGAAGCAAGCTCCGTGCGTTCGCGGACAATAAAGCATTTAACCCAGACGCGGCGGCTTTCCATATCGTTAAAATTGACTCCGTAATTGCCTTCTATCGGATAGGTCATAACTACGCCTTGACCGTAATATGAAGGATCCGTAAGCACCTCCGTGTAGCCTGTCATGGAGGTATTGAAAACAACCTCGCATACGGCTTCCCTGACCGCGCCGAAGGCTTCGCCTGTATATACGCTGCCGTCAGCCATAATCAGATACGCCTTCATGAAAATTCACGTCCTTTCGTTGAAATCCTCTTGCTGCCGATATACCTAAATCTTTGATATTATATCATAAATCCCGTAATAATGCAAGGGTTATTTTCGGTTATTTTTGAGGGCGGAAGCGAAATAATTCGCGGTCGGCAAAAAAA
>CAZICW010000007.1:0-24758 GCA_964537995.1 uncultured Oscillospiraceae bacterium
CCAAAGTAAGAAGCAAAAATCAATATCGAATAAAGATTTTCAACACATTTTCTTGAACCGTTTATTATTTTTTCGCTCAATATTTCCCTTAATAAAAATTTATGCAAGAAAATATAAAAAAACTCTTGAAATATTTGGATAAGTTGGGTATAATATACTTGAAAGCGAGTTATGGTCGGGATTGATATATTTTTAACATTATATATGGGACGTGATTGGAATGGGAAACGAAAAAACGGTCAGAATAACAATGGACAACGGCTTCGGCGATATAACGCTCGAGCTTTATCCCGACATTGCTCCGATAACCGTCGATAATTTTGTAAAGCTGGCGGAGAGCGGCTTCTACGACGGGCTGACCTTTCATAGAATAATAAAGGGCTTCATGATTCAGGGCGGCGACCCTCTCGGCAACGGCACGGGCGGCAGCAAAGAGAAAATCAAGGGCGAATTTAAGCAAAACGGCTTTGACAATCCGCTTAAGCATACCCGCGGTGTAATTTCAATGGCAAGAAGCGGTCTGCCGAATTCCGCCTCCAGTCAATTCTTCATAATGCACTCCGACGCTCCCCATCTCGACGGCAGCTATGCGGCTTTCGGCAGGGTTGTCGACGGAATCGAAACCGTTGACAAAATCGCTTCGGTAAAGGTCGGCTTTGACGGTCAGACTCCCAAGGAGCCTCCCGTAATAAAAAAAGTTGAAATCATAGGCTAATAAATTGTTCTCGGAACAATATTTATTAAATATTTATTTACGAAAGGATGTTTTTCCAATGGCAGTAAAAGTTGCAATCAATGGCTTCGGCCGTATAGGTCGTCTCGCGTTCCGCCAGATGTTCGGCGCGGAGGGCTACGAGATTGTTGCAATCAACGACCTCACAAAGCCTTCTATGCTTGCCGACCTTCTCAAGTATGACACCGCTCAGGGCGGCTACTGCGGCAGAATAGGCGAAAATCTTCACACCGTATCGGCGGATGATGAAGCCGGAACAATTACGGTTGACGGCAAAACGCTCAAAATTTATGCCGAAAAGGACGCCAAGGATCTTCCTTGGGGCGACCTCGGCGTAGACGTTGTGCTTGAATGCACAGGCTTCTATTGCTCAAAAGAAAAGAGCATGGCTCACATCAACGCGGGCGCCAAGAAGGTTGTAATTTCCGCTCCCGCGGGCAATGACCTCAAGACAATCGTGTTCAGCGTAAACGAAAAGACTCTTACCGCTGACGACCAAATCATTTCCGCGGCCTCCTGCACAACAAACTGCCTTGCTCCCATGGCAAAGGCTCTTAACGACTATGCTCCCATTCAGAGCGGCATCATGGCAACAATCCACGCCTACACCGGCGACCAGATGATTCTTGACGGTCCGCACAGAAAAGGCGATATGAGAAGAGCGCGCGCGGGCGCGGCAAACATTGTTCCCAACAGCACGGGCGCGGCAAAGGCCATCGGTCTTGTTATCCCCGAGCTGAACGGCAAGCTTATCGGTTCCGCTCAGCGTGTACCCGTTCCCACAGGCTCTACAACAATCCTCACGGCTGTTGTAAAGGGCGCCGACATCACCAAGGAAGGCATCAATGCCGCAATGAAAGCCGCCTCGTCCGAGTCCTACGGCTACAATGAGGATCCGATTGTTTCCTCCGATGTAATCGGTATGAGATACGGTTCTCTCTTCGACGCGACTCAGACAATGGTTGCCAAAATTGCCGACGACCTCTATGAAGTTCAGGTTGTTTCCTGGTACGACAACGAGAACTCCTATACCAGCCAGATGGTTCGCACAATCAAGTATTTCGCGGAGCTTGGCTGATTCCGAAACAAAAAAAGCTGCCCTGCGGCAGCTTTTTTTCATGCGTTTTTACTGATTTCATTGATTCCGTTGGCACTCCCAGCGCGAGTCGAACGCGCGATTTGCCCTTAGGAGGGGCATGTTATATCCACTTAACTATGGGAGCATATTCACAGGCAAAAAACAAGGCGGGTCACAGCCTGCCCAAGACCTCCCGCCTTGGGCAGAACCCCCCATCAAAGCTAATTTAAGCTTCCTGCTTTGCAACAACCTGCACGCCCTTGTAATAGCCGCAGTGCTTGCATACCGCGTGTGATTTGATAAGCTCACCGCAATTGGAGCATTTAACCATTCCGGGAACGGAAAGCTTCCAATTCGCACGGCGCTGACGCTTTCTTGCCTTGGATGTTCTTCTCTTCGGAACTGCCATTTTCAACACCTCACTGTAATAATGTTAAATAGAAGGGATACGAACGCTTTTCCCGTTTCGTTCCCTCAGAATAGCGATACGCGAACGTCAAAGCCGCGCGTCGCAATCGCAAACCGTTTCATTCAGGTTGCAGCCGCATACGCTGCAAAGTCCCCTGCAATCCTCCCTGCACAGCGGTTTCATCGGAAGATTGCTCCATATAAGCGTATTGATAAGACCCGATATGTCCAAAATCGTGCCGACAAGCGAGAAACATTCATCGTCGCTGCTCTCAAAGCCTCCGTCACAGCCGACGCCGACGGTTTCGTCAAATTCCGCCTCCAAAACGCCGTCAACGGGTGTTCCGCAGCGGCTGCATTGGGAAACGTATTTTCCGACAAGCTTTCCTTTTATTTTAGATACGCCGCCTATGTTTCGGATTGAAGCCTCCACCGTCATCGGCTCGGAGAACTCAAAGCCGCTGCCGAGATATTCCGCTTTCTCCGCTCTGACCTCACCGCTTACGTTCAGAGCAGTGCCCTCATTCTTGAGGACCGAAGCAATATCTATCTTCATTCCGAAGCCTCCTCAATAGCATACTCCTATATTATAATATCAAATTTTAGGTTTGTCAATATATTTTTTGGAAAATATTCTGCGCCGAGGGCGCGGCGATAAAGCATTGACATTATCAAACAAAAGATATATAATAAATCCGTATGACGGAGCGTTTCAATCCGTTAAAGCAAAATCATGACAAAGGATGCTGCATATGAACAAGACCGCGCCGATTCCGGCAATAAAAAAAAGACTTATACATATAATACTGTTTACGGCGGCCTATCTTCTCGCCTTTTATTTTCTTGAAAAGCGGGAATGCGACCGCGTTATGCTGGACATGGCCGCCGACCGCGCCATTCCGTTTTTGAGCGGCTTTATTATTCCGTATACGGCATGGTATCTGTTTGTGCCGGCGGTCATACTCGCCTTCGCCGTTTTTGACCGCGACGGCAAAGAGTACCGTGCGCTCGCGGTTTCGCTTGCGTCGGGCTGTGTGCTTTTCATCGCGGTATCGTATATTTTCCCGAACGGACACTCTCTCCGCCCCGTATTGGAAGGGAACGGCATTTTTGAAAGGGCGGTCATGCTGCTGCACTCAATCGACCCGCCGACGAATATTCTGCCAAGCATACACGTTTACAGTTCCGCCGCCTGCTGCATTGCCGTATGCAAGAGCAACCTGCCGTGGAGCCGCAGTGCGGTAAAGCCGCTGTCTCTGCTGCTCACCTGCGCCATAATAGTGTCAACTCTGTTCATTAAGCAGCACACTATCATCGACGTTGTTTCCGCTCTGGCGCTGAATTTAATATGCACGGCTGTTGTATACAAATAAAACGGGACTTCCGACAAGTCCCGTTTTTATGTATACAGGGAATTTCGATACGCTGCGAAACGCCGATTTTTTAGGAAATTAACCGCCAAGCGGCTTTTTAGGTTCCCGCTTAATAATTCATTCCCTTTAAAAAGCTCGGAATATCTATATCGTCGCCCAAAGCCGCCTTTTTCTTTGCTCCGCCGGAAAAGAAATCGTCCTTTTTCGTGGTTTTTGCCTGCTCCAGACCGGTCGCGATGACGGTTATGCGGATTTCGTCCTCCAGTTCGGGGTCGATTGCCGCGCCGAAAATAACGTTCGCGTCGTCGTCCACAGCCTGACGGATAACCGTTGCGGCCTGATTTACTTCGTAAAGATTCATGTTGAGTCCGCCGACAAAGTTTATCAGCACGCCGGTAGCGCCTTCGATAGAGGTTTCAAGCAGCGCGCTCTTGATCGCGTCCTGCGCCGCCTTTTCGCTGCGGTTTTCGCCGCTTGCCGTGCCTATGCCCATATGAGCCAGACCCGCGTCCTTCATAACCGATGTAACGTCGGCGAAATCCACGTTGATAAGTCCCGCCTGAGTTATTAGATCGGCAATGCCGCTCACGCCTTGACGGAGAACTTCGTCCGCGCTGAGGAACGCATCCTGAAGAGTTGTTTTTGCGTCGCTTATGTCAAGCAGCTTGTCGTTGGGAATTACAATAAGCGTGTCCACATTGCCGCGAAGCTGTTCAATGCCCTCCTCGGCCTGCACCATACGGCGGCGTCCTTCAAAGGCGAAGGGCTTCGTAACAATCGCCACCGTGAGGATATCCAGCTCCTTCGCCGCCGCGGCCACAATCGGAGCCGCGCCCGTACCCGTGCCGCCGCCCATACCGGCGGTCACAAACACCATGTCGGCGTCCTTTATAAGCTGGACGATTTCATTTTTTGACTCCTCCGCGGCCTTGCGGCCGATTTCGGCTTTGCCGCCGGCGCCCTGACCCTTGGTCACCTTTTCGCCGATTTGCAGCTTCTGTGTCGCCTGACTGTGGGAAAGAGCCTGCTTATCCGTATTGATGGAAACAAATTCCACATCGCGTATTCCCGAATCCACCATTCTGTTCACGGCATTGTTTCCGCCGCCGCCTACGCCTATAACCATTATTTTTTGAGCCGCACTCAATTCATCTGCGTATTCCATTCTCATCGGAAGTCCTCCTAACCGTATATTTCGATTTTTAACCGCTCGTACTTTTAGTCATCATTTATTATACATCATTTTTTTTATTTATTCAATAGAAAATTATAAATTTTCTTAGAATTTTTTTACTGTTTTCGGCTGTTTTTGTATGTAAGCAGCTCAAGGTTCAGCTCTCCGCTTGCGTCTTCGCCGATTTGCTCGGAAAGAATAGCCTTGAAGCATTGCAGCTTATATCCGAGATTTTCAAATTTTCCGACCGTCACATCAAGCGAATTTTTATAAACAAACGATACGCTGTTGTATCTGCTCATATCAATTGATGTTACGTCCTTATAAATTTCGTCGCTCAAAAATTCGTCCAGCAGCTTATAGAGATTTTCCGCCTTGATTTCGTCGGTAAATTCAATTTTTTCTCCCGTTTTGTATTTTATGCCGCCCATACCCGTAACTATTGCGCAGCCCAAATTGTTTTCAGGAACCACTTCTTCGGTTTTTTCGTCAGGCTCAGCGGTTTCCTCATCGGCTTCTTCGTCGGTTCCTTCATTGTTTCCTTCATCGTTTCCTTCGTCGATTTCTTCATCAGATTCTTCATCGGCTTCTTCGTCGGCTTCTTCTCCGTCATCGGTCTTTTTTTCGGGTTCGGGAGCCGACGGCGCCGCCGCGATTTTAACCGTATCGGTAACCGTTCCGTCGGCGGTTATTCCGACGCAGTCGCCGTCATCATATATGTAAACTATCGGAAGTCCTTCGGTCACTGTTATTTTTATGGTCGAGGGCAGAATCCGTTTGACCTGAACCGAGGAAATCCGACTCATTGCTTCAAGATTGTCCTTGACGCGCCGCAAGCTTACGCTGAAAATATTCGTTCCCTCAATTATGCCGCTGCTCTTTATAACGGCTTCGTTCGATACGGTGCTGTTTCCGTATACGACAATGCTTCCGACATTGAACACAGGCGTCAGAAGCAAAGCAAAAACCCCTGCTGCCGCAAGACTGAAAATCATCAGTCCCGCGGAAATTTTCTTTTTCAGCCTTCGCCTTCTCTTTCCCGTCATAAATTTCACCTACCGTTTTTCTATCACGGCGCCCACGGAGCAAAGCTCCCGCGCCAAATCCTGATAGCCCCGCGCAATATAGTCCGTTCCCGTGACGCGGCTTTTTCCTTCCGCGCCCAGAGCCGCAATAACCAAAGCCGCTCCGCCTCGGAGATCCTCGGCGCCGAGCGTGCAGCCCCTGAGATTTCCGCCCTTCACAACGGCAGTCGGCCCGACGCACCGTATATCCGCTCCCATACGCCGAAGCTCCGGCGCGATTTTGAAGCGGCTTTCAAAAATATTTTCAACAACGGTTCCTTCCTCACGGCAGCACGCCATGACCGCCATAAGCTGTGACTGGCAGTCCGTCGGGAAGCCGGGAAAAACCTCGGTGCGCACGGTTCCCGGCGAGCGCAGCTCCTTCGGGGCCTTAATGCGGACGCTGTTCTCCGAAAACGAAATCTCCGCTCCGCAGCGGCTCAACACCCGCGCCGTTTCCCCGATATGAGAACGAACCGCGTTTTCGATTTCAAGCTCCCCGCCCGCCGTCATTACGGCGCACATATAGGTTCCCGCCACAATTCTGTCCGGCATAACCCTGTGGCGGCAGTCGCTCAGACGCTTCACGCCTTCAATTCTTATCATTCCGCTGCCCGCGCCGTGAATTTTCGCTCCCATTCCGCTGAGGAAGGCGCACAAATCGACAATTTCAGGCTCGCGCGCGGCATTGCTGAGTGTTGTTATTCCCTTTGCCGTTACCGCCGCAAGGATAACATTTTCGGTTGCGCCGACGCTCGGAAAGTCCAAGCATATATCCGCGCCCCTCGGTCGTCCCTCTGCGCGGATAACGCCGTCCGAGGCTTCAACCTCGACGCCCATTTCGCGGAAAGCTTTTATATGGAGGTCAATCGGGCGGCTTCCGAGGCGGCAGCCGCCCGGCATGGGAAGCTCCGCCCTTCCGTAGCGACCGACCAGCGCGCCGAGGAAATTCACGGAGCTGCGCATTTCGCCCGCGGCTCCCGCGTCCAATCGGAAGGTGTCCGCCTCGGAGGGATTTATTATTATCTCGTCTCCGTCCGCCGCGACACGGCAGCCCAGTCTTTCCAGTATTTCCAGAGTGTAACTGACGTCGCTGAGGCGGGGACAGTTTTTCAGCAAAACCACTCCGCCCAATATGCTGCCTGCAAGAATGGGCAGAACGGCATTTTTTGCGCCGTAGGTTCTTAAGCCTCCGCATAACGGGTTTTTGCCGAAAACTATGTAGTCCTCCATCCCCGCACCTCCAAAGCAAACTAAAGCGTGACTGCAAAGCTTTTCGCAATCCACACTATAGTATGCCCCGAAGCCGCGTTTTGTTATTTGCTCAATTTTTTTATTTCACGGTATATTGCCTCCGCGCCGTCGGTTATGCCTATTTCCGCGCTGCTGCGCCGCATTCCGTCAAGCGCCGCTTTATCTCCGATAACCGAAACAATTGCTTCCCGAAGGCTTTCACCGTTTAAGTCCTTTTCCAAAAGAACTCTTGCCGCGCCGTTTTTTTCCAAATAGCGCGCGTTATATTCCTGATGGTTGTGCGCCACATAGGGGCTTGGAATAAGCACCGACGCCTTGCCGAGCGCGTTGATTTCGCTTACGGTTATCGCTCCCGCGCGGCATACCGCCAAATCGGCAAGCGCAAACAGCTCTCTCATATTGTATATATACGGGAGAATTTTTACATTTGAGCCGATTTCTACGCCGTCAAGCGCTTTCATAAAGCCGTCGTAATGCTTTTCTCCCGTTGCGGCGACAAGGTTGAAGTCGAGTTTGCCCTTTTTCAGCATAGCTATGAGCGCCTCGTTGATTTTTTCCGCTCCGAGGCTGCCGCCGAACACCAGAACTGTGGGTCTTGCGTCAAAGCCGAGTTCCGCCCTTGTACGGGCGGTATCGACCGGCTCAAACAGCGACGGACGCAGCGGATTGCCCGTAAGCACCATATTTTTCGCCTTCGCCATTGTACGGGTTTCCTCAAAGCTTATCGCCGTAACGTCCGCTTTTTTTGCCAGCATTTTTATCGCCAGCCCCGGAAACACATTTTGCTCGTGTATAAGGGTCGGAATTTTCCTTTTAAACGCCGCTTTCACCACCGGAGCGCAGACATAGCCTCCTGTCCCGACAACGACCGTCGGGGCAAATTCGTCAATAATTTTTCCCGCGTCGCGGATTGACGTAAAATAGTTCACGGCAACCTTAACGTTTTCAAGCGTCAGCCGCCGCCGAAGTCCCATTACTTCGACGGATCTTATCTCAAAGCCCTCGCGCGGAACGAGCCTTTGCTCCATTCCGTTCGGCGTACCGACGAAAAGCGCTTCGGCGTCCTTTTCATGCTCCAGCACGGTTTTCGCTATTGCCACCGCCGGATTTATATGTCCCGCCGTTCCGCCGCCGGACAAAAGTATTCTCATCATAAGCCGCACCGCCCAAATCTGCTCAAATTTTATTTTGCGTACTGTATCGCGAAATATTCATAAGTATACCCATAGCCGAAAGCATCAGCACAAGCGACGTGCCGCCGGAGCTGAAGAACGGAAGCTGCATTCCGGTCGATGGGAAAAGCGACAGCACAACGCCGATATTTACGATAACCTGCATGGCGACAATTGCGATTATGCCGAAGCCGAGATACATTCCGAACGCGTCCTTTGTCGAAAACGAAATCTGTATTCCGCGAACAATCAGAACCGTAAACAGCAAAATCACGGCGACCCCGCCGAAAAAGCCAAGCTCCTCGCAGATAATCGCGTAAATATAGTCGTTCTGCGCTTCGGGAAGATAGCCGTACTTCTGGCGTGACTGTCCGAAACCCAACCCCATAAGTCCGCCGCTGCCGACGGCGTAAAGCGACTGTATAATCTGGTATCCGTCGCCGAGAGGATCGGAAAACGGGTCGAGCAACGCCTTAATTCTCGTTATGCGGTAAGGCTCCACCGCAATAAGCACGCCTACGCCGGCAGCGCCCAGCGCGCCCAGCCCGAGAATATATCTCCAGCGCAGTCCCGCCGCAAAAAGCATAAGAAAGCCCACGCCGACAATTATTATAAGCGCGGAAAGATGGCTCTGAAGAACGCAGGCCGCCGCCGCAACCAAAAGCACTCCGCCGTATACCATCAGCGTACGCGGCTTCGACAAATCGCAGTAACGCTTTTTTGTCAGCATATCGGCAAAAAATATTACAAGCGCGAACTTGCATATTTCCGACGGCTGAAAATTTATCGGCCCTATTTTTATCCAGCGCGTCGCTCCGTGAGAGGCTCTTCCCCACACCGGTACGACAAACATCATAGCCATAATCGCGGCAAACAGAATCGGCGAAATTTTCCGATATACATGGTAGTCGATTCTCGACGTCAGAAACATTCCCGCAAGTCCGAGCAGCACAAACAGCGCCTGACTGTGCATTGTGGAATATATATCCGACGCGCTGGTGTTCTGGCTTGCCGAAAACAGCATGATAAACCCGAACGCGGTGAGAATAATAACCAAAATAAGCAGCATGAAATCCACGCGCTCGTTTCTTTTCGGTTTCAGCAAAAACCAGCCGCGCCGTTCGTTTTGTTTTTTTTGCTTTTTTCCCGTCTCAGTCAAAGCTCCGCCTCCTCAAAGTCCGAAATAGCAAAGCACGCAAAGAACCAGCGTAACGCCCGAAAACACCAAAACAATCTTTGGCTCGCTCCAGCCGGACAGCTCAAAATGATGATGAATCGGGGTCATTTTAAAAATGCGTTTGCCCGTTTTCTTGAAATACGCCACCTGAATAATTACGCTCAGCGTTTCAAACAGGAACACAAAGCCGCCTATTACCAAAAACAGCTCCAGTCCCGCCGCAACCGCCGCGGCGCCCAAGGCTCCGCCCAAAAACAGGCTGCCCGTGTCGCCCATGAATATTTTCGCGGGGTGAAAATTATAGATAAGAAATCCCACCGCCGCGCCGACTACCGCCGCCATAAACGCGCTTATGTCGCTTTCGCCGCGAATTGCGCAGGCAACCGTAAAAAACACCGCCGCAACCGCCGTAACGGAAGCCGCGAGTCCGTCAAGTCCGTCGGTAAGATTGACGCTGTTGCTTGACGCGAGCAGCACAAGCACAACAAACGGAATGTAAACCGGCCCCATATTCCACTGCTTTCCGAGAAACGGAACAAGCGTCGAGCGGCGTCCCTCGACAAAATATATGTACAGCGCAAAGGCAAGACTTACCGCGGCCTGCGCGGCAAACTTCTGCACGGGCGTAAAGCCCTGATTATGCTTTTTTATGTCCTTTATAAAATCATCGACGAAGCCGATAAGTCCGAACAGGAGCGCGCACGCCGCCACGGCGATTCCCTTCAGGCTGTGAACGAAAATCAGCGTTGCGCAGACCACGCCCAAAATCATTCCGAGTCCGCCCATATTCGGCGTTCCCTGCTTTCCGGCGTGCCACGTCGGACCGTCCTCCAAAATACTCTGCCCAAATTTGAGCTTTTTAAGATACGGAATCAGCAGCGGCATGAATGCCGCCGTCACCGCAAAGCTTACCGCTAAAGCAAAAATCCACGAGCTCATCATAGGTTTCCCCCTTGCCGCTAAGTTAAATTTATCGGTATTTCATTTTCAATATCTCTTACAATTTCGCGTTCATCCATATGCAGTCTCTCCGTACCCACAATCTGATAGGTTTCGTGTCCCTTGCCCGCAAGCAGGATTATATCGTCCGCCGCCGCCATATTTACGGCAAAGCGAATCGCTTCGCGCCTGTCGGGAACCACCTCGTACCGAGAGCCTTTAACGCCCGTCAGAATATCGGCAATTATCGCCTCGGGAGACTCTGTGCGCGGATTGTCGCTCGTAATGACGACAAAATCCGAAAGTCTGCACGCCGTTTCGCCCATCATCGGGCGCTTGCCCCTGTCACGGTCGCCGCCGCAGCCGAACACGGTTATAATCCGTTTCGCGGCGAAACGGCGCAGCGCATTCAGTACGTTTTCCAAGCCGTCGGGCGTATGGGCATAATCTATGTAAATTTTATATTTCCCTTTCGTATTCAAAAGCTCCAGTCTGCCGCGCACCCCGCCAAATGAGCATAGCCCTTCCCTTACGCGGGCTTCCCCGAATCCGAGAACCGACGCCGCCGCCATAGCCGCCAGCGCGTTGTAAACCGAAAATTTCCCGCCTGCCGGAAGCTCGATTTTGCCTACGGGAGAATCAAAGGACAGCCCGTCGGGAGAATAGGCAATATTTTCCGCTCTGAAATCCGCCGCTCTGTCAGCCGCGTAGGTGACATACTTCCCCGCACGGCTCATAAACAGCTCCGCGCGAGGGTCGTCGGCATTGATAACGCCGACATCGCTCTGAAGCATAAGCGAGGCCTTCGCTTCGGCATAGCTCCGCATTGTTCCGTGAAAGTCCAAATGATCCTGAGTGACATTGGTCATAACGCCGGCGCCGAAGCGCATACCGTAAACCCGATTCCGCGCCAGCGCGTGGCTCGAAACCTCCATAACACAGTATTTATCGCCCGAATCCGCCATTTTGCGAAAAAGAGGATAAAGCTCCTCCGGAGCGGGAGTTGTGCTTTCGGCTTCGCGGCAAATTTCCCCCGCGACATTTCCGACCGTGCCTATAAGGCCGCAGGCCTTGCCGGAGGAAATTATTATATTGCGCAAAATATTCGTAACGGTAGTTTTCCCGTTTGTACCTGTGACTCCCGCCATAATCAGCTCTCTTTCGGGTCTGCCCCAAAAGGCGGAGCAGGCGAGGGCGTATGCCTTTTCGGAATTGTCCGTTCTGATATAAATCAGATTTTCGGGAATGTCCGTAAGTTCTTCGTCTCCGAGTACCGCCGCCGCTCCCTTTTGAGCGGCAAGACCGATGAAATTATGTCCGTCGGCGTTCACGCCGCGTATCGCGGCAAACAGAGCGCCCTTGCGCAACTTATCCGTGGAGCAGGTCACCGCGCCGATTTCCGCGTCGGGAAATTCGTCGGGGTTTATCTTCAGCATTCCGAGAATTTCAGAAAGCCGCATATATACTCCTTTACCGTTATTCGTCTACGGAATCGCCGTCTTCGGTTTTTTCTTCATCATTTTCCTCATCGTCAGACTCTTCCTCCTCATCGGATTCTTCCTCTTCGGTATACAGAATCACAACGCTGCCGCTGTGTACCTTCGTGTCAACCGCGGGAATCTGGCGGATAACCCTTTCGCCGCTTCCCTTAACGGAATATTTCAGTCCGAGAGAGGTAATCGCGCTTTTCGCGTAATCCGTGTCGTCGCCGACAACATTCGGAACCATTATGTTCGCCGAAAGACTGTCCTCGTCTGTATAGCTCGGCTCATATCCCAGATATTTAAGCGTATCCTGTATTATGCTGCTCGCCACGGGAGCGGCAATCTGGCTGCCGTAAATCATACCGTTCATCGGCTCGTCAAGCACCACAAGGCAAACAATTTCGGGGTCGTCAACCGGAGCGAAGCCCACAAAGGACGCAATATACTTCCCGTTGCCGCGAGGTATCTTTTCGCTCGTACCCGTCTTGCCGCCGATGCGGTAGCCCTCGGCATAGGCGGTTTTTCCGCCGCCCTCGGATACAACCTTTTCCAAAATTTCACGCATTGTATCGCTGGTTTCCTGAGATATAACGCGGCGTACAATTACGGGATCCACGTTTTCAATAATGTTGCCCTCGCTGTCGGTGTAGCTCTTGACTATGTGCGGCTCCATGAGATAGCCGCCGTTCACAACCGCGCTTATGGCGCGCACCATTTGCAAAGGCGTAACCGTGAAGCCCTGTCCGAACGAGCAGGTCGCAAGCTCGACGGGCCCCATTTCATCAGGCTCATAGTGAAGCCCCTGCGATTCCCCCGGAATCAGGAAGCCCGTCTTTTCCTTAAGTCCGAAGGCTTCAAAATATTTGTCGAATTTTGTAACTCCGAGCCGCGCTCCGACTTCCATAAAAACAGGATTGCAGGAGTTCATGACGCCCTCGACAAAGGTTTGCGCGCCGTGTCCCTCCACCTTTGAGCAGCTTATTTTTCTGTCCTCAACAATTTTATATCCCGGGCAGTTGAAGGTGTCGGAAAGCGAAACCACGTTTTCCTCAAGAGCCGCCGCGGCCAAGATTGCCTTAAAGGTTGAGCCCGGCTCATAGGAATCGACGACGGCTTTGTTGCGGCGCATTTTCGTAAGAATCTGACTGTACGCCTCGTCATATGTAGGCTCGGTCATTTCCTCGTCGCCGCTCTCCGGCTCTCCCGCGGCAATTCGCCGCTGCGCGTTTTCGTATGCTTCAAGATTATCCTCATACAATTCGTCAACCTGCTCAAGGAGAGTTTCGTCCTTTATGACGGTGTAGTCCTCGGGGTCATAGGCGGGCGCGACCGCCATTGCCAAAATTTCCCCCGTTTTCGGATTCATAACTATCGCTTCCGCGCCGTTGCCGAGCTTATTTTCCTCGTATGCCGTGGCAAGATGCTTTTCAACGAACTGCTGAATTGTTTTGTCGATTGTCAAAATGACGCCGTTGCCGTCGCTGGCGGCTTCGTATGTTTCGTATTTATAAGGCATTTCGCCGTTGCCCGCGCTTTTCGCCGAACGGACGCGGCCCGCCGTGCCGCTCAATTCATCGTCAAGGATTTTTTCCAGACCTTCAAGGCCCTGTCCGTCCTTGCCCGTAAAGCCCAAAACGTGACAGAGCAGACTGCCGTTCGGATAGTAGCGTTTGGAATCCTCGCCGAATTCGATTCCCGTAAGTCCCAGCGCGCGTATCTTGTCGGCGACGCTTTTTTCCACGTTTGCCTTGACCTCAATCGAGGCCCTGTCGGTTTTGTCAAGCTGAGCTTCCAGCCACTCTTTGCTTGTGCCGAGATTTTCCGTAAGGGCTTCGATTACCTTGCCGCGGAGCTGATTTTCCTCGTATTTTTCAACCTTTTCTCCCTTTTTCGCCGCTTCCTGCGCAATTTTATCGGCAGCCTTTTTGCTGTCCTCGTCCGTCTGATAAATAAGACGCGGATTTATGTAAATTCTTTCCGCGCTGCCGCTTGTCGCAAGCACATTCATGTTGCGGTCATAAATATTCCCGCGCTTGGAGGCGATTTTTTGGTCGCGGGTCTGCTGATCCTCCGCGGCGGACTTATACTCCGCTCCCCTTACGAACTGTACCCACGCGAGCTTTCCGATTAAAACCAGTCCTATGAGCATAAAGACGGTACTGACACGCCTTATTCTTTTTTTCGCGGCCAATTTTCCCATAGCCATAAGACTTACCTCCTATAGACACAGAAGGGGCTGCAATGAAACAGCTCCTCAAATTTCGCAATTCCATTTTCATATTACTTGCAGACTAATACAAATATTCCGCAATCGCGGCAATTTTGTTAAAAAACAGTCTGAGTCCGCGGTTGCTTCCGTCCTCGGCAAGAACCTCGCCGCTGTCGCCGCTGTCAAGAGTTATGTAAACAATTTGCTCTTTATCCGCCTGATGCAGCCCCATCTCCGTCGCTTTTTCGTCCACAGCCGAGATAACGTTTCTGCCCTCGATTTCCGAGCTGAGCTGCTCCACCTGAGAGGTTAAATCGCTGAGCTGAGCCTTCCTCTCGCTGAGAGTTTTATACTCGGTATTCAGCGTAGCCTTGAACATCAAAACCGTAAACGCCATCGCAAAAACCGCCGCGGTGACAAGGCATACAGCGAACTTCATCTGAGCCGTCAGCGCACGCTTTTGCGCCTTTTTTGAGGCTTGGGAGGCTTCGGCGCCTTTTTTTGGCCGACGCGCGGACGACTTTTGCTCGGGCGCTTCCCATTCGGGGATAGCGTATCCGTATTCTTTTAACGCATTAGACCCGCTGTTTTCGTACAATACTATCAGTCCCCACACAATTTTTCCGCGGCGCGGAGCTTTGAGCTTCTCGCCCTCGGATTCGCCTCAAGCTCCGCTTCGCTCGGAGTTATCGGCTTTTTATTTACAAGCTTTACCGACGGAAGCCTGCCGCATACGCATACGGGAAACTCCTTCGGACAGACGCAGCCCCTCGCAAGATCCGCAAAGGTATTTTTTACGATTCTGTCCTCAAGGCTGTGAAAGGTTATGACCGCCATACGTCCGCCCGCCTTGAGACAGTCAACTCCGCTTCGGACAGCGTTTTCCAAAATTTTAAGCTCGCCGTTAACTTCAATTCTGATTGCTTGGAATGTTCTCTTTGCCGGATGAGGCCCGTCCTTTCTCGCTCCCGCGGGAACGGCGGCTTTTATTACCTCAACAAGCTCCGCCGTTGTCTCAATCGGAGCTTGCCTCCGCCTCTCGGCAATGAATTTTGCGATTCTTGCCGCCCAGCGCTCCTCGCCGTAGTCCTTTATCACACGAAGCAGCTCGGCTTCGGGATATTCGTTCACAAGCTCCCGCGCCGAAAACGGCGACGACTTGTCCATTCTCATATCAAGAGGGGCGTCGTGCATATACGAAAAGCCGCGCTCCGCCGTGTCAAGCTGATACGACGAAACTCCAAGATCGGCGACTATGCCGTCGGGCTTTTCCGCTCCGATATTCTCAAGTATGCTCTTCAGGTTGCAAAAATTGTCCTTGACCGCCGTAAAGCGTTCGCCGTAATCGGAAAAGCGTTCGCGGCAGACCCGTATCGCGGCTTCGTCCCTGTCGATTCCGATAACTCTGCCGCCCTTTTCCAGAATCAGCGCAGTATGCCCGCCGCCTCCAAGGGTGAAATCGACGTAAAGTCCGTCATTTTTAACGTTCAGCAGCTCAATCGTTTCCTTGGGCAGCACCGTTATGTGTTTAAATTCCGCCATCACATACGCTCCAAAGCGTCAAGCTGCTCGGCGGCCTCCTCGAGACTCATGGATTCGTCGCTGCTGTTGTATCTTCTCCATTCGTCGCGATCCCATATTTCAATATGGTCGCCCACTCCCATAATCGCGACTTCGCGGCTAAGACCCGCGTATTCGCGGTGGGAAAGAGAAATCAGAATTTTGCCCTGCTTGTCGGGTTCGGGGTTGTCCACTCCCGACAGGAACACGCGCTGCACAAAGCGGGCAGCCTTATTCGTACTCGGATAGCTGAGCAGTTTTTCACTGAATCGCTGCCAGTTTTCGCGGTCGTACACGCTGAGGCACTTATCGTAGCCCTTCGTAACGCAAAAGCCCTCGCCCAGCATTTCGCGGAATTTGACGGGCAGCGTAACACGGCCCTTGGCGTCCATATTAAAATTAAATTCGCCCGTAAATATCTTCCCCTCGGCCATATGCTCCACCGTCCCTTCAGCGAAAAGTTGCACATAGTTGCACTTTGTTGCACCACATTTTTATTCTACACCTTTTTTACAGTAATTGCAAGCCTTTTTTTGCAAAAAAAATTAATATTTTTTTGCATCTATACCTTGTGTTTTCAAAAGCCGCGAAGCACTATTTGTAGGCCGCAATTTCGGCGGCAGATTTATTTTTGTACAAACGCGCGTAAATATACAATAAATTTTTCATCGGAAGGCAATTTTTCTCTTGATATAATTATGCGATTATGCTATAATAAATCTCGGTAAAATAAAAAAATGCTGCTCAATCGAAAGTTACAGCTACAAGGAGGAGATAAGCTTGCCGGCGAAATATATTTTTGTCACGGGCGGTGTTGTTTCGGGACTGGGAAAGGGAATAACCGCCGCTTCTCTCGGCCGTCTGCTCAAATGCCGCGGCTACAGAATAACAATACAAAAGTTTGATCCATACATAAACTTTGACCCCGGTACGATGAGTCCGTACCAGCACGGAGAGGTTTTCGTTACCGACGACGGCGCCGAAACCGACCTTGATTTGGGTCATTACGAACGCTTCGTCGATGAAAACCTCAACAGCAATTCCAATGTCACCAGCGGGAAAGTGTATTACAACGTCATCAACAAGGAACGCAGGGGCGACTATCTCGGCGGCACGGTTCAGGTTATTCCTCACATTACAAACGAAATAAAAGAGCATATCTATTATGCGGGCAAGAACGGCAACGTCGATTTTGTCATAACCGAAATAGGCGGTACCGTGGGCGACATTGAAAGTCTGCCCTTCCTTGAATCAATCCGTCAGGTACAGCGCGAGGTCGGCAGGGACAACTGTCTTTGCATTCACGTCACGCTTGTGCCTTATATAGCCTCCAGCGGGGAGCAAAAGTCCAAGCCAACGCAGCACAGCGTAAAGGAGCTTCTCAGTTTGGGCATACAGCCCGATATAATTGTCTGCCGCACCGAGGTTCCGCTCGAAAAGGGAATAAAAGAAAAAATCGCTTCCTTCTGCAATGTCGGCAAGGACTGTGTTGTGGAAAATCTCGACGCTCCAACGCTCTATGCCGTACCTTTGGCATTGGAAAAGGGCGGACTTGCGACAGCGGTGCTGAAATGTCTGCGTCTGCCGGATGACAAGCCCGATTTGACGGAATGGGAAAATATGGTTGAAACCGTGCTTTCTCTCGGAGAGGACGGCCGCAGAGTAAAAATAGCTCTCGTCGGGAAGTATGTCGCCCTCCACGACGCTTATCTAAGCGTTGCCGAGGCTTTGCGCCACGGCGGAATCGCCAACAAAATCGATGTTGAAATCGACTGGGTTGACAGCGAGGGCATAACCTCGGAAAACGTCGGCAAAAGGCTTGACGGAGCGGACGGAATTTTGGTTCCCGGCGGCTTCGGCGACCGCGGAATCGAAGGAAAGATTCAGGCGGCGCGCTATGCCCGCGAAAACGGCGTTCCCTTCTTCGGGATCTGTCTCGGAATGCAGATGGCGGTAATCGAATACGCCCGCGACGTTCTGGGGCTTGCCGACGCAAACAGCACCGAATTTTCCAAAGAGACGCCCAATCCCGTTATCCATATTATGCCCGACCAGAAAAACGTCGAAAATATGGGCGGCACTCTTCGGCTCGGACTTTATCCCTGCAAGCTCTCCGAGGGCAGCCGCATAAGCGAAATTTACGGCGGTGAGCCGCTTATTTACGAGCGTCACCGTCACCGCTACGAATTTAATAACGAATATCGCGAGACTCTTTCCTCGGCGGGACTTTCCATAGGCGGTCTGTCTCCCGACAACCGTCTTGTGGAAACCGTTGAGATAAAGGAGCATCCGTGGTTTATCGGCGTGCAGTTCCACCCCGAATTTAAATCCCGTCCCAACAGGGCGCACCCGCTTTTCGCCTCGTTCATCAAAGCCGCGGGAAAGAAAAAGGGACTTCGGGAAGTATAAAAATAATCGGAGGAAGAAGAAAAATGTTTGTTAAAAAAATTGTATCGGCGGCTCTTTCGCTTACGGTGGCGCTCGGCGCGGCAGCCTTTGCCGCGGCGGATGAAGCCGCGGAGGATGAAGGAAGCGCCGTCAAGGTGCTTGCCGACTGGCAGTTCAACGAAAACAGCGTGCTTTCCGGCTCGATTGAGGACGGAAACCTCTGCCTTAAGGATCTCAGCGGCAACGGAAATTCTCTTGTTATGGAAACCTACGGCAGCGCTTATGCCGACACCGTAAGCTTCAGCAGCGAGGGGCTTATCGAGGGTCAGGGCAGTATGTTCTTCAACGGCGTAAACGACAGCAACCGCACCGGCGTAACGGGCGTTGATTTCATAACCGCCGACGGCTCTCCGATAAATTCCGACGAATTTGAAAACGGCTATACCATTGAAATTATCTATAAAATGCCCGACGACTGGACCACTGCCGACCGCTGGGAAAATATCCTCTCCCGTCTCGGCTACTGCTCCACTCTGGACAGTGAATACGACAATGAGCGGATAACCGCGCTTGTCAGCGTTTCCAACTGCAAGGAGGTTCAGTTCTATACCGCAAACAAAGACGACAGTCATTCCATGTCTCACGCGGCGTGGAGCAACGCCATGGACAAGGCGGAAACCTGGTACAGCATCGTAATAACCGGCGACGGACATGAAATAAGGAATTTCATCAACGGCGCCGCGTCTTTTCGCGACTATGTGAGCGATGAAATGGTCGGAATCGCGACCGGCGGCGACGGGCGCTTCCGTATTGCGTCCCGCGTTCAGGGAACGACGCCTTACCGCTTTACTCGCGGATACATACAGGAAATAAGAATAAGCGAGGGCGCTCTCGACCGCGAAGACTGGCTGCTGCCCAATCCCGAGGAATACCTCGGCGAATACGGGAACAACGAAGATTTTGAGAAAACCCCCGATGATCGCTATAATTTCGTATTCCTTCCCGACATACAGAACACCGTACAGTATATGCCCGACGTTATGTATACGGCAATGAACTGGATGGTTGAAAACAAGGACTTCGCCAACATAAGCGCGGTTCTCGGGCTTGGCGACAACGTGAACGATTTCTGGGAAACGGAGCAATGGGACAACGCGGTGAGATCCGCGGAAATTCTTACCGACGGCGGAGTACCCCTGCTTATGATGACGGGCAACCACGACGTCGGCAACAACACAAACGATTGGTACTATCAGAAATACTTCGGCGCGGGCAGCGACTATGCCAAAGCCGCCGATTACGTCACCATAGATTCTCCGTCGGGCTTCAGCTCGTATATGACGGTCAGGGCGGGCAGCTACGAATATCTGCTCGTCGCCGTCGGAATGTACAGTCTGGACAAGGACGAAGCGTGGCTGAGAAATGTTCTGGAGGAAAATCCCGCGCTTCCGGCAATAATCATAAGCCACGATATGATGGAATGCTCCGCCGCCGCGCCCAACGAGGTTTCGCTTGACGCAAAGGGAGAAGCCGTATGGAATGTCGTCAAGGGATATGACAATGTATTCATGATGGTTGCGGGTCATAACCACGGCTACGGCAATCTTACGCTTACAAACGACTACGGTCACGACGTATTCGCCGTGCTTGCGGACTATCAGTTTTCCTACAACGGCGGCAACGCGATGTTCAAATTTGCCGAATTTAACGAAAAGGACGGAGAAATACACATCTCAACCTTTTCGCCCTACGTCCAAAGTCTTGCCGCCGAGGATAAAACCTTCTTCGACGTAAACTTCATGACCGGCAAGGGCAACGACGACACACTGCATCTCAACTTTGCCGAACGATTCTCCTTTGCGGCAAAGGAAATTTCCTACGGCGAAAACCTTATCGAAAACTACGGCTTCGAGGAAAGCACCGCGGGCTGGACCTATTCCGACAACGGAAGCATCGGCGACGTTCTTGCCGGATGGCAGCGCTCCGCGGAGCAGCATCATGAAGGCTCCTATTCCCTCAAGCAGATCGACAGCGGCGGCAACGGCAGCGATAAAAATTTAGCCGCCTTTATCCCCATTGAAAGCGGCAAAAAATATAAGCTCACATACTGGGAATATTCCACGAAGGATTTAACGGGCGGCTTCAATCGTATGCACGCGGCTGTGGTTACAACAGACAAAGGCGCCCTTAACAACACCTCCATACAGCTTCCGCAGTGCGGCGGCTTCAGTTCATGGGTAAACGAAGCGAGCGGAGCGGCTGCCCGCGATCCCAATTATTACACCGGATGGACACAGCGGAGCTATGTTTTTGACACTACCGATTCTCCCGACGCGAAATATATTCTCATCGGGTATGCGTGGGGAGACGCGAACACCTTCTATCTGGACGATTTCAGTCTTACGGAGATAACCGAGAGCTATCCCGTTTCCTTCGGCAACGCAAGCGTCGAAAGAACCGAAGACGGTGTGAGCGTGTGGTGCATGATAAACAACGCTTCCCATGCCGACAGGCTTTGCTATGTCGCCGTCGGCTCAAACGAAAGCGGCGCGCTTGTGTCGCTCGCCGCGAAAACCGACCTTTCGGGCGGAACTGCTCTGTTTCTGCCCGACGCGGACGGAAAAATCACCTCCGTCAAGCTGCTGTGCTGGGACGCGTTTGACACAATGCTCCCGCTGTGCGAGGATAAAATATTGCTTTTGTAAACAGCCTGACAAACGGCTCGGTCGATTGACCGAGCCGTATTTTTTTGCCGCAATTTGTAGATATTTTTTCGCTGCGCGCGGACTTTTTGCGACAGCATTTTTTTGCCGGAGACAGTATAATTTCAAATGAAAGAAGCGATTGCCCATGCCCGTTGTATACATAGATGTTCTTTTCGCCGTCAATCTCGTGCTGAACTGCATATTGCTCCGCACCGCCGGACTGCTGGTACGGAATCGCCCTCCGCTTTGGCGCACGGTTATCGGCGCGGCTGTCGGCGCGCTCTACGCGGTGGCGGCGTTTTTCCCCGAGCTGAGTACGATAAACGGTCTTTTGTTCAAGCTGCCGGTTTCGATGATAATCGTGTGCGCCGCGTTCCCGATTTACAGCGTGGGCGGCTTTTTCAGACTGCTTTCCGTTTTTTACGCGTCCGCGCTGATTTTCGGCGGACTGAGCTTCGCGGTGTTTTTCCTGACGGACTGGGGAGCGCGGCTCGGCGCGATATACTCCAACGGCATTATGTATCTCGATATTCCCGTTTCGGCGCTTTTCCTCGGAGCGGTCGCCTTCTACGGCGGTATCCGCGTGCTGACGCTGCTGCTCGGATTAAGCCGCAGGCGGGGCGCGCGCAGGAAGCTGATTGTGGAGCTTGACGGCAGGCGCGCCGAGCTGACCGCCCTCGCCGACACCGGCAATATTCTCATCGACCCCATAAGCCGCGTACCGGTGGTTGTGGCTGAGCTTGAAGCCCTGAAGGAGCTTTTCGATTTTCGCGCCAGAGTTTCGCTTTCCTCGGAAAATCTTCAGGACGGACTTTCCGAAATAACGGCTCTCGGCATAAAGGCAAGGCTCATTCCGTTCAGCTCCGTCGGAGCGGAAAACGGACTTATGGTGGGTTTTGTCCCCGACCTTGCCGCCGTGCGCGAAGGCAGCGGACTGCGCCCCATGGGGCGGTGCATAATCGGCATATACCCCAAGGCGCTTTCCGCAGACAGGAGCTATGACGCGCTCTATAATCCCAATGAGGAAACAGGAATGAAATAATATGCCGAAAGGCCTCGCGCCGTTCTAAATTTTGAAAGGAGTTCTTACAATGAACGCTTTAAAATCCATATTTCGCGGCTGCCTTTTCCGCGGCGGCGCCGAAATAAACTATATCGGCGGCAATGATTACCTTCCGCCGCCGCTTTCACCCGAGGAGGAAGCGAAGTGCCTCGCGAATATAAGCGACGAAAAGTGCCGAAATACGCTGATTGAGCGGAATCTCCGCCTTGTGGTCTACATAGCCCGCCGCTTCGACAACACCGGCATCTGCCCCGACGATTTGATTTCCATAGGCGCAATCGGACTTATAAAGGCAATCAACACCTTCAATCCCGAAAAAAACATAAAGCTCGCAACCTACGCCAGCCGCTGTATAGAGAATGAAATCCTTATGTATCTCAGAAAAAACAACAGCAGCAAGATTGTAGTTTCCTTCGATGAGCCTCTCAATGTCGATTGGGACGGGAATGAGCTGCTTCTCGGAGACATTCTCGGTTCCGACATTGACAGCGTTGACAGGCGCATTGAGGAGGAGGTTGACTGTCAGCTTCTTCATCAGGCAATGGATAAGCTCAGCAGCCGCGAAAAGCAGATTGTCGAGCTTCGATACGGGCTTGGCGGCAGACGCGAGCTGACGCAGAAGGAGGTCGCCGACCTTCTGGGCATAAGCCAGAGCTATATTTCCCGTTTGGAGAAAAAAATCATCGCCCGTCTGAAAAAGGATATGGTTAAGTATATGTAGGTAAGCGCCGATTTTTTGTCAAATTCAAAAAAATTCGAGATTCTTATTGTAATTTACGCGGAAATATGGTAAAATGGGAAAAACAAGGAAGCAAAGCTTTACATCATCAAGACATCATCAAGGAGATGACAAACCATGAAGGCTGTCACAGAAATTCTTACGGAGCTTGTCGGCGGCGCATTCGCGGACTGCGGCTGCGCGGCGGAGCTTGGAGCGGTGTCCGTTTCCGACCGCGCCGACCTTTGCCAATTCCAATGTAACGGCGCGTTTGCCGCGGCGAAGCAGCTTCGCAAGCCCCCGTTTGCCATAGCCGAGGAGGTTGCCGAAAGGCTTAGGGGCGAGGATGTTTTTTCCGCCGTTGAAGCCGTCCGCCCCGGCTTTATCAATCTTACGCTGTCGGACGGGTATCTCGTTTCGCTCATGCGGGAGATAAGCGCCGATCCAAACCTCGGAATACCGCAGGTTGAAAAAAAGGAAACAATAATAATCGACTACGGCGGCCCGAATGTCGCAAAGCCGCTTCATATAGGCCATCTTCGGAGCGCGGTTATCGGCGAAGCCGTAAAGCGGATTGCCCGCGCGGCCGGCTGCACCGTTTACGGCGACATTCATCTCGGCGACTGGGGACTGCAAATCGGGCTTGTTATTGCCGAGCTTAACGAGCGTCATCCGGATTGGCGCTGCTTTGCCGAGGATTTTTCCGAGGGCGAGGCTGTTCCCGAGCTGGACGTCGATACCCTGAACGAGGTTTATCCCTTCGCGTCGCAAAAAAGCAAGGAAGACCCTGATTTTAAGGCCGCGGCAAAGACGGCGACAAACGAGCTGCAAAACGGACGCGCGGGCTATGTCGCCCTCTGGCGGGAAATTCTCCGCGTCAGTACAGCCGACCTCAAGCGCAGCTACGACCGTCTCGGCGTACATTTTGACCTTTGGTACGGCGAGAGCGACGCCGACCGCTATGAGCCGAAGCTGATGGAAATTCTTACCGAGAAGGGATTGCTGCTCGAAAGCGACGGCGCGAAAATCGTCGAGATTGCGGAGGACGGAGACAAGGCTCCGATGCCGCCCGTAATAATCAAAAAAAGCGATAATTCCAGCATTTACGCCACAACCGACCTCTCAACCATAATACAGCGTCAGGAGGATTTTCATCCCGACAAAATTTGGTACGTTGTGGACAAGCGTCAAAGCCTGCATTTTACTCAGGTTTTCCGCTGCGCGAGGAAAGCGGGGCTTGTGGACGAAGACTGCTCTTTGGAGTTTCTCGGCTTCGGCACAATGAACGGCAGCGACGGTCACGCTTACAAAACCCGCGAAGGCGGAGTTATGCGTCTGAGCGAGCTTTTGGATACGGCGGCGGAGGCGGCAGCCGAAAAGCTGACCGGAAGCGAATTTACCGAAAGCGATCGCCGCAGCGAAACGGCGGAGCGCGTGGGAATTGCCGCGATAAAATTCGGCGACCTCATAAACCACCGCAGCAAGGACTATATCTTTGATTTGGACAAATTCCTGTCCTTTGAGGGGAAAACCGGAACCTATCTGCTTTACACCGTCACAAGGATAAATTCAATTCTCAAGAAAGCCGGCGCGGACGGAGATTTCCCGATTCACGGCGATAAAATCCATACCGACGCCGAACGCGGTCTTATGCTGACGATTTTGCTTTCGGGCGAAGCGTTTAAGCACGCGCTCGCGGAAAGAGCGCCAAACTATGTCTGCGAAAACGCTTACGCTCTCGCGTCGGCATTTTCGGTCTTTTACCACGACAACCGCATTCTCGGCGAGCCGGACGCGGATAAGCGCGCCGCGTGGCTGGGGCTTTGCGCTCTTACAAAGAGGCTGCTGCTGAAGCAGCTTGAGGTTCTGGCTATCGAGCCGGTGGAAAGTATGTAAGGTTTTTCACAAAAAAGCGGCTGACTTCGGCACGAAATTTTTTAAAAATTGCCCGCAGCTCAAATTTCCGGCGCGGTCATCAATATAATACTTGACCCGATTCTCATTTACGGGCTTTTCGGATTTCCCGAAATGGGCGTGCGCGGAGCGGCATACGCCACGGTTATCGGGCAGATTGCATCCTTCCTTGTCGCTCTGTTTTTCCATCTGAGGCTGAACGTTGAGATAGATAACGGCTTGAAATACATGAAACCGTCGGGGCGGATTTTCCTTCAAATATATTCCATAGGGCTGCCCGCAATTATCGCTCAGGCGCTGGACAGCGGTCTTGAGTCGCTTGTCATTTCCGTTTGCCGTCAGCTT
>CAZICW010000007.1:24858-45815 GCA_964537995.1 uncultured Oscillospiraceae bacterium
TCAGGCGCTGGACAGCGGTCTTGAGTCGCTTGTCATTTCCGTTTGCCGTCAGCTTCTGTTTGTGCTTCCCGTCGCATGGGGCTTCACGATGCTTGCGCTGCAAAACGGGAATACGTGGCTTGTATGGTTAACCTTCCCGATTGCCGAAGGCGTTTCGGCGGCTATTTCCGCCGTATTTATGCGCGGAATAAGCCGTAAAAGGATTAACGTCCTGCCTAATTAACAAAGCGGCGGGAGCTTTCTCCCGCTTCAAGCCGCATAAAAAGCGCGCGTCTCGACTTTTGTCAAGACGCGCGTTCCTGTTTTTATTTCTCAAGTTATCCCCAAAGCCCGAAAAACCGTGTTTTCAGCGCAACCGCGGCGGCGCAGAAGAGAAGAAAAATTATAATCGCGGCAACGGAAAAAACCGTAAACGCCCTTTTGCTGTACATTTTTCCCCTTCCGACAAGAATCCCGTAAAGCTGAACAATCACAAACGCCACAGCAAGACTGATATACACAAGCAAATACGCCTTGTCGGAGCCCATGGCGCCGCAATACTGGATAACCGTCATGCTCCAGAAAATATAAACAAAGATTCCGCAGTAAATAAAAAATCCCTTTTTTTCTTTATACGCTCCGATTGCGGCGCATACCATCGCGCCGATTATGCCGCCCCAGAAAAGAATCTGTTCAAAGGCGACCGCCCCCAGAATCGTCGCCGTATTTTCGCTCATTTTCTGAAGGAACAAAAGCAAAAGAGCGTAAAGTATTATCACCGCGGTCAGCGTGACAATACTGTTGGAAAGCTGCTCGGCACTTTCCTTGCGGACAATTTTATTTTGCTCTATATCTTTATCGGAAATTTTTTTCATTGCAATTTTCCTCCGGTATGCTTAATTATATTATGTGCTTTTTTTCTTTTGAAAAACATCTTTCTTTATATATTTTAGCGTAAAACTTTGGCAAAGTCAAGAAGTTTAGTAAAATTTTCGCATAAATTATAGACAAATTAATATTTTTGTGCCATAATAAGTATGGAGGCGCCGAAGGCTCAGTCACTGCCGCAGAAAGCCGCTCGGCGGTTTAGCTTTTTTTGCCGTCGGTTTTCCGGAAACAATCGGCGCGTCCCAATAAGGTCTTATTTGGAGGAAAATCATGAAACGCACAACCATCAAAGTTCTTTATTCCTCACCGAGGAAAGAGGGTGAACGCGTCCGCGTGGCGGGCTGGATAAAAAGCATACGCGACAACGGCGCGTTCTGTTTTGTTTCGCTGAACGACGGAAGCTTTTTTGAAGGGCTTCAGGTCGTCGCCGAAAAGTCAAAGCTGAGCCGCTACGACGAAATTGTTTCCCTGAATGTCGGCGCGGCAATTTGGTTCGAGGGGGAAATCCGCCTTACTCCCGACGCGCGGCAGCCGTTTGAGCTGAATGCCGATTCCGCCGAAATCGAGGGCGTTTCCTCTCCCGATTATCCGCTGCAAAAAAAACGTCACAGCAACGAATATCTCCGCACCATAGCTCATCTGCGTCCGAGGACGAATCTGTTTTCGGCGGTGCTGCGTGTACGCGGTGTTCTTGCTTACGCTATACACCGCTTTTTCAACGAAAGGGGCTTCGTTTATGTTCATACTCCGATAATAACAGCAAGCGACTGCGAGGGCGCGGGAGAGATGTTCCGCGTAACAACGCTTGACTTGGACAATCCTCCCCGCGGAGAGGACGGCGGTGTGGACTACTCGAAGGACTTTTTCGGCAAGCCCGCCTATCTCACTGTCAGCGGTCAGCTCAACGGAGAAACCCACGCGATGGCTCTGGGAAGCATTTACACCTTCGGCCCGACCTTCCGCGCGGAAAACAGCAACACGCCGCGCCACGGAGCGGAATTTTGGATGGTAGAACCGGAAATCGCCTTTGCGGATCTTGACGACGACGCCGAGCTTGCGGAGGATATGCTGAAATATATAATAAAGTATGTGCTCGCCGAAGCCCCCGAGGAAATGGAGTTTTTCAACAAATTCGTGGATAAGGGCTTGATTGAGCGGCTGAACGGAGTCATAGGCTCCGACTTTGCCCGCGTAACCTATACCGAAGCGGTAAAGCTGCTCGAGGAGAGCGGAGAAAAATTTGAATACCCCGTTTCGTGGGGAGTTGACCTCCAGACCGAGCATGAAAGGTATCTGACAGAGAAAATTTTCAAGCGCCCCGTCTTCGTTACAGACTATCCCAAGGAGATAAAGGCGTTCTATATGCGGCTGAACGACGACGGAAAAACCGTTGCCGCCATGGACTGTCTTGTCCCGGGCGTCGGAGAAATCATCGGCGGCTCTCAAAGAGAAGAACGCCTTGACGTGCTGACCGCGAGAATGGCGGAGCTGGGGCTTAAAGAAGAAGATTATTGGTGGTACCTCGACCTGCGCCGTTACGGAAGCGCGCGGCACGCCGGCTTCGGGTTAGGCTTTGAGCGCGCGCTGATGTATATAACGGGCGTCACGAATATTCGCGACGTTCAGAGCTTTCCGCGTACAGCCGGAAATGCCGAATTTTAAAAAAAGGAAGGATTTTTATGCAATTTTTGATTACTCTGCTGCCGTTTATCGCCGTATTCATCATCTATAATTTCGTGAATCATATTTTGGGGATAGCGGCGCTGCTCGTGCTGCTTATTGTGCTTGTATGGCTGAAATGGCCGACAATTCTTATGCTGCGCGGCAACAGCGCTTATAACAAAGGAAAAAAGCCCCAAGGGCTTGCTCTGATGGAAAAGGCGTATAAAACCGGAAAGCTTGACGGCAATATGGTGGTCTACTATTCCTACTGTCTGCTTCGCGAAAACAAAGACGCCGAGGCGGAAGCCGTGCTTGACGAATACATTGCGTCGGGCAAAGGAAAGCAGGCGGACGTTTGCCGCGCGAAGCACAATAAGGCGATAATCATGCGCAAGGCGGGAAGGACGGACGAAGCGTTTGAGCTTATGAAGGAGGTTCACGCCGAAATGCCCGCGACCGACACATACGGCACGCTCGGATTGCTCTACCTCGACAAAGCGGCGGCTGACCCCTCAATGAACGATGAGGCGCTCACTTTTCTTAAAGAAGCCTACGATTACAACTCCGACGACCGCACAATAGCCGCAAATCTCGGTGAAATGTACCTTCGCACCGATAAGCTCGACGAAGCGGAGGAAATATACAAAGCCCTTTCCGCGGCTAATCAGGGCGGGCCGACGGCTTACTACAACTACGCCAAGGTACTTATGGCAAAGGGAAACTATGAGGATGCGGAAGATATGCTCAATCACGCGCTGCGCCACCCGTTCACGGGCGTTACGGCAATTAAGCGCGAAGAGGTTGAAGCCGCGCTTGCCGAGGTTGAAGCCAAGCTTGCCGAATCGGCCGAGGACAACGGAGAATGACGCTATGAATGGTCTTGGTTCCGATATTGACGAGCTTTACAGACTGATTTCGGGCATTTTCGGCGGCAGGCGCAAGCCGTTTGTCTTATTTTCCAGAACCGTTTCGGGAAGGCTTGTGCGGCGGCGCGCCTGCACCCTTTGTCCCAACGCCGATAACGCGGACTGTTCCCACTGCGGCGGGAACGGCTTCCGCTCTCTTTCGTCCGCAGATATAGCGGCGCACATAAGCGGCAGAGCCGCGGCGGGAATTTATCCCGCGGACGAAAACGGGCTGTGCCGCTTTTGCGTTCTGGAAATAGGCGGAAAGGCTCCGGCGGAGACTTTGCGTCTTGCCGACGAAATTTGCCGCGGCTTTTCGGCGGACTGTCTGAAGGAAATATCCGACTACGGTCGGAAAGCGCGGCTTTGGATATTTTTCGGGCGCGAAGTAAGCCCCGAAGCGGCTGTTTTAGCCGCGGAAAGGGTTATTGAGGAGCTTACGGCTCTTAACCCCAAGCTCGCTGCTTCGATTTCGGACGAGATCCTGCCCTCCGCGGGCAAAAAGGGCGGCTTCGGCAAACCGGCGCTGCTGCCCCTGTTCGACAGCGGAGAGGGCTACTCCTTCCTTTTGGACGAAAATTTTGAGCCTGCCGAGGATACGCTGAAGCTTTTGCGGGATTTTTCGCCGTCGGCGGCCGATTTTTCCGATAAAAGCACGGAGAAGCTCGCTCTTACTCTTAACGCGGAGCTTTGCGGCTCGATATATCTTCGCGAAAGGGAGCTTTCTTCCCGCGCGCTTGCTTCCCTCTGCCGCGCGGCAAGCTTTGTCAATCCCGATTGCGGCGAATTTAACAACACTCCGACGGTCGTGCGCTGTTATTCCGTAGGCGGCGGAAGGCTGGCTCTTCCGAGAGGAATTAATCTTTCCGCCATTCTGCCCGAAGCGGAAATACATACGGCAAACAGCGGCGCAAAAGGAAAAAAGCTCCGTCTGGGGCTGAAACGGAAGCTTAACTCATGGCAGCAAAACGGCGTTCTTGCCGCCGAAGACCGCAAGGAAGGAATTATAACCGCTCCCATAGGAAGCGGAAAAACACTTATAATATGCGCGCTGCTGGCAAGGCTCGGAAGAACCGCGCTTATTCTGACCGCCGACAGGGCTGCGGCCCTGCGCTGGAAGCGGCGGCTCTGCGAGGCGTTCGGGCTGAACGGGGATCTCGTCGGCTGCGTCGTCGGCGACAGCGACTATCCGCTCGGAACGCTTGATGTCGCGGTTATCGGCGCAAAAACCCCGCTGCTTTTGGCGGAATATCTTTCCCTCTACGCAACTGTCGTCGTCACAGACTGCGACAGACTGCGCTGTACGGGCGAGATTTTTCGCTCTGTAATGGAGAATGTGTGCGCGGAAAGAGTATACGCAATTTCATCGCGCCCCGTCAGCGAAAGCAGATTAAAGGATTATATCCGGCTGTACTGCGGAGAAACGATATACGGATAGCGAAAAAGCTCCGGACGCGCACAATTCTCCCCGCCAAACAGGCATTTATTCTTCGGCGCTTCTTCAGCCCATTCTGTATGCCACATCGCCGCAAAGCATATATATGTATCCCCACATTCCGTCGCGGCGTTTGTCATCGGCCGTTATCCCGTAGACGCGGCTCGGTCTGAGCGCGTTTACGCGGCGGAAAATTTCGGCGTTCATCGGCATACGGCTCAAATCAGCCAAAATCAGCAGCCCGTATTTGTCCTTTATTTTTTCGTCGGTTATCAGCTTTACCGCGACCTTGCTTCCGTTTCTTTCGGCGTCGATGCCGAAAAGCCTGTATACGTTGTCAATCCAGCGGCGGCGGGCGGCTTCGTCGGCGGTAAGTATAAGCGCGGTAGTCCTTGCCCGAGCGATAAGCTCGGCGACAACAAGCGTTTTTCCGCTGCCCGTTCTTCCGAGAATTACTCCGCAGGAGCGGGAAAGCAGTTCGTCCGCCGCCTCTCTCTGTGTTCCCGAAATAGTATATGCTGCGTTAAGATGCGGCTTTTCGCGTTCGGGGGCCTCGTAAGCTACGGAAAAATCGGCAGCGGACGCTTTTAAAAGCTCCTCGACGTCGGTTCCGAGTCCCTTGGGCAGACGGAGATATTTTTCGTCCTCCGTAAAGCAAACCGCAACCGAGGGCAGTCTTTCGCCGTATTCCTCCAATGCGGACGGAGGATTTTTAAAGCACGCCATGCGCCGCATGGCGTTTCTTGTTTCCGGCGTAAGGGAACGCAGCGGGACGGCAATGTCGGCACCGACGCCGATTGCGAGCTTTTTCGGGAATGTAAGCGGCTTCAGCCTTGGGCGCACTCCTCCGTAAAGCTTGCCGAAGCCGCTGTTTCCGAGGGCGTTCAGCCTGTCGGCAAGGTAGCTCCGCGTAATGCTGCGAAAGCCGTAAATTTCCATCGCTCCGCGCGCAAGCGGCTCGCCCTCTCGATCGACAAACACGGACACGCGCCTTTTCTGTTTTCCCAGAGGAAGAATTACCGGCAGTCCGAAGCTCCCCTCCGCAAGCTCGGCGGGATGGGGACAGAGCCTGTCATAGAGCGAGAAGGTAATTTCGGGCGATTTTTCCATCGCCGCAGTTATCAGCGAGCATCCGAGAGCACGGACGGCCCTCGCCGGAACAAAGCCGTCGAAGAAAATCCACAGCCGCGTCATATTGCCAAAGCGTTCCGCATAGGCGGGGATGTCGTAATCGCGGCAAATTTCGGCAAGCGGCGCAAGCTGGGCATGGCGTTCAAGCTCCAAAGCAAGGAAGCGGCAAAGTCCCTCCGCCGTAACCGGATAAACCCCGCAAAGCAGCTTTCCGTCAAGGTGCTTTGCGGCGACAGTTTCCGAAAACGGAACAAGCCGTCCGCCGCGGCAATTTTTGCAGTTGTCAATGCCGCGCATACACCCCGGAACAATTTCGTAATTTTCACAAATATAATTATAGCCCTCCGACCCGAAAGCGTTTCTCCAGTAGAAGGCGCAAACCCCGCGCCGACCGGAAAAAAGCTCCGTAAAGCGGCGGACAAGCTCGGAATCGCCGGCATTTTCGCCTTCCGCAAGAGCGGCTTCCTCGGCGGGAGTAAAGCTTTTTCGCCATGCCTCGGCGGAAAGCGTGAAAAAAGAACCGTCGCCGCTTTTGCGGTAAATGACGGTTTTTTCTTCGGTCACGCCGTCGGAAGCGGTCATGACCACGGTATATTCCTCTCCGTCCGAGCCTATGTATTTTCCGGGAATTATGAGCTTTTCCGCCATGCGCCGCCCCTCCCTTTATTCAGCGGTTTCCGCCTTGCAAAAAATAATGTCATTGCGTACGGATATATTATATTATAAATATATTACAAAATTATGACATATTGAAATTTGTTTGCGGCGTAGCTGCTAATAATTTACAAAATTTTTCGCGGCGCAAACGGAAGCAAATACTTATATTCGATTTTCTTTCCGCAAATTTTGACGCCTCAACCGAAAATATCATTTTTGCCGAAGCAAAAATGATATTTCGTAAGCGTCCGATTTATTTGGTTTTCACAATAATTACCTTCACAACCCCGCCCTGCGCGAGCGTCCTGTCGGAATAAAATTTAATTGAGGAAATGTTCGTCATATCCACAAGGTCGTCAACGCTGAATGAACGGTATTTGCTCGGTTGGTCGCCGCCGTAAACCACAACATTGTCGCTCAGAGTATAAATTACGTCGTTCAGCTTTATCCGATTCGAGGTTTTCGCCGTGACCGACGTTCCCTCCGCAACCTTTGTCAGGGTAATGAAGGTTTCGCTGCCGTCACTGCCCTTGCCGTAGCCTATGGCGTCGCCCTCCTTAAACACGAAATTGTTTGTGATTGTCTTTTCCGTTGTTCCGAGCAGCAAGGTATAGGTCTTTCTTGCCGAATCGCCGCTTGTACCGTTGGGTGTGTCAATATCGGTTACAACGCCGTACTCATACTGCTCGTTCGTAACGTCCTGAATGTATAGGATAGAAATATCTCCCATGGTTCCCGTTTGCTGAGCATGGATAACCTCGGAGCTTGAAAGGCTGTCAACGCTGATTTCGCTCATGGAAACCTTGCGCAGCGTCGCCGCGCCTTCCTCGGGAAGGCTTACAAGCTCGATTATGCCGTAGTCGTTCGCGAACCAGTATCCGCCAAGGCTCGGAACGGTTTTGTCGAGCGTGCCGCTTATCTTTTTATAGGAAACCTTCTCCAGCGTGAGAACGCCGCCGCTGAATTCCAGCTTGCAGAAATCGCCTATGTTCTTCGTGTAGTCCTTGTCGCACTTGTAGTCCGCCACGGAGCCGTCGCCCATGAACATGGTAACGTAATAATCCCCGCGTCCCTTGCTGTCATCGGAATCGGAAATCGCAACGTATGCGTACTGAACCACGCCGTAGCTGAGCAAATCGGCGCTGTCCGTGTCAACCGCATCGACGATTTCTCCGTTCCTACCCTTGAGCAAGGTTACCCTGTCGTTAATCGCGAAAGCTCCCTCGCTTTCGTTCAGCTTGTTCATTGCAGTCTGGGTGGCAAGCTCATAGGTTGTGCCGCTGAGAACTATGCTTGTGACGTTTGCCTTTATCGGCAAAGCCTCCTCATAGATTCCCGTCACCCTGTCGGCATAGGCATAGAGAGTGTTGGTGTTTTCGGCATAATATAATACGTCGAAGCGCTGTATGTCGTCAACCGTCGCGCTCAATCCCTTGCGTATAACCTTGAGTCCGTCGGTGTCCGTAAGTCCGAAAGCGTTCGTTATCGAGAAGCCCTCCGAATCAACGGTCACGGGGCCGAGCATGGTCTTTGTATAGAGTACCGCGCGCTGGAAGCTGCCCTTTTCATCGTAAAACATTTTAAGCTCGCTGCCCTCGGTCATAAGGCTGTAGCTTTTGCCGATTGTAAGAATTTCGCCCTCATTATAGACAGGATAGCTGAGAGAGAAGCTTTCGCTGCCCGCCGTTCCGTTTTCGGTATAGCTTATCTCAACCTTGTTTGAGTCGGCGTTGAAAAGCGTGCTTGTCACAACAAGGGTACGGGTTGTTTCAAAATCGGGAATGAAGATTATGATGTTTCCGTCCTTATCGCTGTAAAGGTCGCCCTTGCTGCCAACCATGGATTCGGGAATATCGCTGTCGGCGGTAATTTTAAAGTTGCCCGCCGTTGTGCTTACAATGTCCGTTCCGAGGCTTACGTCGGTATTGCTGTCGGCAATTACGATTATATCCTCATTCTCGGTGACATTACGCATGGAAATAAGCTTTGCGCCGCTCTTCATGTCGCAAAAGAGAGCGTTGTAGCAGAGCAAAGCGACGTCGCCGCGCGTTATCGGCATATTTATGTCGGAGATTGTGATTCCGTCCAGAATGCCTATTGCCTGCGCTTTTTCAACATAGCCCTCCGGCCAGCGGTAGCCGACGTCCTCGCCACTGTAGCCCAAGGTGCGGACTACGACGGTTATCGCCTGCGCGTAGGTTATTTCCTCGTCCGCGCCGAAGGTTCCGTTCGGATAGCCCGAAATTATGCCCTCCGAGCTGACAAGCCCGATATAGCCCGTCGCCCAGTGTCCCGCCTCAACATCCATGAACGGGACGCTTGTGCTTACGGCATTTTCTTCCTTGCCCATAAGGTAGACCGCAATTTTCGCAAATTGGGCGCGTGTAAGATTAGCGTAAGGATAAAAGTTGCCGTCGCCCATGCCCGAAAGTATTCCGAGACTGCTGAGCATACTTACGGCGTCGTTAAGCTCCGGATTTGCGTAGGTGTCGGCAAAGCCGGCGGCAAAAGCCGTCCCGCCGCCGACCGCGCTCATTCCGACGGCAAGCGTCAGCGCAAGAGCCAGAGCAAGAAATTTTTTCTTCATAGCTGTCTTCCTCCAATTCTTAATTAGTCTGTGTGCAGGGCGTCAATGGGATTAAGCTTCGCTGCCTTGTTTGCCGGATAAAGACCGAAAAATATTCCGATCAAAGCCGAGAACGCGAAGGAGCCGAGGATAACCGTCGTCTGTTTCGATAGGGGTACTGAGCTCATGCCCATGGCAATGCACACAAAATGGCTGCCCACTACCCCCAATACAATTCCGACAATTCCCCCCATGCAGCTTATGACCGCCGCCTCTATAAGGAACTGGGATATGATGCTCCTGCGCTTTGCGCCGATGGATTTGCGGATACCGATTTCCTTTGTTCTTTCGGAAACCGTTACCAGCATGATGTTCATAATTCCTATGCCGCCGACAATAAGTGAAATTCCCGCAATGCCCGCCATAAGAAGCGTCATTGTGCCGAGAGCCTCATCGATCGTATCAATCATTTCGGCAGTATTGAGAACCGTATAGTAATCATCGCTCTTAAACTTCTTGTAAAGAAAATCCTCAATCGCTTCCGTAGCCTCGCTCATATAATCGGAGCTTGTCGCGGAAACCATGAAGCTGTTGATGTTCGCGTTTCTGATAAGCCTTGTGGCGCGGGAATACGGAATTATCATAATATCGTCGTCGCCGCCGCTGGAGGCGTTGGACGACTTCTGGTCAAGCAATCCTATAACCGTGAATTTCTCGTTGTTTATCTTGACCGTCTGCCCGATGGGACTTTCCGTTCCGAAAAGCTCTTTTCTTATATATTCACCTATTACAACCACATTGCTGCGGTTCTCGATGTCGGCGTTTGTCAGGAACCGTCCCTCGGTAACCGATCGGCTTCGGATTTCAAGATAATCCTCGTTCACGCCGGTAATCGACGTCGAAACATATTCCGTGCCGTATTTTATAACGCCCATGCTGCTGACAAGCGGAGTTACATAGGCAAAAAGATCGTCGTTTTCCTCGGCAAGCTCTTCAAGCTCCGAAAGGGAAACGCTTCTTGTCATGCCCCAACCGCCGCGGCTTATGCTGACCTGAATGAGGTTTGTGCCCATGCTTTCCAGCGAGGAACGCATCTCCAGCGTCGCGGCGGTTACAAGGTTTACAAGAATGATAACCGACGCCACGCCGATTATAATGCCGAGCA
Organism: uncultured Oscillospiraceae bacterium; assembly: GCA_964537995.1. Classification (GTDB taxonomy): domain Bacteria; phylum Bacillota; class Clostridia; order UMGS1883; family UMGS1883; genus JAFLUQ01. Next base: position 35,247 of record CAZICW010000007.1, read on the forward strand.
TTGTAAGCAAGGAACGTATTTTCGACGACCATATGTTTGAAATCGCCATTTTGAACGACATATACAAATTCATCTGCAAACCACATCCTCTGTCATCGTCGTATCACTGGTAATAACGCCGTCCGCTATGCGTACAACACGTTCGGCGTTGCGCGCGATGTTGCTGTCGTGAGTAATAAGCACAACGGTATTGCCTTCCTTGTGGATGTCCTTCATCATCTGAAGCACCTCAATACCCGTTTTGGAATCGAGCGCGCCCGTAGGCTCATCGGCAAGGATAAGCGAAGGATTGTTGCTGAGCGCCCTCGCAATGGCTACTCTTTGCTGCTGACCGCCGGAAAGCTCCTTCGGCTTATGATGCATTCTGTCCGCCATGCCGACCCTTTCCAGCGCGTTTTTAACAAGCGTGGCGCGCTTCGAGGCGGGGAGTCCCCTGTAAATCAGGGGAAGCTCCACATTTTCATACGCCGTAAGCTTCGGAAGCAGGTTGTATCCTTGGAAAATGAAGCCTATTTTTTCATTTCTGAGCGCGGCAAGCTCGTCTTCGCTCATATTTTCCACGGGTACTCCTTCAATCCAGTATTCGCCGCTGGTGGCAACGTCAAGGCAGCCTATCATGTTCATAAGAGTGGACTTTCCGCTGCCGGAGGGCCCGATGATTGAAACGAATTCCTTGGGCTTGATGTGGAGGTTTATTCCGTTAAGCGCGCGTACCTCAACGTCGCCCATTTTGTATATTTTATACATATTTTCAATTCGAATCATTTATCTCGGGCCTCCTCCGCCGCCGGGAGCGCCGCCTCCGCCGCCGCCGCCGGGATTGCCGCCTCCGCCGCCGCCCATCATGCCCATCATGCCCATCATACCGGTTGAGCCTGAGGATGTGGAGCCTTCGTCGTAGACAACCTGACCTACTTCAAGTCCGCTTATAACCTCATAATAGTCGTCGTCGCTTATTCCGATTTCAATCTGAACGCGTTCCTCTTCGTCGCTGAACTTAATCGACATATCGTTTGTTGCGCGCCGCTGCTGTGCGGCCGTGTTTTTGCCGGAGCTTGCCGCGGAAGCTTTGACGGCTTCGCTTTCGGTATCTTCGCTTTCGGCGTCCGCCGCGGGAGCTTCTCCCTCGGGCATACCGCCTTCCGGCATCGCTCCGCCTTCCGGCATTTCGGCTCCGTCGCTTGCGGAGGGCATTCTCGCGCCGGAAGCGTTATCGCCAAGACCTTCCACCTCGCCGATAACCGTCGCGTAATAGGAACCGTCAAAGTAGCTGACAGCCGAAACGGGAACGCGGATAACGTTTTTCGCTTCACTGACAATAATTTCGGCGCTTACGTTCATTCCGCTCATAAGCTCGCCCGGCTCGTCGATTGTAACCTCGACCGGATAGTTTGTAACGCCGTTTGAGGAGGTACCCATCTTGGATATTGTCGTTATATAGCCTGTAAGCTCAACGCCCTCGAGAGCGTCGGAGGTAACATCAACCTCCTGCCCGATGGCAATCGAGGCAATATCAAGCTCATCGACGCTGATTGTAAACTTCATCTTGCTCATATCGGCAATAACCATAAGGGTCGTGGAGTTTGTGCCGTAAATGGTATCGCCCGCCTTATAGCTCTTGCTGAGAACCACTCCGCTTATCGGAGACGTAATGGTATAATCGTCGGCGTCGCTCTGGCGGTCCTCAAGTGTAGACTGCGCGTTTTCAAGATTCGTCAAAGAGTTCTGGTAGCTGTTGCGCGCCTCCTGAAGCGAAGTCTGAGCGTTGGTATAGTTTTGCTGGGCCGTTTTGAGAGCGTCCTGAAGAGAGGTGCTTTCAAGCTGGGCAATCACCGCGCCCTTTTCAACCCAGTCTCCGTTTGTGACGTAAACCTTCTGAACCTTTCCCGCCTGCTCCGCGATAACGGCTGTGGGGTCGGGATAGTAAACGCTTCCCGTAAGGGAGGACGTAACATTGCCGGAGGATGTATACACCGTAGCGGTCACAATTGTTCCCTCGGGCAGGGTTACGCTGTTGTCGATGAGAATCTCAACATCGTAAACGACGCTGCTGCCGTCGCTGCCGGTGCCTGCCGCGCTGTATTTGCGCCGCACCGTACCGGAAGCGGTTGACATATATTTTTCAATATTTAATGTAACGCTGTCTCCGACGCTTATTTGATCGAACTGCGACTTGTTGAACGGCACCTTGACAAGCTGAGTGTTTGTGTCGGTTATCGTGCAGATGTTCCCGTTCGCGTCGTTTCCGACCGTGAGATTAAGTCCGCTTATCTTGCCCGTGGAATTGGCGTAAATCGTGAGGTCGGCAATGTTATCCTTTGCCTTCTGAACGTCGTCGGCACGGTTGGAAAGCGTTGTCTCGGCCTGAGTGATGTTGTTGAGCGCCGAGGTCACGCTGTTCTGAGCGGTTTTAATTGAGTTCTGCGCGGTCTTTATGGCGTTGTCGGCAACCGTGCTGTCAAATTTGTAAAGCACGTCGCCCTCGCTTACATAGTCGCCTTCCTCGACCGAACAGGTTTCGATTGTTCCCGTGACCGTCGGAACTATCGAGTATTCATCGTATGCCTCGACCGTTCCCGAACCGGTTATCTTAACCGTAATGTCGCCGCGGGTAATTATGGAGGCCGTGCTTGTCGCTTCCGCCGTGGCTTCCTTGGAAGCCTTATAGCTCCTGTAAATAAAGAAAGCCGCGACCGCTGCCGCAAGTATCAATACAATTATGATTCTTTTGAACCATTTGCTTTTAAAAAAGCTCTTTTTTTTCTTCGGTTGCTTGGGCGTTCCCCCGCTGTCGGCAGCGGTTGGAGCGTTTGTTTCGTTTTCAGCCATATGTATTTACCTCCCATTAAATTTTACAAGCTCTATGATAATCCCTTTATATTGCCTAACTATAAAAAAAAAGTAAATAAATTATTAACATTAGTATGCTAAGAAAGCGCCGATTAATCCCGAAATGCCTAAGTCTCGGATTGCTTGACGCTTCCTTAATTAAATTGCCGATTTACGCAAGTTCGCCGTATAATCGGCCGTCCCTGTATTCCCTGATTTCAACTCGGCGTATTTCACCGGTCATATCCCTTTCGGACGGAACGTAAACGCGGACATAATTTTTGCTCAGACCCTCGCAGCAGCCGTCCTTGAGCTGTTCAAACAAAACCTCCGCCGTCCGTCCCACCTGCGAAAGCTCAAATTTCCTTTTCATTTCCTCCGCCAAAGCGCCGAGCCGCGCCGCGCGCTCATTGCGAACCGAATGAGGTACCTGCTCCATTGCCGCCGCAGCCGTTCCCCTCCGTTCGGAATAAGGGAAAACGTGTATCCTCGCAAAGGCGGCTTTTTCGGCGAAAGCAAGCGTCATGGCAAATTCCTCCTCGCTTTCTTCGGGGAAGCCGCAAATTATATCCGTCGTAACCGAGCAATCCGGCATGGCGGCGCGAAGCCTTGCCAGCACGGAAAGATACTGCTCGGGAGTATATTTTCTGTTCATGCGTCTCAGCACCGACGCGCTCCCGCTTTGCAGCGAAATGTGAAAATGGCGGCAAAGCTTGCCGCAGGCTGCGGCGCGGGCAATAAAATCATCGGAAAACGCGCGGGGGTCTATGCTGCTTATCCGTATGCGCTCGATTTTCGGAAGCCGCGCCGCGCTTTCGATAACATCCATAAGTCCGCTGCCGTTTCCGAGATCCTTTCCGTATGACGCGACATGGATTCCCGTAAGCACAATTTCACGGTAGCCCTTTTCCGACAGCCGCTCCGCTTCTTTTATTATATTTTCGAGGCCGCGCGAACGCACGGGCCCGCGCGCATAGGGAATTATACAATAAGAGCAGAAATTGTCGCAGCCGTCCTGTATTTTGATGTAAGCGCGCGAGCGTTCCTCGCTGCCCTCGGTTTCCAGCTCCTCATATTCCCTTTCTTTCATTATATTAATTCTTGTATCGACTTTTTCGCCGTTCATTACGGCGACAACAAGGTCGTATATTTTATGGCGCATAGCCGTGCCGACAACCAAATCCACCTCCGGCATAGCCGCAACCTCGTCATAGGCCGTCTGCGCGTAGCAGCCCGTAGCGACAACGACGGCTGAAGGGTTCAGCCTTTTAGCGCGGCGAAGAAGCTGACGGCTTTTTCTGTCGCCGAGATTCGTAACCGAGCAGGTATTTATTATGTAAACATCGCACGGCTCGTCGAACGAGCCTATTTCCGCGCCCTTTTCCCTAAATATGGCGGCGCAGGCGTCGGACTCGTATTGATTTACCTTGCAGCCCAAAGCCGCAAACGCAACCTTAATCGACATAGCTGCCTCCTTAACGGTTAAAAACACGGCGGGAAAAAGCTTCCCGCCGTAATTTTCCAAATTCTATCCGAGCTTGATAACTCCCCGGCGAAGCAATTCGTTCACCTTCAGAACGGCAACGCAGGTTTTCGCGTCCACGATTTCTCCGTTGAGGATTTTTTCAACGACGCTTTCAAGCGGCACCTGCTCCAGCTCCATATATTCGTCCCTGTCGCGGTGCAGCTCTCCCTTGTAAAGTCCCGTCGCGGCGTACATATGCAACACCTCGCTGCAAAAGCCCGGCGTAGGAAGTATGCTTCCGAGATACATGAAATTCTTCGCCTTATAGCCGGTTTCCTCTTCAAGCTCGCGCATACCGCAGCTCAATGTATCCTCGCTTTGCTCGCGCTTGCCCGCCGGAATTTCATATACATTTCTGTCAAACGGACGGCGATACTGCCATTCCATTATAATTTTGCCGTCGTCAGTGAGCGCGGCAACGGCAACTCCTCCCGGATGCTCCACAAGCTCGCGCGTAGCCGTTCTGCCGCTCGGAGTTTCGACCGTATCCACACGAAGCTTTATAATTTCACCGATAAATTTATAGTCCTTATTTATTGTCTTTTCGGAAAAATCCACTCAAAACACCTCGCTCTTACTGACATTATATCAAAAATCCGACGATTTTTCTATCAATAAATCTCACAAAAATTTACGCTTAAGCCTTGTATAAAATGTGCAATTTAAATTTTGTACGAAAAAACATCCACACCGTCAAGCGTTCTGTTGATAAACCTTCCGTTTTCCAGAATCATATAGGTGTGAGGCTTCCCCTCCTTGGGCAAGCTGACGCTGCCGGGATTGAGGCAGACACAGCTTCCGCGATCCTCGCATCCGAAAATATGCGTGTGTCCGCTCAGCACAATCGGTTTTCCCTTGAAATTCGGCAGCTCAAGGTGTCCGTGAGTAAGATAGATAAGCGTACCGCCGTAATCTATCACGGCATAATCCGCCAAAACAGGGAAATTCAGCACCGTTTGGTCAACCTCGGTGTCGCAGTTTCCGCGCACGCAGAGAATATCGTCCTCAAAGCCGTTAAGCAGCTCAATGCAGCGCTTCGGCGCATAACCGTCGGGCAGGTCGTTGCGCGGGCCGTGATAAAGGATGTCGCCCAGCAAAACAAGGCGGTTCGCGTTTTCGCTTTTATAGCGGTCAAGCAACCTCTCAAGCCAAAATGCCGAGCCGTGGAGGTCGGAAGCTATCAGGTATTTTATCTCCCGTTTCATCTCCGTCACCTATTGATTTTTCTTTATTCCGATGTCGCGGCGATAGTGCATTTTATCAAAGCGAATTCTTTTTATACCGTCATAGGCGCGTTTTATCGCTTCGTCAAGGCTTGGCGCGACAGCCGTCACTCCGAGAACTCTGCCTCCCGCGGTCAAGAGCCTGTCCCCGTCGCGCTTTGTTCCGGCATGAAAAACCTTAACTCCGTCAAGAGCCTCGGCGTCCGCAACGCCGCTTATCTCCTTGCCGCTTTCGTACTTTTCGGGATAACCTCCGCTTGCCGCGACAACACAGACGCAGCCGCCCTCTTTCCAGCCGATGTTGACCTCGTCGAGCCGTTCGTCAATTACAGCTTCAAAAATTTCCAAAAGGTCGCCCTCAAGTCTCGGCAGCACAGCCTGAGTTTCGGGATCCCCGAAGCGGCAGTTGTACTCAATAACCTTTACGCCGTCTTTGGTTGACATAAGTCCAAAATACAGCACTCCCTTAAAGGTGCGTCCCTCGGCGTTCATGGCGTTCATAGTCGGCAGGAAAATATTTTCCATGCAATCCTTTGCCATTTTTTCGTCATAAATCCGGCTGGGCGAAAAGGCGCCCATTCCGCCCGTATTCGGCCCTTGATCGTTATCGCGGACGCGCTTGTGATCCTGCGCCGACGCCATAGGGCGCATTGTCTTGCCGTCGGTAAACGCCAGCACGGAAATTTCGGGTCCCGTCAAAAATTCCTCGATGACAACGCGCTTACCCGCGTCTCCGAACTTATGGTTTTCCATCATTTCATGAACGGCTTCCTCGGCTTCGGCAAGATTTTGAGCAATTACAACTCCCTTTCCGAGAGCCAAGCCCTCCGCTTTAATAACTGCGGGAAAGGAATTTTTCGTTTTTATATATTCAACAGCCCTTTTGGGGTCGTCGAAAACCTCATAGTCGGCGGTCGGTATGCCGTATTTTTTCATAAGCTCCTTGGCGAAAACCTTGCTGCCCTCGATTATCGCGGCGTTGGCACGAGGCCCAAAGGCGCGCAGTCCGCGACCTTCGAGCAAATCGACCAAGCCCATTGCGAGAGGGTCGTCGGGGGCGACTACGGTGAGGTCGATTTTCTCATTTTCGGCAAAATCCGCAATGGCGTTTATGTCTGTCGCCTTAATCGGAACACATTCTGCAAGCTCCGCAATTCCGCCGTTTCCCGGCGCGCAGTAAATTTTGTCAACCCTCGGCGATTGCGCCAGCTTCCAAACTATAGTATGCTCGCGGCCTCCGCCGCCGACTACAAGAACCTTCATTTTGTGCAACGCTCCTTTATTGTCTGATTGAAAATTATCGGACTTTTGCCTGTTTAGCCCGGCGGCTGTATAAATCACGGCCGCGGACAGCTTCTCATTTTTCACGCGTCAATGATGGAACAGGCGGATTCCGGTAAACGCCATTGCGATTCCGTACTTATTGCAGGCTTCAATCACATTGTCGTCGCGGATTGAGCCGCCCGGCTGCGCAATGTATTCCACGCCGCTCTTTCGCGCGCGCTCAACGTTATCGCCGAACGGGAAGAACGCGTCGCTGCCGACGCACACGCCGGTGTTTTTCGCAAGCCACGCTCTTTGTTCCTCCTTAGTAAACACAGGGGGCTTTTCCTTGAAAAGAGCTTCCCATTTTCCGTCGGCAAGCACGTCCATATATTCGTCGCTTATGTACACGTCAATTGTATTGTCGCGGTCGGGACGGCGGATTCCGTCCACGAATTTAAGCCCCGTAACCTGCGGAGCCTGCCGCAGCCACCATATGTCCGCCTTGTTGCCCGCAAGACGGGTGCAGTGGATTCGGCTCTGCTGCCCCGCGCCTATGCCGACAGCCTGTCCGTCCTTGACGTAGCATACGGAATTGGACTGGGTATATTTAAGAGTTATAAGCGAAATTACAAGATCCCGCTTCTTGTCGTCGGGGATTTCCTTGTTGTCGGTAACTATGTTGTTCAAAAGCTCACTGTCGATTTTAAGCTCGTTGCGGCCCTGCTCAAACGTAACGCCAAAAACCTGCTTGCGCTCAATCGGAGCCGGAGCATAGTCGGGGTCAATTTTTATGACGTTATAGCTTCCCTTGCGCTTTCCCTTGAGTATTTCCAAGGCCTCGGGAGTATAATCGGGAGCTATTATGCCGTCGGAGACCTCGCGGGCAAGAAGAGTCGCCGTCTGTTTGTCGCAAACGTCCGACAGCGCGACAAAATCCCCGTAGGACGACATTCTGTCGGCTCCGCGCGCGGCGGCATAGGCGCTCGCTATCGGGGAAAGCTCCAAATCGTCAACAAAATAAATTTTTTTCAGTGTGTCCGAAAGCTCATTGGCCACCGCCGCGCCCGCGGGGGAAACGTGCTTAAAGCTCGTTGCGGCGGGAAGTCCCGTCGCCGCCTTCAGTTCGCGTACAAGCTGCCAGCCGTTGAATGCGTCAAGCAAATTTATATATCCCGGCTTGCCGTTCAAAACCTCGATAGGAAGCTCGCCGCCGTTCTCCATAAAAATTCTCGACGGCTTCTGATTGGGATTGCACCCATACTTAAGCTGCATTTCGTTCATGTCGCACCATTCCTTTCGTTTAATAAAGGGGATCCATTCCCAGCCTTTGCAGGTATTCGTTGAAAAGCTTATACCGATTCGGGAAAAGCTGCCGAACCCCGATCTGACGGTCGCGTGTGCCGTAGCTCTGGAAATACAGACGGGCAAATTCGGCAAAGCCCTCATAATCATTCTCGCTTCCGTATTTTGAAACGGCGGCAACGTCGTCAATGAGAGCCTGTTGCCATTCGGCGCTTTGGCAAAGATGCGTCAGCGCATCTTTAACATTTCCGTTCAAGCAAAAATCAATGCTGTGTCCAAGCTCGTGAGCAAAATTGCGCACCATTGTTTCAACGGAGGTGTTGTCAGGAACCCGTACCGTCAGCACGGTGCCGTCGCAGTTATAGGTAAAGACCTCCGGCGGAACATATACGTCCACCTGTTCAATAAACTGTCTGTACTCGTATGGGAAGCGCGCAAGCGCTTCGATTGCCGTTTGCACATTGACCGCTCCGCTCTCATTATAGTAGAATTTTACGGTCTGTGGTTTTTCGCCGCTTGTATAGGTTACATCAATTCTGTTATAGTCGTCATCGCCTGTATCCCAAATGTAAAGATTTTCCTTTGAGACCTCCGACTGTTTTATTTCCGCGTTGCCGTTCGGCAGAGAATCTATTTTCACACCGTTTATTTCGTTTGTCTCGCTGCCCGCGCCATAGGTCGGCGGGGTTTGAGCGATTTCAAGAATCATGTCCCGCTGCTTTTCCGCCGTAAGCGTATCTCGGTTATTGAAAATTTCCGCAAACGACGCCTCGGCGGTATCAAGAATAGAGCTTCCGTTCGAGCCGTTCGGAAAAACAGTCGCGCCGACGGAGGTATAAATTTCAATAATCCTCTGCCGCTGCTGCTCGGTCAAGAGCTTGAAGCCGTCAAGTAAGGTCATCAGCGTAAAATCGCTCTCCTTCGCAAAGCTGAGTTCAAACGCGCAGGGGCTTTCGCTTATTGTTACGGCTCCGTTTTCTATCGCCATATAGCCGCCGTTGCAGCTTTCAATGAAGTATTTTCCTTCCTCGGCCGGAATAAGTTTCCACAGCATCGAATTTGTGCCGTAGCCGTAAATTCTGCGTCCGACAGTTCCGTCATTATTGTACAGCATACGGCGCTGCGAAGCCGTCTGATCCTCGAAGGCGACATAGCCATCGCCCATATCCTTCAGGCGGAACATCGTCCCCGCTTCCGCGACGGTGACGGCGCTGCCGTCCATGGCAATGCTTCCGCTTTCGGAATCAAGCGTATAGTAACGCTCGTAAATACCCGTGTACAGCGGCTCGCCAACCTCCAAATACTGCAGAACGCCGTTCGTTACGCTTATCGGTTCAAGCGAAAGCGCGTCCACGACCATCGCCCTGACATACTGCCCCTCCGTCACATCAGAGGGAATTTCCAGTTGAAGAGAGACTTGGGCGGAATAAATTCCGTATGCCGCGTTGACGACGCTTGTTTCAAGCCTTTCCGCCGAAAAATCAATAACCTCGCCGTCAGCCGCGCAATAAAGCAGGGCGGCGATAAAGCCCCTTTCGGCCGACGCTCCGGTTTCGCTTATTCCCACTTCCGCGCTCAGCGTTCCGGGGGTGAGATAATCCTTCCCGTAGCTTGCGGCGGCATAAACCACGGTCTCCGCGCCGACCGAAGGGACAATCCCGAGCAGCAGAACAACGGCAATCAGGAAAGACGCGATTTTGTTTTTACTCATTCTTGTTCACAATCCTTGATTCATACTTGCCTGTTTCAATATCAATATAGCGCGTAAAAAGGGAAACCTTGTTTTCCTCGTTAAGGCTTGTCCAGAATTTATCGGTAAATTCATCTATGCCGCCCGAAATTTCAACGGTTTTCGGTTCGCCCTCAAAAGAAGGAAGAGGATCTCCGTCGCCCGTATAGGTATGGATAAAATGGCCCTCGCCCGCCTTGGGATTGTAATATCCGAACGTGAACCGCTCGCAGGAGGACGGATCGCCGCCGTTGCTTTTCAGAATCGACAGCGCGTAATTGAAAGCTGTGGGATCCACCTTCATAATTCCGCTTATGCGCGGCGTATAGTTGGGCGCGTCCGGCTCAAACTCACGGGTGCGGAGAGCCTGCTCAAACGTGAGCTGCTGATTCATAAGGCTATAGATTGTGTCGGTCTGGTCGCCGTTGGTAACTATTGTTTTGTTTCCGAGGACGCGCACGGGAGCGTAAATTATAAGGCTCGGATCCTCCAGCTTGGAGGGGTCAAAGGCCTGTGTGCGTATGCCGCTGCCGTCCTCGACGAATACGCGGTTGCGGCTGTTTTGGCTGCGTCCCATAATAAAGTACGCCGCCACGGCGGATTTTCCGTCGGCGGATTTTCCCAAAACGATTCCCCGTCCGGGATAAGTGTTGGTTTTTAGAGCCTCAAACAAATTGATTTTCATTGATATTCCT
>CAZICW010000008.1:0-45101 GCA_964537995.1 uncultured Oscillospiraceae bacterium
TTTAATGTTATTTGGAACGTTTATTTGCTTTAATTTATACGGAAAACAATCCTTTGAGTACCATTTGACACTCCATAAGTCTCGATACAAATTACCATTGTCATCAATGCGGATATCTTCGGATTCTTGACGAATTTTAAATATATTGTCAAGCGACGTTACCGGTTTTCCGTCAATTTCAGCTGCCATGTTGAAGACTTCCCATTCATACGGCACGGTTGCGCTCATAAGATTTATTTCCCCGTTTTCAACCGTATAGGAATATATTGCGTCATCAAATGCATACGCCGGAATATTTAATATTAAAATCAAAGATAATATTAATATACTTAATTTTTTCATTTTACCAAATTCCTTATACGGTTTTTTCTCTTCATCAGGGGAAGCGGATTCTTTTTATTAAGACCGTTTTTAATTCGGATTACAGCTTGGAATAGCCGTAGCTGTTAATAAGCGCCTCTATTTTTTCGCCCCTTTTGCACATCGGACAGTCATGCGGGGAATAACATTCATAGCCCGCGAGGTTGTCGGGGTTGAAAATCGAATTTACACTCTTGCCGTCGCATTCGTCAACCGTGGCGAAAATCGCGGAAACGCCGACAACGGTGCCGCCGTAATAATTCACCGCCTCAATTGCGGACTGGGCGGTTCTGCCCGTTGTCACGGAAGCCGCAAGCACAAGCACGTGCTTGCCCGCAATCATATTCACAAGGTTGTCGCGAAAGATAAGCTGACCGCCTGAAGTAAATTCGGGCGTTACTATGTAAATTGTCTGGTGGGCGTTCATGTTCACAAAATCTTCCTTTGTCAGCTCCTGCGCCATAAACGCGCCGATAACGTCCATTCCGTCGAGACAGAGGATTGTGTCCACAATTCTGTGCGCCCGATAATGGTAAACCAGCTCCTTCGCCACTACTTCCGCCTCGGAAAGCCTCGTTTTCTGAGTTGTAACGTCGATATAAAAATTGGTATGACTGTGCGAGGTGGCAAAATGTCCCTTTGCGACTCGGAGAAACAGGTTTTGGTTGGTTGTTCTGATTTTATACATTTCGGTCATAATGTTTGCCCTCCTTTAATTTCTTGCCTATATTATACTATTTTTCCGCAATTATGTCAATACGGTTTTTAACTGTTGACAAAATATATAAAACAATGTATAATAAATAATAACAAAAAATATTGGGGAGGAAATAAAAATGAGCGTACAGATAAACGAAACAGTATACGGAAAATACGGAAAATGTCTCAGAATGACAAACGGAGAAAAGGAGCTTATCGCTACTCTCGACATGGGTCCGTGCATAATTCGCTACGGCTACATAGGCGGGGAAAATATCTTCTTCGAGGACGTTGACAAAACCGCCGTAAATGATATAACGGACAGTCCGTATGAAGAAAATCTTTGGTGGGTTATCGGCGGACACAGGCTTTGGTGCAGTCCGGAGCTTTTTCCGCGAACTTATTATCCTTCCACAAAAAAGGTGGATTGCAAAATTGACGGAAATACCGCGGTGTTTACCGCGCCGGTTCAGGAATGGAGCCAGATTCGCTGCGCAATAGGTGTGACGATGGACGACGACGGCAATGTAAAGCTTGAACACAGCGTAACAAACATGAACGCGTGGGACATAGAGCTTGCGCCGTGGACAATTTCGGTCATGAATACGGGCGGCACGGCATATATCCCGCAGAATAAACGGAAAACGGGCTTTTTCCCGAACAAATGGGTTTGCTACTGGGATTATACGCCGATGAATGACAGCCGTATTTCGCTCGGAGAGGATTATATCAGCGTTTCCATGGACGCCTCTAAGGAGGTTGCCGCAAAAATAGGCGTGCTGAATGAGAACGGCTGGATGGCGTATCTTTATAAGGGAACAGCCATGATAAAGCGGTTCGGCTATATAGACGGCGCAAATTATCCCGATAACGGCTGCAATTGCGAAAGCTATACCTGTAAGAACTATACCGAAATGGAGTGCCTTTCTCCCATGACAAAAATTCCCGCCGGAGGAACCGCCGTGCATAAAGAAAAATGGGAATTGAAAAAAGCGGATTCAATCGGAGAAATATAATCTAAGCGCGAATGTCCTCGGGTCTTGTCTGCCGATTCGGCAGGCATAGTCAGGCGCGGAGTCAAAGCTCCGCGCCTTTTTATTTTGAGATAAATTGTGAAAATAATCTAAAAGGGCTTGCATTTTCCGATGTTATGGTATATAATTATCTCATATTGTTGAAAAGGATGTGCTTGCGCATGGCTGAAAGAAAAAAGCCGTCGTTTATGGGCAATGTGCTTACGATAATTTTTTCTCAGGTCGTGGTGAAGCTGCTGGGCTTTGCCTACAGAGTGGTAATAACAAATGTTGACGGCTTCGGCGACATCGGAAACGGATACTATAATTTCGGCTATCAGATATACACTCTTCTGCTTGCGATAAGCTCCGTCGGGATTCCGAACGCGATAAGCAAGCTCGTGTCGGAAAAATGCGCTCTGAACGATTACCGCGGAGCTGTCAGAATATTTAAAATCAGTCTTGTTCTGTTTACCGTTGTGGGAGGCTTTTTTTCGTGCCTGCTCTATTTCGGCGCGGAACCGTTTTCAAATTATGTGCTGTCGGCGCCCGGAGCGGTGTATACAATGCGCGTTCTCGCGCCGTCTATATTGTTCGTTTCGGTGTCGAGCGTAATACGCGGCTTCTTTATGGGGCAGCACAATGCCAAGGCGACAAGCTCCAGTCAGATTTTGGAACAGTTCCTTAAATCCACGCTCACAATCGTCATAGTTATGGCAATTGCCGGTTCTGAGCCTGAGTATATGGCTGCGGGAGCGACGCTCGCGACGACAATTTCAACCGTACTCAGCCTTGTATATCTTTTCGGCTTTACCGCCGCACATAAAAAGGAGCTGACGGAAAAATACTCCGCCGCTCCGCCTCTTACGGATAATAAAAAGCCGCTTTCCGTCGCAAAAACGATACTTTGGGTTTCAATCCCGATTTCCCTCGGATCGGTTGTGACATCACTGAACCGTGTACTGGACACAATAACGGTCAACAGAGGGCTGAAAACCGCGTTCGCGGGCATAATTTCCGACCCTGAGCTTCTGGACAAAAATGCCGTTACGCTGAGCGGAATACTGAGCAAAACCGACGTTCTGATAAATCTGCCTCTTGCGATAAACATAGCCTTTGCCACGGTGCTCGTCCCCACAATTGCGGGCGCTTACGCCGTCAAGGATTATGATACCGCCTCAAAAAGAGTGGGATTTTCCTTCCTTACCTCGATAGTGATTGCGCTTCCCTGCACTGCCGGCTATGCGGTTTTGGCGGACGGAATACTTCGTATGCTTTACCCGAATTATTCCGACGGCGCGCTGCTGTTTATGATGATGGCGCCGACTGTGTTTTTCTCGGCGATGAGCCAGACAATCTACGGCAGTCTTCAGGGAATGGGTAAAATATTTGTTCCGGCGATAAGCGTACTTTGCGGCGGGGTCGCCAAGCTGATAATCAATCTTACGCTGATTCCCGTACCGAAAATCAATATATACGGTGCGCCGATAGGCAGCGTCGCCTGTCAGGCAATAGCCTTCTGTGTCAGCTTCTGCGTCCTGAAAAAAAATATTTCCTTCAAGATTGACGCTGTAAGATATTATCTCAAGCCGCTTGCGGCAACGGGGGTTATGGCGGTCGCGGTTTGGGCTGTACACAGCTTCGGAGAACCGATTATGGGAAATACGATTTCGACGCTTGCGGCAATCGCGGTTGGAGTTATAGTGTATTTTGCGCTTATATTGGCGCTCAGGGTGTTTACCGACGAGGAGCTTAAGATGCTGCCCTTCATAGGCAAAAGGCGGTGACGCGGCGTGAAAAAATATGTTTTCGGCGAATACATAATCGGAGCTGAACCGGAGCGAACAAAAGCGTATTATAAAAACGAAAAGCCCTATTTCGCAAAATGCACCTGTCCGGCGTGCCAGAATTTTTTCAAAAACGCAAAGGAACGAGAGGAATCGTTTTCAGTCTACACAGAAATGCTCGGAATAGATTGGGAAAAGCCGCGTAAAGTCGATGCGCTTTACAGCAAAAACGAAAAAGTATATTATGCCGTTTATTATAAATTTTACGGGAAAATGTGTAAAGCTCAAAAGCTTTACACAGTCGAAAAGAATGATTTGGGCAGCATAAGAATCGAAAACAGGAACGCTTTGTTTGAAATAGACGATAAAATGAGCCTTGCGTTTTTAAAATCGCAAAAAAATACTCTGATGCTGCGTATGTACGCCGAACTCCCGTGGAGTATGGAAACTCTCGACTGCTTTTACGACGAAACGGTAAAAACCCCGGAAAAACGGCTTCCGTCGCGCGGGAGGAGAATCCTTTCGGCGGCAGGTGCGATTCGGAGAAAAATAAAGTCATGAACAAGATAAATCTTTTGATTGAAAAAACCGTCGAATATTTTTCCGGCGATCCGAAAAGAATACAGCATTTTTTGAAGGTTCACAGCCTTGCGAGGCTCATTGCCGGCGAAGAGGGCGCCGACGCGCAGCTTCTGTATATAACCGAGGCCGCCGCTGTGGTTCATGATATAGGAATAAAAAACGCGGAACTGAAGTTCGGCTCCTGTTCGGGCAAGCTTCAGGAGCTTGAAGGACCTCCGGAAGCCGAAAAAATGCTGAAAAGCATAGGGGAGAGCGAAGCCGTTATCGAGCGGGTCTGCTATCTTGTCGCCCACCACCACACCTATGACTCCGTAAACGGCCTTGATTATCAGGCTCTTGTGGAAGCGGATTTCTTGGTTAACCTGTATGAGGACGGCGCAGCCGCTGCGGCGGCGGAGGCCGCGCTTAAGAATATTTTTAAAACAAAAACGGGAATAAGGCTTTGCAAAGCCATGTTCGGATTAGGATAAAAGGAGAATAACTATGGAAATTAACAGAAAGCTTCTTAAACAAAATGCAAGAAACGCCATGAAGGGCATTTATTGGTTTATGTTTGTCGTCTGTATAGTGGCGGGAATTGTCGGGGTCGGCAATTCGGCTTCAAGCTCGTTCAGCTACGGTATCGGACTTAATTTTCCGCTTTCGGGCTATCAATCCGATGTCGCGCAGCCGAATGATCGGCGCGCTCCGTCGTCGGCTCCGAATGAACGCTATGACGATGAACGTCGCGACAGAGACGATGTTGATATTGAGGATGTGTTCGAGAACGCGCTTGAGGGTTTTTCCGCCCGCATAGCCCGCGTTTTCGCTTCCTTCGGCTTTAAATCCGCCGACACCGTCAGGCTCTTAACTGTTGCCGCCGCCGCTTTCCTGCTTATGCTTTTTATTGCAATGCTTGTGTTTGCGGTTTTCATATCCGGCCCTGCGGAGGTAAGCTTTGCGAGGGTAAAACTCGCGGCGGTAATCGAAGGACGCAAGGACAGCGGTGAAGCCTTGTTCCCCTTTAAATACGGTTATATAAAGACTGTAAAAAACGTATTTCTCAAGAATCTGTATATCGCTCTATGGCGGCTGCTTCCGATAGGCGGCGGCATATTGTCTGTCGCGCTGGTATATTCCGCCAAAAGCCGTCAGGAGCGTATGCTTATAGGAATAATCATGCTTATTGCCGACGCGGCGCTTTTCGTTCCTTCAATTGTGAAGTCGTATCAATATATGCTTGTACCGTATATTCTGGCTGAAACTCCCGATATTTCCTCTCGCGAGGCAATCAGGCTCAGCCGCGGCATGATGAACGGCTTTAAGTGGCAAACCTTCGTGCTGCAGCTTTCCTTTATCGGCTGGTATTTCGTCAGCGCGCTGCTTTGCGGAATAGGCGTTTTGTTTGTGCATCCCTATTACCATACTGCCGAAACATTGCTGTATGACGAATTAAGAAATCACTATAACGGAGCGAATATACAAGAAAACGTACAAAAAATTGAAGCGCAGGCTTGACAAAGCCGGAGCAAAATTATATAATATCGGTATTGTATAAAATATTGGGGGTTGAAATATATGGAGATAATGGGACTTAATGAAATACGGGAAAAATTTCTCAGCTTTTTTGAATCGAAGGGCTGTCTCAGACTTGACAGCTTTTCCCTTGTTCCGAAAAACGACGCAAGTCTGCTTTTGATAAATTCCGGTATGGCGCCTATGAAGGCTTGGTTTACGGGAGCTGAGGTTCCCCCGCGCAAAAGGGTCACAACCTGTCAGAAGTGTATCCGAACCCCCGACATTGAGCGTGTAGGTCACACTGCCCGCCACGGCACGTTTTTTGAAATGCTTGGGAATTTTTCCTTCGGCGATTATTTTAAGCATGAAGCCACGGCGTGGGCATGGGAATTTTTTACGGAGGTAATGAAAATCCCCGCCGAAAAACTCTATGTTTCGGTTTACGAGGAAGACGACGAGGCTCGCGATATATGGATTAACGAGGTAGGGGTTGACCCTTCTCATGTCGTAAAGCTCGGCAAAGAAGATAATTTTTGGGAACACGGCACAGGTCCGTGCGGTCCCTGCTCGGAAATATATTTTGACCGCGGAGAAAAATACGGCTGCGGCAGCCCCGATTGTGCCGTCGGCTGTGACTGCGACCGTTTTATGGAGGTCTGGAACCTCGTATTTACTCAGTTTGACAAGGATGAAAACGGCAATTACAACCGCCTTGACCATCCGAATATAGATACGGGCATGGGGCTGGAGCGTCTTGCCGTGGTTATGCAGGGCGTGGACAATCTTTTCGAGGTTGACACTGTTCAGGACGTTATGAAGCATATTTGCTCCATTGCGGGAGTACGCTATAATCAGGACGAGAAAACAGATGTTTCGCTCCGCGTGATAACCGATCATATCCGTTCCACGGTTATGATGGTTTCCGACGGCGTTATTCCTTCAAACGAAGGGCGCGGCTATGTCCTGCGGCGTCTGCTGCGCCGCGCCGCGAGGCACGGGAAGCTTCTCAATATTAACCGTAAGTTTCTTTTTGAGGTTGCCGATACCGTTATCGACGCTTCTGAAACCGCCTATCCGGAATTGGAGGAAAAACGCGAATATATAAAGAAAATTATCGAAAAAGAAGAGGAACGCTTTGACTCTACAATAGATAACGGGCTTGTTGTACTCAATCAGTACATTGAGGAGGCTAAAGCGGAGGGAAAAGAGCTTATCGGCGGAGCGGAAGCCTTCAAGCTTCACGACACCTACGGCTTCCCGTTGGATTTGACCGTTGAAATGGCTGCGGAAAACGGACTCGGCGTTGACGTGGAAGGCTTCAACACGGCCATGAGCGAGCAGAAAAAGGCCGCAAAGGCGGCGCGAAAGGACGGCTCAAGCTGGGATTCCGACGATATGTACGATTTCGAGGATGTAAAGCCTACCGAATTTGTGGGCTATGAAAGCCTTTCTTCCGAGGCTGAAATTGTCGGAATAGCAACCGAAGGCGAGGTAAGCGCGGAAATAAACGACGGGGAAAGCGGCGTTATAGTAACCGATAAAACTCCGTTCTATGCGGAAATGGGAGGCCAAGTCGGCGATACGGGGAAGATCTTTAAAGAAGGGAAATGCGTCGGCGAGGTTCTTAACACAACAAAAACAGGCGACGGTCTTTATCTTCATGAGGTTAAAATCGTCGGAGCTTCGCTTTCGCTCGGCGCCGAGGTAACTCTTGAGGTGGATAAGCCGCGCAGAATGGCAATCTGCCGCAACCACAGTACGACGCATCTGCTCCACAAGGCGCTGAAGGAGGTTCTCGGTTCCCATGTCGCGCAGGCGGGTTCGCTTGTAAATCCCGACCATCTGCGCTTTGATTTTTCGCACTTTGAAGCTATGACAAAGGAGCAGCTCGCCGAAACGGAAGCAAAGGTCAACACGGCGATACTCGATTGCCTCCCCATAGTTGTGCGCGAGCTTCCGATAGCCGAAGCGAGAACTCTCGGAGCGACGGCTCAGTTCGGCGAAAAATACGGCGAAACGGTTCGCGTGGTTTCAATGGGAGATTACAGCGTGGAATTTTGCGGAGGAACACACCTTACAAACACGGCGCAGGCGGGCCTGTTCAAGATAGTGTCCGAGGGCGGAGTCGCCGCGGGCGTGAGAAGGATAGAAGCCATAACCGGCGCGGGCGTGCTGGATTATATACGCAAAAAGGACGCGCTGACAGCCGAGCTTTGCTCCGTGCTTAAAACCACGGAAACCGAGCTTGTCCGCCGTGCGGAAACCCTTACGGAGGATATGAAAATGGCAAAGCGCTCGGCCGAGGCTCTGGCGGACAGTATGGCGAACGCCAAGGCAAACAGCCTTATGGCGGGAGCGAAGGACATCGGCGGAGTTTCGCTGTTTATCGCTCAAAATGACGGCGCAAGCGTTGACGAGCTTAAAAAGCTCGGCGACGCGGTGCGGGAGCATAACAGCTGCTGCGTGGTCGTGCTTGCGGCAAATAAGGACGGTAAAATTACCTTCGTAGCCATGGCGACAAAGGAAGCCGTGGCGAAGGGCGTACACGCCGGAAAAATAATAAAGGAAGTAACCGCGGTCGCCGGCGGCAGCGGCGGAGGAAAGCCCGATATGGCGCAGGGCGGCGGCAAGGAAGCGGATAAAATCGACAACGCGCTCGCGACGGTTGACGAGCTTGTGGCAAAGCAATTGGGGCTTTGATAAATTCGATAAAACGGAAAGGGGAAAGCTTTATGGCAAAGGATTGCTTATTCTGTAAAATAATTGCCGGTGAAGTTCCTTCGGTTAAGGTCTATGAGGACGATAAGGTTTATGCGTTCCGCGATATAAATCCGGAAGCGCCCGTCCATGTCCTTATAGTCCCAAAGACACATATTTCCTCGGCGAATGAGCTTACGGAGGAAAACGCGGACATTGTCGGGGAGGTTTTTCTCGCGGCTAAGAAAATTGCCATAGCGGAAGGAATTGCCGAGGGCGGCTATCGGATAGTGAATAACTGCGGCGAGGACGGCGGTCAGACTGTACGTCACCTTCATTTCCATATGCTTGGCGGTCGCAGCCTTGCATGGCCTCCGGGCTGACGGCGGAGGTGCGGAAAAATGAAAAGGCTTGTTCGAGGCTGTATTGCCGTGTCGGCGGCTCTTGCTTTGCTATGCTCCTGCGGCAATAACGGTATGTCAAATAAGTTCGCAAGGCTTAAAGCCGAAGCGGAAAGCAAAAGCGGCATAATTTACCGCACAACGTTTTACGTTGAAAACGACGCAATTGACGGTATGCCTTATCCGGAAAGGGACGGCGAGGATGGAAATTACCGCTTTGTTTACCGAAATGAAAACGGAAAAACCGTCGCGATTACGGATTACGACTATGAGGATGCGCACGGCTCCTATGAGGTTGACGAAAACAAATATTTTGCGCCCGCGCGCACGAACGGCAAATGGGGCTATCTTTTGCTTGACACCTCCGAAAGCGGCGAGGAGGCGTACTGGGAAATAGAGCCGCAATACGATAATGCCGAACGCTTTTCGGAGCAGCTTGCCGCGGTCATGAAGGACGGAAAATACGGCGCGATAAACGAAAACGGGGAGCTTGTCATTCCGATGCTCTATGACAGTATGAAATATTGCACATTTGCCATGATTCCCGTTGAAGCCGACGGCGAGTGGTATTTTATAAACGGAAACGGCGAAGCGGTATACGGACCGTTTGAGGACGCGGAAAGCTATTATTTCGGCTATGCCGCGGTCAAAAAAAACGGAAAGTGGGGCTTTATCAATAAAAGCGGCATTGACGCCACCGATTACGTTTACGACGAGGTTTACAGCATGGATGCCGAAGGCGGCGCATGGGTCTGCGCCGACGGAAAATGGGAATATGTTGTTGTGAGAGAATAAAAACAAGCAGGCGCAAATCCGTGAATTTGCGCCTGCTTGTTTTTGCGAAAACGCGTCCGAAGCTTTAAAGAGCCGCGCCGCTTTGCATATTCGGATAATACAAAAATTCCTCGCCGCCGAGCCGTCCCTGAACCAGATTATATATGTCCGTTCCGTGACATTCGATTTTGAATATTTCGTCGTTTTTTATTGCGCCGCCGCGTGAAATCAGGGGAAGCGTCGCCGCTTTTTCCGCTTTGCGAAGAAGCTCCGCGCCTTTTTCGCTGAAGGCGAGAATCCGTATATATGTCGGAGAGGCGTAAGGACGGTTGTTCTCCAACATAAGATTGAATAAAATTCTCCTCAGACGGCTGTCGGCATAGCGGCGGCTGTGGGCGGCGGAAACTATGGCTTCAAGCGTGTTCGCGCCGGAGGCTTTTTTTAGTCTTGACGCAATTTCTTCGTTGCAGTCGGGTATTTTCATAAGCTCCTGCACGTCGGCAATTTTAAGACGGTAAGAGATAAGCTGGTCGAACTGACGGCTGAAAAGAGGCTTGAAAGCCACCGGATACGGTACATAGTCGTCAATGCTTTCGCCAAGCTTCAGACTTTCGCGCAGTGATCTCGCGCTGGCGACGCTTTCTCCCTTGCCGAGAGAATCATGCCCGACCTCGGTGCGGCGGACGGTAACGGGAACGATTTTGCTTTCCGTGCGTTTTAAGGCTTTAAGATATTCCACGCCAAGAATATTGTTCGGCTCGGAGACCGCCTTTGCCTTCCCGCTGCCGAGAATTGCTCCGAGAGCCGTCTGCCTTGCCGCCGCATAGCTTTCTCCGGCGGAAAGGCTTTCCGAAAGAACCGACTTGAATATGCCGCCTTCGTTTATCAGCGCCGAAGCGATTTCATCAAGCCCCTCCAATTCCCCCGCTTCGGAGCCGAACCACAGCTCGTCCGCCGCGCCGAAGCCGTTCAGTATTTCCACCGCGCCGAGCGCAAAATATTCCGCCGACGAGAGGGAATATACAAGCGGCAGCTCAAGCACAAGGTCAAAGCCGCAGCAGACGGCAACCTTTGCCCTTGTAAATTTGTCATATACGGCGCAGCCGCCGCGCTGAACGTAATTGCCGCTCATGACGGCGACAAGCGTCGAACCGTCCGCCCTCATTTTCTCGGCAAGCTGCTTGTGACCGTTGTGGAATGGGTTGAATTCCGCAATTGTTGCTTTGATTGACATAAAACATTCACTCCTCATAAATAAATAATAAAAAAACACTTGAAAAATCCGCAAAAGTATTATATAATCTATTATCATAAACAAAATTATGGAGGCGTATCGAAAATGAGTAAATTCCTTGAAAGTATCATTGCGCGCGCAAAATCCGACAAGAAAACCATCGTGCTTGCCGAAGGCAATGATATAAGAACAATTCGCGCAGCCGCTTCCGCTCTGGAGCGGGAAATAGCCGATATTATTATTTTAGGCGATGTTGATGAAATTTGCAAGATGGCAAATGAAGAAAATTTAAATATTTCTTCAGCTTCGCTCGTCAATCCGGAAAAAGACAGCCGTTTTAACGAATTTGCGTCAACATTCTATGAAATGCGCAAGGCTAAGGGCATGACTCCCGAAAAGGCCGAGGAGACAATGAAGAACACTCTTTACTTTGGCTGCATGATGGTCAAGCTCGGCTTTGCCGACGGTATGGTCGCCGGAGCGTGCAATTCCTCGGCGAACGTACTGCGCAGCGCGCTTCAGGTAATCAAAACCGCACCCGGCACGAAGCTGGTTTCCGCCTTCTTTATTGAGTGCGTTCCCGACTGCGAATACGGTGAAGACGGAGTTTTCCTGTTTGCGGACTGCGGACTGAATGAAAATCCCGACGCCGAAGCGGTGAGCGAAATTGCCGTTTCCTCGGCCAAGAGCTTCAGAACTCTTGTCGGCAAGGAGCCGAACGTCGCCATGCTGTCATACTCTACATACGGCAGCGCGAAAAGCGAGCTTGTAGAAAAAATGAGCCTTGCGACAAAGCTCGCAAAGGAAAAGGCGCCCGATGTCAACATAGACGGTGAACTGCAGGCGGATGCCGCAATGGTTCCGGCCGTTGCCGCGTCAAAGGCTCCGGCAAGCCCCGTTGCGGGCAAGGCGAACGTCCTTGTTTTCCCTGACCTGAACGCCGGAAACATTGCTTATAAGCTTGTCGAACGTCTTGCCAAGGCGGAAGCTTACGGCCCCGTAACTCAGGGCATTGCCAAGCCCGTGAATGACCTTTCCCGCGGCTGCAAGGCGGAGGATATTGTCGGAGTAATAGCAATCACCTGCGTACAGGCTCAGAACTAAAGCTAAAAAGGGGAAAGAAAAATGAAAATATTGGTTATAAACGCCGGAAGCTCCTCTCTTAAATATCAGCTCATAAACATGGATGAAAAGGTGGTTATGGCGAAGGGACTCTGCGAAAGAATAGGGATAAGCGGCAGCCGCCTGAAGCATACTCCCGACGGAAAGGAAACCGTTGTGATTGAAAGCCCGATGCCCGACCACGCTTCCGCAATTTCAATGGTTGTCAATGCCCTCGTTGACGGAAATCACGGCGTGATTTCCTCAATGGACGAAATAGGCGCTGTGGGGCACCGTGTGGTTCACGGCGGAGAAAGCTTCAGCGAGAGCGTTGTAATTGACGAAAAGGTCAAGGAAGGCATCCGCGAGTGCATTGACCTTGCGCCGCTGCACAATCCCGCGAACCTCATCGGAATTGAAGCGTGCGAAAAAATAATGCCCGGCGTTCCTCAGGTCGCCGTGTTCGATACCGCCTTCCACCAAACAATGCCGCCCAAAGCGTATCTTTACGGGCTTCCCTATAATTATTACCAAAAATATAAGGTGCGCCGCTACGGTTTTCACGGCACAAGCCACAAATATGTTTCCGCCCGCGCTGCGGAAATGCTCGGCAGGGATATTTCCGAGCTGCGTATTATAACCTGTCATCTCGGCAACGGCTCAAGCGTTGCGGCAATTGATCACGGCAAGGTTGTTGACACCTCAATGGGTCTTACTCCTCTTGCCGGAGTTATAATGGGTACGCGCTGCGGCGATATTGACCCCGCAATCGTAACTTTTCTTATGGAAAAGGAAGGGCTTGATCCAAAGGGAATGGACGCCATTATGAACAAACAGAGCGGCGTATACGGAATAAGCGGAGTTTCCAGCGATTTCCGCGACCTCGAAACTGCCGCGAACAACGGCGACGCCCGTTCTCGCACGGCTCTTGATATGTTTTTCTACACGGTCAAAAAGTTCGTCGGCGCATATGCCGCCGTTATGGGTGGAGCGGACGCAATTGTGTTCACTGCGGGCGTAGGCGAAAACAACGCTCTCTGCCGTGCGACGGTGACCGAGGGCTTGGAATATATGGGCGTTAAAATCGATCCCGTTCTCAATGAACAGCGCGGAGCCGACCGCGATATTTCCGCCGAAGGCGCAGCTGTGCGAACGCTTGTAATTCCGACAAACGAAGAAATGATGATTGCCCTTGACACTCAGCGCCTTACGGGAAAGTAAAAATACGAAAAATGGGACGGCCGATTATGTCGGCGGAGCAAAAACGCAATAAATTTGCAACTGACAGAAACGAAAAGCGGACGCATCGCCAAATGCGCCAAGGCGCCGGACACAAACCGAACCGCCGCAATTATGCGGGGCGTCGATTATTGACATTGATTGGAGGAATATTTTATGGCAGAAAAAATTGTATTGGCATATTCGGGCGGACTTGATACGTCAATCATAATTCCGTGGCTCAAGGAAAACTACGAGGGCTGCGAGGTTATCGCCGTGTGCGGCGACGTAGGTCAAGGAAAGGAAACGGAGGGCTTGGAGGAAAGAGCTAAAAGAGCGGGAGCCTCTAAGCTGTATATAGAGGATTTGCGCGACGAGTATGTCAAGGATTTCATATATCCGGTCGTCAAGGCGGGCGCCGTATATGAAGGAAAGTACCTTCTCGGAACGTCTCACGCCCGCCCGATTATAGCAAAGCGTCTTGTTGAAATCGCGCTTAAAGAGGGCGCAACGGCAATTTGCCACGGCGCGACGGGTAAGGGCAACGATCAGGTTCGCTTTGAACTGACAATAAAGGCATTGGCGCCTCAGCTCAAAATCATAGCTCCTTGGCGCATATGGGATATAAAATCCCGTGAGGACGCGGTTGACTATGCCGAGGCTCACCATATCGAAATTCCCGTTACCAAGAAGGAGCTTTACTCTCGCGACCGCAATATTTGGCATATCAGCCACGAGGGTATGGATTTGGAGGATCCGGCGAACGAGCCGCAGCTCGACAGTTTGCTCAAGCTCACCGTTCCTCCCGAAAAAACCCCCGATGAGCCTAAATATATAACCATCGGCTTTGAAAAGGGCGAGGCGGTTTCTCTTGACGGAGAAAAGCTTTCTCCGCGCGAGTTGGTTGAAAGGCTTAACGAAATCGGCGGCGCGTACGGAATCGGCATTGCCGATATTGTCGAGGATCGTCTTGTGGGGATGAAGAGCCGCGGCGTTTACGAAACTCCCGGCGGCACAATTCTTTACTACGCCCATGAGGAGCTGGAATATCTTTGCCTTGACCGCGATACTCAGGCTTTCAAGCGCCATGTCGCAATAAAAATGGCGGAGCTTGTCTACGACGGAAAATGGTATACTCCCTTGCGTGAAGCTATTTCCGCTTTCGTTGACAGCACGCAGGAAACCGTGACGGGTACGGTTCGCCTTAAGCTTTATAAAGGCTCTGTTTCTTCGGCCGGCTCAAAGAGCGAATACTCTCTTTATAACGAGGATATTGCCAGCTTCGGCGACAGTCATGAGCTTTACAGCCATAAGGATTCCGCCGGCTTCATAAATCTGTTCGGTTTGCCGCTGAAGGTTCGCGCGCTCATGAAGCAGAAAAACGAGAATAAGTAAACCACGGTATTCGGGGCGGTGCGCACCGCCCCGATGCGTTTTTTGAAAGGAAGAAAAGCATATGAAACTTTGGGGAGGACGCTTTGAAAAGGCAACCGATAAATCCGTTGACGATTTTCATTCCTCAATCCGATTCGACCGAAAAATGTATCGTCAGGACATTGCCGGCTCTGTGGCGCACGCGGAAATGTTGGGGCGGCAGGGGATAATTCCCGAAGAGGACAGTAAGCTTATCGTTAAAACCCTCAATGAAATTCTTGCCGATATTGAAGAAGGAAAGGTGGAATTTCTTGTTGACGCCGAGGACATTCACATGAATATCGAAAAAATCCTGATTGAACGCATCGGCGAGGCGGGGAAAAGACTTCATACGGGACGCAGCCGCAACGATCAGGTCGCGCTTGACACGAGAATGTACACAATGGACTCGATTGCCGAAATCAAAGCCTTGCTGAGAGAGCTTATCGAGGTTTTACTCCGCCTTGCCGAGGAAAATCTCACAACAATAATGCCCGGCTATACCCATCTTCAAAAGGCGCAGCCGATAACCCTTGCGCACCAGCTTATGGCGTATGTGAATATGTTCCTGCGCGATACGGAGCGGCTTTCTCAATGCTCCGAGCGTACAAACGTAATGCCGCTCGGCAGCGGCGCGCTTGCCGGAACAACATATCCTCTCGACAGAGAATATGTTGCGGAGCGGCTCGGCTTCAATTCCGTCACAATGAATTCCATCGACGGCGTATCCGACCGCGATTTTGCGATTGAAACAATTTTTGATATTTCGCTTATAATGATGCACCTTTCCCGTTTTTGCGAGGAATTGATTCTCTGGAGCAGCAACGAGTTCCGTTTTGTCACGATGGACGACGCTTACAGCACAGGAAGCTCCATTATGCCGCAAAAGAAAAACCCCGACGTAGCCGAGCTTATCCGCGGAAAGTCGGGACGGGTATACGGCGACCTCATAGCTCTCCTGACTGTGATGAAGGGGCTTCCCTTGGCGTACAACAAGGATATGCAGGAGGACAAGGAGGCTTTGTTTGACGCGATTGACACCGTAAAGCTATGCCTTCCGGTTTTCACAAAAATGACAGCGGCGATGAAAATAAACAGTGACGTCATGTACAGGGGCGCAAGCGGCGGCTTTACAAACGCCACCGACGCGGCCGATTATCTCGTGCGCAAGGGACTTCCGTTCCGTGAAGCGCATTCCGTTGTCGGACATATGGTTCTGGTGGCCGAAAAGGCCGGAGTTGGTATTGAGGAGCTTCCGCTCGAAACGCTGCGCGAATGCAGTCCTCTTATAGACGAAGATATTTACGACGCGATAAAAATGGAAACCTGCGTAAACGAACGAACGGTAATCGGAGGCCCCGCTCCGTCAGCCGTAAAAAAATCCATAGCCGACGCAAGGCAAAAATTGGAAAAGCTGAAATAATTCAGGGGCGGCTTTCATAAAATGGTAGCAGACTGAATTTTTCCGCACGGAGGTTTACGCCATGAAAAAAATTGCCGCCGCTGTCGCTTTGATGTTGATTTTCCGTCTTACGGCCTTTGCCGCTCCCGAAAATATTTCCGCGCAGAGCGCCGTGCTTGTCGATTTAAGCTCAGGGCGGCTGCTCTATGAAAGGAACGGCTTTGCCAAGCTGCCTATGGCGAGTACCACAAAGATAATGACGGCAATTCTTGCGATCGAGAACTGTGAGCCTTACGAGCTTGTGACGGTAAGCGCCGCCGCTTCGGAAGC
This sequence comes from uncultured Oscillospiraceae bacterium, assembly GCA_964537995.1. Lineage (GTDB taxonomy): Bacteria > Bacillota > Clostridia > UMGS1883 > UMGS1883 > JAFLUQ01. The sequence goes on from CAZICW010000008.1 coordinate 16,509, forward strand.
GGAAGGCTCGTCGCTCTGGCTTGAAATCGGAGAAAGACTTACCGTTAAGCAGCTTCTTCTGGGGCTTATGCTCAAAAGCGGCAATGACGCCGCCGTAGCCCTTGCCGAGCATACGGCGGGGAGCGTAGCCTCCTTTGTGCTGCTGATGAACGCTAAAGCGAAGGAAATCGGTATGTATAATACGAGCTTTGAAACTCCGAACGGTCTTGATTCCGAGAATCATTACACTACAGCCTACGATATGGCGGTACTGACACGCTATGCTATGCGAAATTCGGAATTTCGGGAGATTGTCGGAACGAAAGAGGCTCAAATTCCGTGGATGGGAAAGGAATGGAACAGAGCCCTGAAGAATCATAATAAACTGCTTTGGCTTTACGACGGCTGCACGGGCGTAAAAACCGGCTACACCAAAAAGTCGGGACGCTGCCTTGTGTCAACGGCAATGCGCGACGGGCGAGAGCTTGTCTGTGTAACGCTCAACGCTCCCGACGACTGGAACGACCATGAAAAGCTTCTTGATTACGGCTTCTCGGCATATGAAACCTCTGTTCTTGCCGAAAAAGGGAAGGCTTGGGAAAGCATAAGCGTCGGCGACGAAGAAATCCGTCTGCTTTGCGGAGAAACCTTTACAACCTCGCTTATGATAGGAGGAACCGAGGTCGCCGAATACAGAAGCGAAATTTTTCCCGTATCCCTTCCCATAGAGCAGGGACAGACCCTCGGACGGCTTTATATTTTTTCCGAGGGAGAATTTTTGGGCGGAGTAAGTCTGGTCGCGGACAGGGCGGTTGCCGCGCCGAAGAAGCTTAAGGATTTTATAATAACGGTTGCAAAGGAATTGATATAAATGCGCTTGCAAAAATACATCGCCATGTGCGGAAAGGCATCTCGAAGGGCGGCGGAGAAGCTTATAGCCGACGGACGTGTCTCGGTCAACGGCAATGTCGTGGACTATATGGGCTGCGAGGTTGACGAAGCCGCTGATGTCGTAGAGCTTGACGGTAAGCCTGTTTCCCCCGAGACAAGGCTTTGGTATATTGCGCTTAACAAGCCGGTAAATTGTCTCACAACCGTCAGAGATGACTTCGGCCGTCCTACGGTTATGGAGCTTGTACGCGATATTGACGCGCGGATTTATCCTGTCGGCCGGCTTGATTTTGATACGTCGGGGCTGCTTATAATGACAAACGACGGCTCCTTTGCCAATGCAGTAACTCATCCGGCGCACGCTGTGGACAAGACTTATATAGCAAGGATAAACCGTCCTCTCGAAAAAAGCGAAGAGCTTCTTCTTTGCGGAGGAATTGAAATCGACGGCAGAAAAACCGCCCCCGCAAGGGTGGAGCAGCTGAAGTCCGCGAAACGTATATATGAAGTAAAAATTACAATTCATGAGGGCAGGAACCGTCAGATACGCAAAATGCTTGAGGCTGTCGGAGCGGAAACGCTCGCCTTGAAGCGCATATCCGTAGGCGGCGTTACGCTCGGAAATCTTCCGGAAGGGAAATGGCGGCATCTGAAAAAGGTTGAAATTGATAAATTAAAGGGGAAAAGCAAATGATTAAAGTTGTTATAATTGATAATAAAGCCGTAATTGAATCCGTATACGAAAATCCGTCCGATGATGCGCGCGTAGCATGGGCGCAGGAGGGTACGGAAAGCAAGGGATACGCCGCATTCCGTGAAAACGGAGAGTTGCTTTTTGCCGTTGACAGGGATAATGTTTTTGAGCTTCTGATTCGTTCCGCGCTCAATCATCTTGACCTTAACGGCGTCGAAACAGCCTACAGTGTCAACGAGGCAATGTTTCCCGCGCTTTATCTTCTCGGCTTCAAAAAAAACGGAGAACGGCTTGAAGTGAACATAAAGGACTTTTTCAAGCCCTGCGGAGGTTGTAAATGATGAAAATTTTCAATAAAAAGTCCGCGCCCGAAGGACATAAGGACGACAGCGGCGTGGAAATGGAATCGAGCATATGCACCGGCGAAACCTTGATCGGCTTTCGCAATAAAGCGACGGGAAAGCTGGAAAAAGCGGTTGTCGTCCGCCGACAGGAGGATATTGACGAGTTTTACCGCGAAAATGATTTAAAAAATACCGGAAGATTTAAAAAATAAAAAAGAACGGCTCGGCTCCGTTCTTTTTTTATGTCTCAGCCCATATAATTTAGGGAAAGCGAGGACAGACCCATGAACACGATTCTTCAGTATCTGCCGGTGGGAGTGGAGCGGGAAATTGAGCCTATAATAGACAGCGTGCGGGAAATCCGTCTTATGTCAAACGGAGTTGCGGCTGCGGTAACGGACGGCGGAATGATGCGTCTTGCGGCTGAAATAACTCCCACGCAGCTCAAAAATACACTCAATTACATCTGCCGCGGCGCGGCGTATTCCTCACAGCACAGCCTGCGCGAAGGCTACGTCACAATTGAGGGCGGTCACAGAGTCGGAGTTTGCGGACGTATTGCGATGGGCGGCGCGGGAGCGGTTATGCTTGAGCCTTCGGCGCTTTGCTTCCGCGTGGCAAGACAGATTATCGGCGCGGCGGAAAAAATAAAAAAATATCTCGGAGGGAATATTCTGATAATTTCTCCTCCCGGCTGCGGGAAAACCACAATTTTGCGCGACGCGGCAAGAATAATGGGCGACAGCTTTCCCGTATGCATAGTTGACGAGCGCAGCGAAATCGCGGCGGTTTGGCGCGGAGTGCCGCAGATGGATATAGGAAAATACAGCTGCGTTCTGGACGGAGTCGGCAAGGCGGAGGGCATACTTATGGCTCTGAGAGCCATGTCGCCGAAGGTAATTGTGACCGATGAAATAGGCTCGGACAGAGATACCGAGGCTATATACGGGCTGATTAATGCCGGCGTGAGGATTGCCGCTTCGGTACACGGCTACGGCAGGGACGACGTATACCGTCGGGGCGCGCTCGGAGAGCTGATTGCCGCCGGAGCTTTTAACTGCATTGCGGTGCTGCGCGGCAAAGGAGAGCTTAAAGAGGTATACGCCGATGCTTAAAGCCGCCGGAGGAGTGCTGGTTATGGCGGCAGGACTTGCGTGGGGCATGGGAAAACGGTCGGAGCTTTCAAAAAGGCTCGACAGACTTCGGCTTGTCCGCTGGGAAACAGCTTCGCTGCGGAGCAGAATAAGCGCAGGCTCGGAAAGCCTTGAGGAAATTTTTTCCAAAAGCTCTTATTTTGCTCCGGCCGCAAAAAAGCTTGCTCTCGGCGTTCCGGCGGATGAGGCGGTTATGAGCTTGGATGGAGGTATTGAGGGCTTTGACCTTTTTGCTCGGGGATTGACGCATGAAACAACGGAAGGTCAGCTCCGCAACATAGATATATTCATGACAAGCCTTGACGAAGAGCTTGTACGCGCCCGCTGCGATTTGGAAAAACGCGGAAGGCTTTATGTAGGCGTCGGCTTACTGACCGGCGCGGCAATTGCTATATTGTTTGCGTAAGAAGGGGGAGAGGCTGTGGATGTGGATTTGATATTTCAAATTGCCGGAATAGGCATTATTGTGGCTGTGATGAATCAGCTTCTGACCCGTTCCGGCAGGGAGGAACAGGCTATGATGACAACGATTGCCGGACTTGTTGTCGTGCTGATAATTCTTGTCAACAAAATCGGCGAGCTGTTCGCAACGGTAAAGACCGTGTTTGGGCTATGAGTATATCGGCTTTGTGCGCGCTGGCGGTTTGTGCGGCGATAACGGCGCTGTATCTGCGGGAGCTTCGTCCGGAGCTGGCAAGACTGTTGTCGCTTGCGACGGGACTTTTGATAATGGGCGCGGCAATACCGATGGCGGCAGAATTTGTCGAAAGCATACGGAGCTTCAGTGAGATAAGCCGCCCTATGGCGCAATTTATAAAGCCGTTGCTCAAAATTACGGGAATTGCCTACATTGCCCAATTTGCCGCCGAGCTTTGCCGCGACGCGGGCGAGGGTGCGATTGCCGGAAGAGTGGAGCTTGCGGGAAAAACCGCAATTGCGCTTATGAGCTTCCCGATAATTAAAGAGGTGTTTTTAAGCCTGATGAAAATAATAGGAAGTTGAGGCGGCTTTTATGGATATGACATTTCGCTTCCCCGAGCTTTCATCGCAAAGCGAGAGCTGGCTGGAGAGCCTTATACCCGAATTTTCCGCGGAAAACGCGGTAAGCTCCATGCTTGACGGCACCCTTAAAGTTGACGCGGGCGGTATTGCGCAGAGACTGCTGGAGCTGTTTTTCGGAGAACTGAGAATGAGCCTCAGGATTCTGGCTCTTTTGCTGGCTATGGGAGTATTTTTAGCCGTTTTGGAAAATCTCCAAGGCTCCTTCGGACGCGCCGGCGTAGGGAGAGCCGCAAGTCTTGCCGCGGCGGCATATCTTACGGCAATAGCGCTTGAAGCCTTCTCCGCCGCGCAGGAATATGCCGTCGGCGCGGTAAACGATCTGTGCATAATAATGAATGCCGTCGCTCCCGTTACGCTGTCGCTGATGATAAGCGGAGGAATGGCGGTCAGCGGAGGAGCAATACATCCGATTATATATTTCATGTGCGCGCTTATGTCAAAGGTTGTAAGCTGCGCGATAATTCCGCTGGCTCTGTTTTCGATGGCTCTGCGCCTTCTGGGAGGAATAGCGGGAGGTGTGGATGTGGAGGGCGCGGCGGATTTATGCTGCAGGGTAAGTCATTATATGCTTGGCTTCATCATGGTTATTTTCACAGGGGCGCTTTCGGTGACGCGTTTTGCGGCTTCTTCATTTGACGGACTTGCCGCGCGCGGGCTGAAATTTGCGGTATCGGCGGCGGTTCCCGTTGTCGGAGGCTCAATAGCAGACGCAATGAACAGCGTGGCGGGCGGAAGCATTTTGCTGAAAAACACGGTTGGAGCCGTCGGCGCGGCGGCAATAATCGGCGTGGCGCTCTTTCCTGTTGTCAAAATAGGCGCGCTGTCGCTGATTTTCCGCATAGGCGGCGCGCTTATGGGACCTATGGGCGGAAAAGAGCTTGGCGACGCGATTTACGCCATGGCAGGCTGTCTTGAAACCCTTGTCGCAGCCGTTGCCTGTGTGGCGGTAATGATGGTAATTGCGATAATAGCGCTTATGGGAGGATAAAAATGAAGGAATACATCAAAGCGTTGGGAGCGGCGGTGATACTGTCCGCACTGATAGATATGCTTGTTCCCGATGGCGGATTTAAAAAATATTGCCGCCTTGTGTGCGGATTCATGATTGTGGCGGTGATGCTGTCGCCCGTAACCGGCGGACTTTCAAAAATCAGCCTTGAAACGGAGAGCATAGACGCCGAAGCCGCGGAAGCGGAAGCGAGAGCGCGTATTCTTATGGAGCATAAGAGCAACCTCGAAGGTATAATTGAAGGAGAGTTGGACGGTTGCGAAGCATATGTCGAGGTTGACGGCGACGGCAATGTTATTCGCGTGACGCTGGAGGGCGCGGAGGATGAAGCGGCGGCGCGGGACTATTTGAGGGACGAGCTGGGAGTTGAAGGGAGCAGTGTCAGAATAAATGAAAATAAAGCAGCTTCTGAAGGGTGATAAAAAGGTAAGCATCGGAATATATATATTACTGCTGTTGGGCGTCGCGCTCCTTGCCATCGGTTCCTTTTGCGAAAACGGAAAAATTTCTCAAGCGGAAGCGGTTGCCGAGGATAAGGCTAATGTGTCCGACTATACGTCCGCGCTTGAAGCAAGGCTGGAGAATATACTTTCCTCAATCGAAGGGGCGGGAAAGGTCAGGGTTATGCTTGTGGCGGAGAACAGCGGCTCTATTTCCGTCGAAAAGGACGGCAGCGGCGAAAGCAGCAAAACCGTCGTGCTTGCAAAGCAGGGAGGGAGCGAGCCTCTGGTGCTTGCGGAAAACGAGCCCGGCATAAAGGGAGCGCTGATTGTTGCCGAGGGAGGAGGAAGCGATAGGGTCAGAGCGCAGCTTGCCGAAGCAGCCGCGACTGCTCTCGGCTTGGGACTGCATAGGGTAAAGGTATATAAACTGAATTAATAATAACGCTAACACTATTATATAAAAAAGGGGAGTTTTTAATGATGATGGTATTTAAGAAAAAGCAGCTTGTTTTGGCGGTTTTGGCGGTTCTTGTCGGTGTGGCGGGGTATCTAAACATCAGCAAGGAAAAAATTGTGGAAACGGAAACCGATGCCGTACAGACCGCCTCGGAGGAATATCTGGGCGAAGCTCAGCTTGTCGAGAGCGAAAGCGTAACGGATTTTTTCGCCCAAGCAAGGATTGACCGTGAGGCGGGGAGGAGCAAGTCCGTTGAAACCTTCAATTCACTGATTTCCAACGAGTCTGCCGACGAAGAAACAAAGGAAACCGCCCGTCAGGGAATCCTTGCTCTTGCGGAAAACACGGAAACCGAAACCGCAATCGAAAACCTCATACGCGCCAAAGGCTTTGAAGACGCCGTGTGCTATATAAACAACGGAATCGCGAATGTTGTCGTCAAGGCTGAGGCGATTGACAGCGGTGACGCCGCGCTGATTGCGGAAATAGTTTCCGAGCAAAGCGGAATCGAAAGCGAGAAAATTAAAATAGTCGAAATGAATTGAGCAAAAAATATACCGCGCCGACAAATTAATACTTGAAATTGGGGGCAAACTATGGTAAAATAAAAATAACAAAAGTAAATTGGAGGGATATATATGGCAGATGGCTTTATTGCTTCCGAAAACGGTGCCATCAGAATTTCCGAGGAGGTTTTGACGCGGATAAGCTCAATTGCCGCCCGGGAAATTGACGGAGTTGTCGCTCTCGGAACGCCGAGCGGTTCGCTGGGTGAGTTCCTCGGAAAGAAGAATCAATTCAAGGGAATTAAGGTGGAGCTTGGCGAAAACAGCGCCGAAATTGATATTCATATAAGCGTGCGCTTTGGCGTGAAAATATGCGAGGTGGCGCGAAAGGTGCAGGAATCGGTCAAGTTCGCGCTTGAATCCTATGTCGGAATGGACAGCATTCTAATAAATGTTTTTGTCGATGCCGTAGACCTTGAAGGCAAGGACACCGTTCCCCGCGGCGCCGACGACGAGACCGGCGAAGAGACGCCGCCGCAAAATTAAAGAAACGCCGGAATATTGATTTCCCTTACAGACATCGTAAAGTGCTTTGAACGAAAAAACAAATAAAAACACATGAAGGAGAAAATAACCATGATTAACATTCCCAAAATCAAGGTCGGAATCGTTGCGGTGAGCCGCGACTGTTTCCCCGAATCACTTTCGGTTTCCAGAAGGAAAGCTCTTGTTGACGCATACACCGCAAAGTACGGCGCGGAGGATATTTACGAATGTCCCGTCTGTATTGTGGAAAGCGAAATACACATGAAGCAGGCTCTTGCCGACATCAAGGCGGCGGGCTGCAACGCGCTCTGCGTATATCTTGGGAACTTCGGCCCCGAAATTTCGGAAACCATGCTTGCTCAGCAATTTGACGGGCCGAAGATGTTTGTTGCCGCCGCCGAGGAAAATATAGGCTGTCTTTCCGACGACCGCGGCGACGCTTACTGCGGTATGCTCAACGCCAGCTATAACCTGAAGCTGCGCGGCGTAAACGCCTATATTCCCGAATATCCCGTCGGAACGGCTGAGGAATGCGCCGATATGATTAACGAATTTCTTCCTGTTGCAAGAGCCGTTGAAGGGCTGAGAAATCTTAAAATCATATCCTTCGGCCCCCGTCCGCTCAACTTCCTTGCCTGCAACGCTCCCATTTATCAGCTCTATAAGCTGGGCGTTGAAATTGAAGAAAATTCCGAGCTTGACCTCTTTGAGGCATACAATAATCACGCGGACGATGAAAGGATTCCCGCTGTTGTCGCCGATATGGAAAAGGAACTCGGCGGCGGGAACACAAAGCCCGAAGTGCTTCCCAAGCTTGCGCAGTATGAGCTTACGCTTCTGGATTGGATTGACGCTCACAAGGGGTCAAAGGCTTATGTCGCAATTGCCGGAAAATGCTGGCCCGCTTTCCAGACCCAGTTCGGCTTTGTTCCCTGCTATGTAAACAGCCGCCTTACGGGAAGGGGAATCCCTGTCTCCTGTGAGGTTGACATTTACGGAACGCTCAGCGAATACATAGGAATTTGCGTAAGTCAGGACGCGGTTACGCTTCTTGATATAAATAATTCCGTTCCGGCCGATATGTATAAGCAGGACATCGAGGGCAGGTTTAATTATACTCACAAGGACACCTTCATGGGCTTCCACTGCGGAAACACCTGCTCGTCCAAGCTTGCCGCCTGCTCGATGAAGTATCAGAAAATTATGGCGAGAAGTCTTCCCGTCGAGGTTACGAACGGTACGCTTGAAGGCAACATAGCCCCGGGCGACATTACCTTTTTCCGCCTTCAGTCCACTGCCGACAGCAAGCTGAGAGCTTATGTCGCCAACGGCGAGGTGCTTCCCGTCGCAGCGCGCTCCTTCGGCTCTATCGGCGTGTTTGCAATTCCGGAAATGGGACGCTTCTACCGTCATGTGCTTATTGAAAAGAACTTCCCTCACCACGGCGCCGTTGCTTTCGGTCATTACGGAAAGGCTTTGTTTGAAGTGTTCAAATACATAGGCGTTCCCGCTGAGGATATAGGCTTCAATCAGCCGAAGGGTATGCTTTACAGGACGGAGAACCCGTTTGCGTAGCAAGGAGTGATAAAAATGCTTGAAGAACTTAAGGAAATTGTGCTTCGCGCCAATTTAGAGCTTCCGAAAAAAAATCTCGTGACCTATACTTGGGGCAATGTAAGCGGCATTGACCGTGAAAAAGGGCTTGTTGTCATTAAGCCGAGCGGCGTTCCGTATGAGGAGCTTAAAGCCGAGGATATGGTCGTTCTTGACATGGACGGCAATAAGGTGGAGGGTGATTTGCGCCCGTCCAGCGATACGCCGACGCACATAGCGCTTTATAAAGAATATCCCGCGCTCGGCGGCGTTGTGCATACACATTCACGCTACGCCACAATCTGGGCGCAGGCGGGGAAGAGTATTCCTCCTCTCGGGACAACCCATGCCGACTATTTTTACGGCGCGATTCCCTGCACGCGATCCCTGACAAAAGAGGAAATCGAAGGGGACTATGAGCTGAACACCGGAAAGGTTATAATTGAGACTTTCAACAATAACAACATAAATCCCGTCTATGTTCCGGGGGTTGTGGTTCATTCGCACGGCCCGTTTTCATGGGGCAAAAATCCCGATGAAGCCGTCCACAACGCGGTCGTTATGGAAGAAGTCGGAATGATGGCGCTTAACACCAAGCTGCTCAATCCGTCGATTCCGGATGTTGACGCTTTCCTGTTGGACAAGCATTTCATGCGTAAGCACGGAGCCAACGCCTATTACGGTCAGTCGAGGTGAGCGCGATGGTTTACACATATAAGCCGAGGGGAGTTTGCTCTCAAAGCATAACTCTTGAAATAGATGAAAACCACATTCTCAAAAATGCCGAATTTGTCGGAGGCTGTAACGGCAACACAAAGGGAATATGCAGCCTTGTGCGCGGAATGAAGGCGGAAGACGTGGTTGCGCGGCTTAAAGGCATAGATTGTCGTGGCCGCGGCACCTCATGTCCCGACCAGCTTGCCAAAGCCGTAGAAGAAGCGATGAACAAACTCGCTTAACACTGTCAAAGAACAAAAAATATCCCCAAAAACAAATACCGCCGTAATGCAATAAAATGCAGACGGCGGTATTATTTTTTCAAAATTTAATCAAACGGGCGACCAAGTTTATTTTATTCTTTTGTCAACGCTCTTGCTGAGTATATTTCCCGCGGTTTGGACAAGCTGAACAAGGATTACTATAAGCACGACCGTTACAAGCATAACGTCGTTTTGATAGCGGTGATAGCCATAACGGATTGCAATATCGCCAAGACCGCCGCCGCCGAGAGCGCCTGCCATTGCGCTGTAGCCGATTATGGTTATAATTGTTACGCTCGCGCCCATAATAAGCGAAGGCACAGCCTCGCGCACAAGTACCTTTGTTATTATCTGCCATACTCCCGCGCCCATTGCTTGACTGGCTTCAATTACGCCCGCGTCAACCTCCACAAGACTGCTTTCGACCATTCGCGCCACAAAAGGCGTCGCCGCGACTACAAGCGAAACTATTGTCGCCGGAGTGCCGAGCGTTGTGCCGACAACAAATCTGATAAACGGAAACAGCGCAATCATAAGAATAAGAAACGGTATGCTGCGCCCGATATTGACAATCCAGCCGAGCACCGAATTAAACCATAAAATAGGATGTATGCCGTTTTTCCTTGTTACAACAAAGCCTATGCCTATAGGCATACCGAAAACATAGGCAAGAAGGCTGCTGATAAACACCATTTCGAGCGTTTCGGCAATGCCGCCTATAAGCATTTCGCCGTAGGTCGAATAAAACGAAGCTATGGTTTCGAGCAATATAATCTCTCTCCCTTCATTCAAGCGGCTTTGACATACTCTCGGAAAGCCCGATAAGCTGCTTGGCTATGTCCGATTTCGGATTGTACATAACCTCGCTTGTGTCTCCCTGCTCGACAATGCGTGAGCTGTCAATCACCGCTACGCGGTTGCAAAGCGCGCGGACGACGCTCATTTCATGGGTTATTACAACAATCGTTACGCCCATGCTCCTGTTTATATCCTTTAAAAGCCGGAGTATCGAACGTGTAGTCATTGTATCAAGCGCGCTTGTGGCTTCGTCGCAGAGCAAAATTTTCGGATTTGTGGCAAGCGCGCGCGCAATTGCCACTCTTTGCCGCTGCCCGCCGCTGAGCTGTGCGGGAAAAGCGGAAGCCTTTTCCGAAAGCCCGACAATTTCCAGAAGGTCGGCAACTCTTTCCTTTGTTTTGGAGCGACGCATACCTCCCAGTTCAAGCGGAAAGGATACGTTGTCGGCGACATTGCGCTGCATAAGCAGGTTGAACGACTGAAATATCATGCCGATTTCTCTGCGCAGCAGCATAAGCTCCTTCTTGGAAAGGGCGGTTATGTCAACGCCGTCTATGTATACCTTCCCTTCGGTGGGCGTTTCAAGCATATTCATGCAGCGGACGAGCGTGCTTTTTCCGGCTCCGCTGAGTCCTATTATCCCGAAAATATCATTTTTATCAATTTCAAGATTTATATCTCTCAGGGCGGTAAAGGTTCCCTCTTTGGTATTAAATTCCTTTGAGAGATGCTCTACTTTAATCAATTTTATCACTTCTTTATGTATAATAAATCATTATACTACAGTTTCCGTTTCGTTGCAATAGTGATTATGCCGAAAAACTATATATTAGACTCATTTTTTTTGGGGGGGGGGTGACAGGATGATTTTATCTCCCAAATAGCTGACGCAAAGCTTCGGATTTTCCGGAGTTACGCCTATTTCGGCAAGCCGCTTGTAAGGAAGGGCGATTTTACCGTAAAGTGACGAAAGTCCGTTCTTGCAAAAAGAAACGCGGACAGTTCCCTCCTGCGCGCCTCTCATGATTTCAAGCGCACTGATTATATGCGCTGAAGTGTAGTAGCGTCTGCCGCTCGGACGGCGGAAGGCAACAAGCCGTCCCTCGTCGTCGAGACGGCGGAGCGCTCTGACGGAGATGCCCATAAATTCGGCAAGCTCCGTTGCCGTTACTATTTTTCCCATGGCAAAATTCCTCCGTTTCTGTCGGAGCATTCATCGCATATAGCTTCAAAAATCAGACTGTGTCCCAAAATCGTCAATCCGTCCGCCTGCACCTCGGAGCAGTTTATTTCATAGGCGGGGCAAAAGTCTATGTCGAAAATGCGTCCGCAGCATAAGCACTGAGCATGGTGATGCGGCTCGGTGCGGCAGTCGTAGCGGCAGGCGGATATGGGAGTGCGAATACGCAGTATGACACCGCTGTCCGCCATCTGGTTCAACACTCTGTATACCGTTGCGCGGCTTATCCTCGGAAATTTTTGGCGTACCCTGTCATATACGTCGTCGGCTGTCGGATGACAGGTAAGCTCTGTTATTGCTGTATAAACCTGTTCCTTTTGAACGGTATTACGCTGACGGGTCATATGTTCAGCCCCTTATCATTTTTTATTAATCGTTCGCTATATCTGCCAGAAGAACGCCGCTTGTATAGCTGATTTCTCCCCGCGAGGCGGAAAGCTCGTTGCTCACCCATATCGGATTGAAAAGCTCCGTGTCCGCGTCGGTCAGCGGATAGCGAAAGCCTCTAAGAGTCAATCCGCTCACAGGCGCAAGCGGCAAAAAAGACACGGTTGTACCTACAGGAGCGGAAATGACAGACTGCTTTTCCGCAATAAAAAGCTTGTTGTGGCTGTCTGCCATTTCTCCGCGTATTCCCATGCGGCGCATGGCTTCGAGAAGCGCAATGTTGGCGATTGTATGATCAAGCCTTGTTCCGCTTGCGCCGAGCAGCAAAATTTCCTTCGCGCCTCTTTTTTTCGCTTCAAGCACGGCGGTGTGCGTATCTGTATAGTCCTTTTCGCGCGGCAGACGCAAAATTTCCGCGCCTTCGGGAGCTTCGCCGTTGTAGGAATCAAAATCCCCGACAATAAGTCTCGGCTTTATTCCCATTTTTTCCGCATGGTACAGTCCGCCGTCCGCGCAAATTACAAAATCGTCGCGGCGGAGGAGAGCGGCGGTAAATTTATAGTCGGAAATTGAACCCGCGCTTATAATTACAAATCTCGGTGGCATAAAATCACCGCTCCTTAAACCGTCTGACCGCAAGCGCGGGATTTTCCGCGTGGTATATCGCGCTTCCGGCAACTATGACATTCGCTCCCGCGGCAGATACTTCGCGATAATTTTCAAGCGTGATTCCGCCGTCAACCTCAATGTCAATCGGACGCGAGCCTATCATTGCGCGTACGTCGCTCACCTTCCTTACTGTGGCGGGAATGAGCTTTTGCCCGCCGAAGCCCGGATTAACGGTCATTACCAGAATCATGTCAACATCGTCCAATATGTATCTCAGAGAGCTTATATCCGTTGCGGGATTGAGCGCTACCCCTGCTTTTTTGCCGATTGAACGTATGTATCCGAGCGCCTGCTGGAGATGCCGCTCCGCTTCGGCGTGTACGGTTATAATATCGGCTCCCGCTTCGGCAAAGGCGTCAATATGACGCTTCGGAGACTCAATCATGAGATGGCAGTCGAAAATCAGCCGCGAACTTTTTCTCAGCGACTTTACGACAGGCGGCCCGATCGTTATATTCGGCACAAAACAGCCGTCCATAACGTCAATATGGAGATAATCCGCTCCGGCTTCCTCTACAAGACGCACATTTTCGCGCAGTGCGCCGTAGTCGGCGGCGAGTATTGACGGAGAAAGCTTTATGTTCATTCCTTTTGCTCCTTTTCCCATTCCTTGATATTTTTCAGAACACTGTAAATTTCTCTGTAGCTGTTTAGGCGGCTTTGCGCAATTTCCGCGTTTTTCGCGGCGGCAGCCACGGCGCAGTCCGGCTCGGCTATATGGAGACAGCCGCGAAAGCGGCACTGCCCCTCAAAGCGGGCTATTTCGGGGAAGAGCAGCCTCAGATTTTCCGCCCTGACACCCTCGATTTCAAGCCGCGAAAAGCCCGGAGTGTCGAAAACATAGCCGCCGTTTGCGGCAATCAACTCCACATGACGGGTGGTATGGCGACCGCGCTCGATTTTGCTCACATCGCCAACCTCTAATTTTCGTCCGGTTATCAGGCTCAGGAGACTGGATTTCCCGACGCCGCTTAAACCCGCGAAAGCTGTGGTTTTGCCGCGAATAAGCTCGGATAGCTCCGCAAAGCCCTCGCCGCTTCGCGCACAGACGGCTACGGTTTTGTATCCGGCCTTCCTGTAGGCGGAAAGGAAATCCTCCGCTTCGGCTTTGTCCGCCAAATCGGTTTTGTTGACGCATACCGCGGCTTCTATACCTTTCAGCTCGGCAATCACAAGCAGTTTGTCCACCAGCAGACGGTCAGGCTGCGGAGCCGCCGCCGCCGAAACCGATACAAGCATATCAATGTTTGCCACACCGGGGCGTATCAGCGAATTTGAACGCGGATATATTTCCTCAATGCTGCCTGTTCCGTCAGCTGAAATTTCAATCGAAACTTTGTCGCCGACGATTGGGGTTACGTCTGTTTTTCGGAATTTGCCGCGCGCGCGGCACTCTATTTCGGCAGCTCCCGTATCGACGTAATAAAATCCGCCGACGCCTTTTATTATGGTTCCGTTTGACCTGCTCAATTAAATTTAACCTCTTTCGTGGCAATAAATTCGTCGTCGTAGTATATGTCAACGCTTATTGTACCCCTGCTTTTAAGGCTTATGTCAGCCGTTCCGGAGGAGGTATTGTGTTCTTTTTCGTATATAACCTTTCCGTTGCAGACAAGCTTGACGGTCACCTTTGTTCTGTCCTGAGGAAGATTCAAAGTGAGATATTTGGTTTTTGCTTCCTCAATTTGAGACGGATCGTCAACAATCGAAGGCTTTGAAACCTCCGGCGAAGCTGAGGATTGAGTTTCCTCGCTATCCGAGGGCTCGCCCGTTGTATTTTCATTATTTTCGTCGCTCTTGCCGCTTTCGCCGTCCCCGTCGCTTTCGGTTTTTCCGTCGGATACCGAGGGAGCGCCGTCACTGATAAATATATCTACCTTAGTGTCCTCGGGAACCTTTGTATACGGAGTGTAGCTCTGGTCACAGACAAGACCCTTAACATATTCGCTGCTGCTTTTGCGGACAATTTCACCGACCGCAAGACCGCTTCTTTCGATTAAGGTTCTGGCGTCGGCTTCGCTCAGCCCGATAACATTCGGCACAACCGCGTTCGCACTGCCCTTGGAAACGTAAAGCTTTACTGTTTCGCCGAATGTAAGGCTTGTTCCCGATTCGGGCGATTGCCCGACAATAATTCCGGAGGGGAAATTGTCGCTGTTTTCTTCTTCCTTTTCAACAATAAGGCCGCTTTCGGTCAATTCGCTTTCTATTTTTGTATAGGTTTCACCGATATAATTTCCCAGAACCACAACTCCGGAGCCGCTGCTGAGAATCACCCTTATCTCCCTTGACGCTTTTACCGATTTTTCCGCTTCGGGCGATTGAGAAATTATGGTATCAATTTCGGCGGAGTCGTTTCTGTATCCCTCGATTTTAATCGTAAAGCCCTTATAGTCCTCTCCCAAATCTTCGAGCATAGCTTCCGCTTCGTCAACGGTAAGTCCGTAAAAATCGGGAATGACAACCTCGACGGATCTTTCCTCCGTGACGGAGCTAACGATATAAACGAAACCTACTACAGCCGCAAGCGCGGTAACGATTGCCGCGACAGCCGCAATAAGCTTTATGTTTCGGCTGTTTTTCTTGCGCTTACGTTTAGGAGGACGAGCGTCCGATTTCGGCTTTGCTTCGTTTTTTGCCTCACCCTCGGCTTCGTTGACACGGCGGTTGATTTCCTCGGAATCTATTATTTTTGTTTCGCTGTTATCGGTATTGTCGGCGGAAATTTCGGCGTTTGGATCAACATAAAGCAGCTTCAAATCCTGTAACAGCTCACTCGCGCTGTTGTAGCGGAAGCGAACCTCCTTACTCATTGCTTTAAGAATCACCTTTTCGATGCTTTTGGTTATGTTCGGATTTAATTTACTCGGCGGCACGGGATTTTCCTGAATATGCTTCATCGCAACCGCGACCGGAGTTTCCGCGTCAAACGGAAGCTGACCCGTGAAAAGCTCGTACATGACCACTCCGAGCGAATATATGTCGCTGCGCTGATCCGTATAGCCGCCGCGCGCCTGCTCCGGCGACAGATAGTGCGCGCTTCCGATTGCCGTACTGGTCATTTTTGTTGTGTTGTTGTTTGCCGCCCGCGCTATGCCGAAATCCGTTACCTTCAAAATTCCCTCGGTGGTAATCATGATGTTTTGCGGCTTTATGTCGCGGTGGATTATATGCTTTTGGTGGGCGTGCTCAAGAGCGCGGCATATCTGCATTGAATAGTCGATTGCTTCCTTTTGGTAAAGACCGCCGTCCTTGCTTTTGATGTAGTCCTTCAGGGTCTGACCGTTCAAATATTCCATAACAATATATTGAACGCCGTCTTCTTCGCCGACATCGTATATTTGGACGATGTTTTGATGAGAGAGACTTGCCGCCGCCTGAGATTCGATGCTGAAGCGGCGGATAAATTCCTCATCCTCCTTAAATTCACTGTGGAGAACCTTCACCGCTACATATCGGTTAAGCATACGGTCCTGCGCCTTGTAAACGTTTGCCATGCCGCCGCTGCCGATTTTTTCAAGTATTTCGTATCTGTTTCCGAGCAATTTACCTATCACTTTCATCACCTACCTTTTAATAAGCACGACGGTAACATTGTCAGCTCCGCCGTTATCGTTGGCAAGCTCTATAAGCCTTTCGGCTTTCTTTTCAAGCGCCATTGAGGAACTGAGAACATAGGCAATGTCAATTTCCGACACCATATTTGTAAGCCCGTCGC
The DNA here is from genome assembly GCA_964537995.1 of uncultured Oscillospiraceae bacterium. GTDB lineage: Bacteria > Bacillota > Clostridia > UMGS1883 > UMGS1883 > JAFLUQ01. Next base: position 32,979 of record CAZICW010000008.1, read on the forward strand.
TGCACATCAGCATAATGTCGCTCTGACGGAAGGCCGCAAGATAGGTGTCAATATGGACAAACTCCTGAGTTCCGAGAGCGCGGGTTATATAATTCTTGTTTCCGGATACGGCCGCTTGTTCGCGAGTAAGCTCACCGCGGTCAACCATTTCTTCCACAAGCGAATGATCCTTCGTTATTTGGAACAGCTTGCCGCGGGAATATATGTACACGCGGCTGTCGCCGATATGGGCTATGTACGCGTTGTTGTCCATGACAACGCATACGTCGCAGGTAGTTCCCATCCCGCTGTAAGCGGAGGATGAGAGTGACATGGAGTAAACGCGGCTGTTGGCGTGATTCATCGCGGAAAGAATTTTGACAAACAAATCACCGTCGTCCTCCGCCATAAGCTCCTTTACATTTTCGGAAATATCCCTGACCGCTTCGGCACTGGCGACCTCGCCGGCAAGATGCCCGCCCATTCCGTCGCACAGCACGAACAGCGGATATTTCCCGCTTAAATCAGCCTTGCAGGCATCCTGATTAATTTCGCGTACCTTGCCTATGTCAGACAATTCAAAATGTTCCATAGTCACCCCTCTTTTCATATAGCCTCTGAATTTCTTAGCTGCCCGCAGGAAGCGTTTATATCGCTGCCAAGCTCTCTTCGGAGAGTGGCGTTTATTCCGTTTTTGTTAAGGCAGTCCATAAATTCCGCAATGCTTTTTTTGCTGCCGCGCGTATAGGAGCTTTCCTTTACGGGATTTACGGGAATGAGATTTACATGGCAGCCGCGCCCCTTCAGCAAGGACGCAAGCTCTCGCGCGCAGCCGAGACTGCTGTTTTTATTTTCCGCAAGGGCATATTCAAACGATACTCGCCGTCCGGTTCTTTCAAAGTACACATCGCAGGCCGAAAGTATTTCCGCTATGGTGAAGCGCTTTGCAACGGGCATAAGCTCGCGGCGCAGCGCGTCGTTGGGAGCATGGAGGGAAACCGCAAGATTTATCGGCAGCCCTTCTCCGGCAAGACGAATAATCTTATCCGCAAGACCGCAGGTGGAAAGCGTTATATGGCGGAAGCCGATGTTAAGACCCTCGGGATTGTTTACGTTTTTCATGAATTTAATTACATTTTCATAATTATCCAACGGCTCGCCCGTACCCATTATCACAATATTGCTTATTCTTATATTCATATCCTTTTGAGCGGCGATTATTTGCCCCTGAATTTCATGCGGAGCGAGATTACGTTCCAGTCCGTTGAGGGCGGAGGCACAGAAGGTGCAGCCCATGCGGCAGCCGACCTGAGAGGAAACGCATACGGAATAGCCGTGATGATAGCTCATTACAACGGTTTCAACAAGGCTTCCGTCGCTCATTTCAAAAAGATACTTTACCGTATCGTCAAGCATGGATTTTAAACGGCGGCGAATTTTCGGAAGATATATTTCCGCTTCCTCCGCCAGTCTTGCTCGCAGACCTTTGCTTAAATTCGTACAGTCCGAAAGGCTTTCCGCTCCGCCCGCAATCCATTTGAAAAGCTGCTTCCCTCGGAAGGCGCTTTCGCCCATATTCTGAAGATACGCGGTAAGCTCGTCGAGAGATAAATCACCTAAATTCAAAGTCATGCCTTTACTCCATTCACCGTTATTTTATTCGCTCGAACGCCGCGATGAAAAATCCGTCCGTCCCGTGAATATCGGGGCGAAGCTGAACGAGGGATTCTTTTTCGGCGACGGATATTCCGAGCGGAGCGGGAGCAAAGCCCTCATGCTTTGCTAAAAACCACTTTGCCATGTCTTCGTTTTCCGCTCTGCTTATCGTACAGGTAGAGTAGATTAACCTGCCGCCGAGCTTTACATATTTTGCCGCGTTTTCCAAAGCAGCCTGCTGAAGCTGCGCAAGCGCGCTGCCGTCAGCTTCCGTTTTTCGCCATTTTATGTCGGGCTTTCTGCGAATAATGCCGAGTCCCGAGCATGGAACATCCGCAAGCACGCGGTCAAATTTTCCTTCAAATTCCTGCCTGAAAACGCTCGCGTCGTTCAGCATTGAATTTATATTCACTCCAAGGCGTGCGGCACCGCTGTCAATAAGACGCAGCTTGTGTTCATAGATGTCGCAGGCGGTTACCTCGGCGCCAAGGTAAGCGGCAAAGGCGGCTTTTCCGCCGGGTGCGGCACAGAGGTCAAGAAGCTTTACTCCTTTTTTTATGTCAAGCGCAAGCACGCAAAGCTGCGACGCGCAGTCTTGAACGGCGACAAGCCCGTTTTTATAGGCTTCGCAAGCTGTGACGCTGCCCTTTTCGACATATGCGAGAGCATACGGAGTTATCGGCAGCGGCTTAAAGCCGGAGGGAGCATTTTCGCAATTCCTGCGGCATATGGTCAGCGGTTCTTCATTCATTGCGGCGAGTAAAGCTTCGCAGTCGGGCTGCTCACGTTTCCATTGCTCCGCCAGCCACAGAGGAACGGAATATTTAACCGAAAGCAGCTTTGTCCCTTCAAGTCCGTCCAAAAAATCTCCGCAGTCGGCAACGCGCCGCAAAACCGCGTTGACATAGCCCGCCGACGAAGCGTGACCGTAACGGCGCGCCAGCCGTACACACTCGTTCACCGTTGCGCCGACGGGAATTTTGTCGGTAAATTTTATCGAATATATTCCGATGCGCAGAATGTTTATTATCCATACGGAAAGCTTTTTCAGCTTTACTGCGGAAAGACCTTTTATTATATTATCAATGAAGCCGCGGTTACGCATAACTCCGAGACATAAACGGCTGCATAGCGCATTGTCGCGCGCTTCCATGCCTGCCGAACAAAGCTCTTTTTCAAGCGCTATATTCAAATATGCGCCGTTTTTCTCAACCTCGGCAAGCACCCTAAGCGCGACCTCGCGCGGTTTTGAAAGCGCCGTCATCTTCTGCCGCGCCGGTTGTTGGCGAGGGCGATGAATCTAAGCAGGTTCGCCACCGACACCGCCGCCGCCGCAACATATGTCAGAGCCGCGCTGCCGAGAACCTTTTTAACCGCCGGAACCTCGTCGGGATACAGACAGCCGTTGCTTTCAAGGATCCGTATTGCCCGTCCCGAAGCGTCAAACTCGACGGGAAGCGTCACAAGCTGGAAAAGCACGCTTGCGGCAAAGAACACAATTCCGACGTCCATAAGAAGAGAACTGAGATATGACGAATAATACAGCATAAAGCCCAAGATAATTAAATATGGCCCGAAGCGGCAGCCGATATTGGCAACCGGCACAATGGCGTTGCGCACCTTTATCGGCACATAGCCGACCGCGTGCTGTACGGCGTGTCCCGCCTCGTGGGCAGCTACTCCGACAGCGGCGACCGACGCGGAGTCGCGCACCGTATCCGAAAGTCGGATAACATTGTCGCGCGGATCGTAGTGATCGGTCAGACTTCCGCTTATGGGCTCAATGCGGACATTTGACAGCCCGTTTTGATCCAGAATCATGCGCGCCGCCTGCGACGCCGTTATATTTCTTTTTGTGGGAATCTTGGAATAGCTGCTGTAGATTGAATTAACTCTTACGCCCGCCCATATTGAAAATACGGAAGCGATTATAACCAAAAATAAATACATTAAATCATTCCCTTCCGAGCAAAGCTCCTTTTTCAATTTTGTGTCCGTTGATATATTCCGCCGCCGACATTTTTTTCTTGCCCTCGGGCTTTACGTTCTCTATCAGTACCGCGCCGCTGCCGCAGGCGATTCTAAGACCGTCCGTGTCGGCTGAAAGCACCTCTCCCGCGCGTCCTTCGCCGTGAGCGGGCTTTACAAAATCTATAACAAGTCGCTTCCCGCCGAAATATGTGAACGCCATCGGCCACGGATTAAGACCGCGCACACGGTTGTATATTTCCTCGGAGGATAAGCTCCAGTCAATTTCACCTTCGGATTTTGTGAGCAAATGAGCGTACACGGCTTTGCTGTCGTCCTGCTTTTCGGCGGATAAATCCCCGCGCGATAAGCGCTCAACGGTTTTAATCAGAATTTTCCCGCCCAATGGAGCAAGCACGTCGAAAAGCTCTCCGGCCGTCATGCTTTCTCCGATAGGAACCTCCGCCCGCATAATTATATCGCCTTCATCAAGACCCTTTTCAAGATACATCGCGGTGACGCCGCTGACCTTGTCTCCCGCCATTACCGCACGCTGAATCGGAGCCGCTCCGCGGAAGCGGGGGAGAAGCGATGCGTGAATGTTTATACAGCGGTATTTCGGAAAGTTCAGCACATATTCGGGGAGAATTTTCCCGTAGGCGACAACCGCTATAAGCTCCGGCTCAAGCTCGTTTAACAGCGGAAGAATTTCTCCGTTTTTGAGAGCTTGCGGCTGATAGACCCTAAGTCCCTGCGAAAGAGCGTAGGCCTTGACGGGTGTGGGAATAAGCTCCATATGCCGTCCCTGCGGTCTGTCGGGCTGAGATATAACGCCGACAATTTCGTTTTTTCCGTCTTCAACGAGAGCTTTAAGGCTTTCCTTTGCAAAATCCGGCGTCCCCATAAAAAGAATTTTCATTGCCTGACCTCCGTTCGCGGCTATTTGTCCACATCGACAAAGCGGATTGCTTTTTCAACATAAAGTACGCCTTCAAGATGGTCGCACTCATGACACAAACAGCGGGAATAAAGCTCTTCGCCCGTATATTCAAACCTTTGCCCGTCGCGATTGTAGGCAATTACCGTGGTCTTGGTCGGACGTTCCACCTCGGCGGCTTTGCCGGGTACGCTCAGGCAGGCTTCCGTATCTACATACGAGCCTTCGGTTTTGATTATTACGGGGTTCACAAGCTCCAGCATTTTGCCTTCTTCCAGTCTCATGACGACAGCTCTTTTTAAAATCCCCACCTGAGGAGCCGCCAGCCCCACACCGTCGGCACGAAGCAGAGTTTCCTTCATGTCGTCGAGCAATGTATGCAGGCGAGCGTCAAACTCCGTAACCTCACGGCATTTCTTTTTAAGACACGGGTCGCCTATTTCTCTGATTTTTCTGTATGCCAAGTTCAATCAGTCCTTTCGCTTTAATGTCAGTTCATGTTGTTCGGATTTATATCAATGGCGACAGACACGTCTGTCCCGTCTCTTTCGTTGTTTTTTTTCGCAATCCGTTCCAAAAGCGGAAATACCTCTTTGATCGAGGCGCATTTCAGCCACACGCGAAAACGGTAACGGTTCTGAATTTTCGCGATGGGAGCTTCTCCGCCGCCGTATACGGCAGCCTTCAGACCGCGCCCCTCAACGGAGCGTTTCAGCTCGTCAAAGGCTTTTTCGGCGGCGTTGGCGGCTTCGTCTCTGACGGACGAAGTAAAGACAATGTTAACCAGCCGACAAAATGGGGGATAGCAGAACGTCCTGCGATATTCTATTTCTTCATTGTAAAAGCCTTCGTAATCCTGCTTCGCCGCAAGGCGCAGAGTTGAATTGTCGGGGGAATAGGTCTGCACAATTGCGCGGCCCGCTTTTTCCCCTCTGCCGGCTCTTCCGCAGACCTGAGCAATAAGATTAAAGGTACGCTCCGCGGCGCGAAAATCATTCATGTTGAGCGAGGAATCCGCCGCAAGCACGCCCACAAGCGTAACACCCGAAAAGTCAAGACCCTTTGCCACCATCTGCGTTCCGATTAAAATACCCGCCCCGTCTCTCGCGAAGCTTTCTATTATTTTTTCATGGCCGTGCTTTCCCGCGGTGGTGTCAACATCCATTCGTATAATTCGCGCGTCGGGAAAGATGTCGTTAAGCTGCGCCTCGGCTTTTTGAGTTCCGCGTCCGAAATCCTTTAATTTTGTGCTTCCGCAGGACGGGCATACGGTCGGCAGAGGAGCGGTATAGCCGCATAGATGGCAAACCAGCGAATTCCCCCGCAGATGGTATGTCATGGAAACACTGCAGTGAGGACAGGTAAAAACGTATCCGCAGCTTCGGCATGAAACAAAGGTTGAATAGCCACGCCGGTTGAGCAGAAGTATGCTCTGCTCGCCGTTTTTCAGGTTTTCGCTCAGCTCGCAGGCAAGACGGCGGCTCAGAACCGTTTTATTACCCTCCTTAAGCTCTTTTCGCATATCCACTATTTCCACCTCGGGCAGAGGCTTTTTGTTGTAGCGCTCCTTTATTTCCGCAAGCCTATATATGCCTTGCTTCGCCATATAATAGGTTTCCACGGACGGAGTCGCCGACGAAAGCACAACCTTGCAGCCGCAGAGCCGCGCGCGCATGAGAGCTATATTTTTCGCGTGATAACGCGGAGTCGTTTCGGATTTATATGAGGCTTCATGCTCTTCGTCGATTATGATAAGACCAAGCCTTTCGCATGGAGCAAATATCGCGCTTCTCGCACCGACGATGATTTTTGCGTCGCCGCGTTTTATCCTGCGCCATTCGTCCAACCGCTCTCCCATGGAAAGCGCGCTGTGCATAACCGCCACGGCAGAACCGAAACGGCGGTAAAAGCGGTCGGTTATTTGAGAGGTAAGCGCGATTTCGGGGACAAGAATTATGATTTGCTTTCCGCGTGAAATATATTCGGCGGCAAGCTCCATATATACTTCGGTTTTTCCGCTTCCCGTAACTCCGCGAAGCACAAAAACCTCGCCTTCTTCATTCATAATTTTATCGGCCGCGGCTCTCTGCTCATCGGTCAACGGCTTTTGAGAAGCTCCTCCGCCGTCGGTTCCGAAGGGATTACGCAGCAGCTCGATGCTTTTATATGCCACAAGACCCTTATCGACCAACGCTTCAACCGCGGAGCGTCCGGCTCCGACAGAGCTTTCAATGTCGGCGACCGTGTATTCTCCGCCTTCGGCAAGAAGATCAATGACCGCCGCCTGAGACGGCGCTTTTATGCCGAGCTTGCGGCTCAGTTCGTAAGGCTCCTCCTCGCCGCAATAATACGCGACGCGGATAAATTTCTCGCCTGCGCGACGTTTTTCCTTAACGGTTTTTTCGAGTATTCCGTTCTTCACCATCGACGAGATGACATTTCCCGCGCCCTTTCCCATTTCTGCTTTGATTTGCTCCGTTTCGACCGCCCCTCCCGCGGAGCGTATAAGCTCCGCAAGCCGAACGCGCCTTGAGCTCTTGGATATAAAGGCTTTGCCGTCGTATGTATCGGCTTTCTCCGTAAGACGGACACATTCCAGAAATTTCATTTCAAGCCCGGGCGGAAGAAAAAGCTTCGCGGCAGTGACAAAGGGACAAAAGCAATGGCGGCTGATATATCTGCTCAGCTCGATTGCGTCGCGGCTCAAAACAGGCTCGCTGTCAATCGGCCGGATTATATCCTTGAGATGAGGATAGTCGGTTTTTTCGAGCATATCCGTAACATAAGCGACCATTTGACGGTCGGCGGCTCCGAAGGGAACCTTAACCCGAATTCCGATTTGAACCTTATCGGCATATTTTTCCGGCACGCTGTAGTGAAATTCTCTGTCCAAGGCCGGCGAAGGGCTGTTGATGAAAACCTGAACAATCATAGTTTTTTATCTCTCAGCGCCTTTGCTTCGGAAAGTATTCTGTCGGCGATTTCAAGCTTTGTGCCGCTCAGAGCTTCATTTTCACGCCCGTCCGCAAACAAAAGCGTAACCTCGTTCGTATCGGTTCCGAAGCCAGCGCCTTCGGTTTTTAAATTGTTGGCGGCTATCATATCGAGATTTTTGGCATTCAGCTTGCGCCGCGCGCTTTCGATAAGCCCGCGTGTTTCCATGCAGAAGCCGACAAGCGTCTGATTATCGGGCTTTATTTTTCCCAGCTCTGCCAAAATATCCCTGTTTTTCACAAGCCTTATTTCGCCGAAGCCGCTCTCCTTTTTGATTTTATCCTCGGAAACGCTTTCGGGGCGAAAATCTCCAACGGCGGCGGCCTTGACAATTATGTCGCAATCCGCGCTGCGGTCAAGAACCGCGTCATACATTTCTTCGGCGGAAAGCACGTTTACAATATTTACGCCCATCGGCGCCTTAAGGGACGTTGGCCCGCTCACAAGAGTAACCTGCGCGCCGCGCAGAACGGCGGCTTCGGCAACGGCATAGCCCATTTTTCCGCTTGAGCCGTTTGAAATGTAACGCACGGGGTCTATCGCCTCGCGCGTCGGGCCTGCCGTCACGAGAACTCTAAGTCCCTTTAAGTCTTTGGGACGCGCAATTTCAAGAATTACTCTTTCCACGATTTTTTCCGGCTCCGGAAGTCTGCCCTTACCCTCGGTTCCGCAGGCAAGAAGCCCTGTGTCCGGCTCCATGAAAATATATCCCATGGTCTTGAGCTTTTGAATATTCTCCTGAACAATAGGGTTTTCGTACATATTTGTATTCATCGCCGGAGCAATTATAACCGGAGCCTTTGCCGCCATGACCGTGGTGGAAACCATGTCGTCGGCAATGCCGCAGGCAATTTTCCCGATTATATTTGCTGTCGCCGGAGCGATTACAATGGCGTCCGCTTTTTGCGCCAAGGAAATATGCGCGATATCAAGGGAGGACGGTTCGGTGAACATATCCGTCACAACGGGGGTTTTTGTTATGGAGCGCAACGAAAGAGGAGTTATAAACTCCTGAGCGTGCTTTGTCATTATAACATCGACGCGCGCGCCGTTTTTAACAAAACCGCTCGCCGCAGCGACAGCTTTATAGGCGGCAATTCCGCCCGTTATGCACAAAACGATATTCTTTCCCTTAAGCAAAGTTCCGACCCCGTTCCTTATTTATTCCTTTATTTTTATTGCGTCCTCGGCAGCCTTAACCGCCTCGGCGGGCATAATCGGATGGACATAGCCCTCGGCGATTTCCTTTATTGCCATATTCACGGCTTTGTCGCAGTTGCCTGTCGAGGCAAGCTGACGGGCGCGTTTGCTTGTAGCTATGACAAGCGAGTATCTTGAATCAAATTCTTTCATCAGTGTTGAAATTTCGGGATAAAGCATATTTATATCTCCTTCTTGATAAAATTATTTATAAAATCCATGTTTCGCGGCATATAGCATTTTTCGGCGGCAATTATGGCTTCAAGCCTTCCGACCGCTTGCTCTACGCTGTCGTTGAGAAGCATATAGTTGTATTTTCCGGCAACGGCAAATTCCTGCTCCGCCTTTTTCAGCCGCGCTTCTATAACCTCGGAGGATTCGGTGCCGCGCTTCATGAGCCTTTCCTTTAATATTTCAAATGAGGGCGGACAAACAAAAATGAAAACTCCTTCGGGGCAGTGCGACCGCACCTGCATAGCGCCGCTGCTTTCAATTTCAAGAATAACGTCGCGCCCCGCCTCAAGCTGCTCAAGCACCTTGACCCTCGGCGTGCCGTAATAATTACCGCAGTACACGGCATACTCAAGAAAACCTCCGCGCGCAATTTCCGAACGAAAGCCTTCCTCGCTCATAAAATAATAGTTCACGCCGTGGACTTCGTTTTCACGCGGCTTGCGTGTCGTGGCGGAAATTGAAAGATAAGCTTCGGGGTGCTTTTCGGTAAAAGCCTTGCATATAGTCCCCTTTCCGGCTCCGCTTGGACCGGAAATAACGAATAGATTACCGCTACTCACTGTTCTTCCTCCTCCACAACAACCATTTTGGCTTCGTGCCTTGACGCGATGGTTTCCGGCTGAATCGCCGAAAGAATAACGTGATTGCTGTCCATAACGATTACGCTTCGCGTTTTGCGGCCGTATGTGGCATCAATAAGCAGACCCTTTTCTCGGCTCTCCTGAATAAGCCGCTTTATCGGCGCGCTATCGGGAGCAACGACGGAAACAAGCCTCAAATCGGAAATCATATTTCCGTATCCAATGTTTATAAGTCTCATTCTGCGCCCCCTATTCTATATTCTGGCATTGTTCGCGCAGCTTTTCGATTTCGGCTTTTGCGTCAATCACAAGTCTTGCGGTTTCCAAATCGCCGGACTTGCTGCCGACTGTATTAATTTCGCGGTTCATTTCCTGAATAAGGAAATCCAGCTTGCGACCGACCGGCTCACTGCTTTTAAGCATTGAGCGCATTTGCTGAATATGGCTTTTCATGCGAACGATTTCCTCGTTGACGTTTACCTTGTCGGAAAAAATTGCCACTTCCGTCAGAAGGCGGCTTTCGTCACAGGGAATTTCCGCCATAAGCTCTCTTATCCTTACTTCGATTTTTTCACGGTATTCCTTGACAATCTGCGGAGCGCGCTCCTCGATTTTCAGGGTAAGCTCTTCGACGCAGTCAAGTCTTTTATTCATATCGTCGTAAAGGCGCAAACCCTCGTCGCGCCGCATTTTGTCCAAGCCTGCCAAGCCCTTTTCAAGAGCTTCGAGAATTGCCGCAAGCAGAGCCTCGTCATCATCCTCAAGCTTATCTACCGTGAAAACATCCGGTATGCGGAGAAAGTCGGCGGCGCGCAGCGAAGAATCGAGATTCAGCTCGCCGAGCTTGCGAAGCCCTTCGCAATATCCTCGCGCAAGTTCAAGATCGACTCTGACGACGCCGCTCGGAGCCTCCTTATTTTCGACGGATATGAAAATATCGACTTTGCCTCTGCTGATTGCTTCGGCCGCTTTTTTGCGCACAAATTCTTCGGCAAAGGTGTAAATGCGCGGGCATTTAACGCAGAAGTCGCTGTAACGATGATTAACCGCACGGATTTCAACGGTAAATTCCTTGCCGCCAATGTTGCTGCTTCCGCTGCCGTAGCCTGTCATGCTTTTTATCATAGGTTCACCCTCTTAAAAATTTACATAACTGTTGATTCTATAATTATACCATTATTTTGCCCATAAGTCAACACTTCGTAACAAATTTAATAATTTTTGCACGCTTTTTGCAAAAAATCTATGGACAATTTCCATAAATAATGTTAATATTAAAGAAGCGCCGAACAATTCGCGTTCAGAGCATAAAACGCTCGAAACGGAAATGACAGGTACGGAGGATTTTACGGATGGATGATACGATTAAATGGATTTTGCTCTCTGAGCTTGAGAATGTTCAGGGGAAATATGCTCTCGATAAGCTTGCGGCGGAGTACAGAAACATTCCGGACACGGATTTGCGCTTTTGTACGCCGGAAGCTCAAAATTTGCTTTGTATGCTGGAAAATCCTCCGATTGACGGCGTGCGAGTCATCTGCTACAAGGACGAGTGCTATCCCAAGCGGCTCATGGCGTTAAGCTCGCCGCCGCCGGTTCTTTATGCGCGCGGCGACATATCTTTGCTTTCCGACGGTGTTACGGCGGCGGTTGTAGGCAGCCGCAGCGCGTCGGCATACGGAATTTCGGTAACCATGGATTTCTGTCGGGATTTTTGCGAAGCGGGCATAACCGTCATTTCCGGCGGCGCGCGGGGAATAGACACAGCCGCTGCGGAAACGGCTGTGAAATACGGCGGAAAGACCATCGCCGTATTCGGCTGCGGAATTGACGTTGCCTATCCTGCCGAAAACAAAAAGCTGTTTGAAAAAATAATAGCTTCGGGAGGAGTGACGATCAGCGAGTACCCCTTCGGTACAGCCCCTATATCCGCACATTTTCCGCGCCGCAACAGATTAATTGCGGCACTGTCGGATTGCTGCGTCGTAACGGAGGCGGGGCTGAAAAGCGGCTCGCTTATAACGGCAAATTTCGCGCTTGAGCTGCGCAAGCCGCTTTTTGCGGTGCCGGGCAATATAACCTCGAAGGAAAGCGCCGGAACAAATCACCTCATAAAAACGGGGGCGTCGCTTGCGGTAAGCGGAATGCAGGTCGCGGCGGAGCTGAAGGTGCTGCTCTCTTTTTCCGAACGGAAGTCCGCGCCGAAAAAGCAAAAATTCACTCCTCTTTTCCTCGGAAAAGACAAAGCAAAGGGAACGCCGCCGCGAAAGAAAAAGGAGCAAATCTCTCCCAAGACAGAAAAGCTCGACAATAATTCAAGTGAAAATGAAAAAATAATTATAGATGCGATCCTTGCCGGAAAAACAAGCGCCGCCGAGCTTGCGGACGCGACGGGACTGCCCGAAACCCTGCTTACACCGGCGCTCGTTATGATGGAGCTGAACGGAATAATCAAAAAGGAATACGGCGAGAGGTATTCTCTTGTGCGCTGAAATCGGTATTTAAAAACAAACAGGCGAAAATATCGAATAAAAATTTTTAAATTTGCTATTGTAATTCGCTGAAAAATTTGGT
>CAZICW010000009.1:0-43972 GCA_964537995.1 uncultured Oscillospiraceae bacterium
CTCCATTTTTTTATTTTTTCCGGCAAATCGACAGGATAAATGTATCTTCCTTTATCCTTAAACAATTTCCCCGCTCTCCCCGCGCAAAATACGGCTTACATCTCCGCGCACACCTTTTCCACCGCCTTGGGAAGTATTATCCATTCGGCTTCCTCCATAACCCTCCTTTGCAGCAGCTCGGGAGTGTCGCCGTCGTGAACCTCTACGGCCTTTTGCATTATAATTTTCCCTCCGTCAACAACCTCGTTGACAAAATGCACCGTCGCGCCTGTAACCTTAACGCCGTAATCCAACGCCGCCCGATGTACGCGAAGCCCGTAAAAGCCGTCGCCGCAGAAGGACGGAATCAGCGACGGGTGAATATTTATAATCCGATTTCTGTATTCCTCCAAAAAATCTCCGCCCAAAATCGCAAGGAAGCCCGCAAGAACGACAAGGTCGATATTGCGTTCCTTCATGAACGCGGTAAGAGCGGCGTTAAAGTTATCGCCGTACACCTTTTTGCTGATAACGGCAGTCTCTATTCCCGCGTTTTTTGCCCGTTCAAGAGCGTAAGCCCCCTCTTTGTCGGATACTACCGCCGCAATTTTGCCGCTTTTTATGATTCCGACGTTCTGAGCGTCTATCAGCGCCTGAAGATTCGTTCCTCCTCCGCTGACAAGCACCGCAATGTTTTTCATGTTTATTCCTCCCGCCGCCAAGGTTTAAATTCCGTTTTCACCGCCTATGGCGCTACACAAGCTCAACTTCCTTATTTCCGGCTTCAACCGTACCTATTACATACGCCCTTTCTCCGGCGGCTTCCAGCGTCCGGACAGCCCTTTCGGCTTGCTCGGCGGGAACGGCGGCAATCATGCCTATGCCCATATTGAAGGTGTTGAACATATCGCTCTCGGGAATATCGCCGGTTTTCCGAATCAGCTTAAATATCGGCGGAATCTCAAAGCTGTCCTTTCTGATGACCGCCCTTGTGCCGTCCGCGAGCATACGCGGAATATTTTCGTAAAAGCCGCCGCCCGTGATATGAGAAATTGCTCTGACGTCACATTCCTCAATCAGCTTCAGCGCGGGCTTGACATATATTTTCGTCGGAGCGAGCAGCGTGTCGAGTATGCTCGCGCCAAGCTCGTCATTGTATTTTTTCAGATTCTCGGCGTTTTTCTCCGTAACATCGAACACCTTGCGTACAAGCGAAAAGCCGTTGGAATGTACGCCGCTCGACGCTATCCCGACAAGAGCGTCGCCTACGCAAAGGCGGCTGCCGTCAATTATGTTTCTCTTCTCCGCAATGCCCACGGCAAAGCCCGCCAAATCATATTCGTCCTCGGGATAAAAGCCCGGCATTTCAGCGGTTTCCCCGCCTATAAGGGCGCAGCCGCTCTTGACGCAGCCGGCGGTCACGCCGCGGACAATATCGGCGACCTTTTGGGGGATATTTTTCCCTAAGGCAATATAATCAAGGAAAAACAAGGGCTTCGCGCCGCTGCATACGATGTCGTTCACGCACATTGCCACGCAGTCCTGCCCTACGGTATCGTGTTTGTCCGCAAGGAAGGCAACCTTCAGCTTCGTGCCTACGCCGTCCGTCCCGCTGACAAGAACAGGCTCGTCGTATTCGTTTTTGTCAATGGCAAACAGTCCGCCGAAGCCGCCTATGTCGCCCATGACTCCTTTGATGTAGGTTTTGCGCACGTCCGCTTTCATAAGACGCACGGCCTCATATCCGGCTTCAACGTCAACTCCGGCATTTTTGTAGCTTTCGCTCATTTTTAACAGTCCTTTCAGTTTACCTTTCATCAGTCGGATATTTCCCGCTGAAGCACGCGTCGCAGTAAGAGGAAAGCTCCGGCACAATTTTCGCGAGGTCTTCAACGTCCAAATAGCCGAGGGAATCCGCGCCTATCTTTCGGCGCAGCTCCTCGCAGGAAAGATTGTTCGCGGCAAGCTCGTGCTTGTTGGGAATGTCGGAGCCGTAAAAGCACGGCCACAGGAACGGAGGCGAGGATACGCGCATATGCACCTCGGCGGCTCCCGCCTCCTTGAGAAGCCCTATCAGCTTTGCGCTGGTCGTTCCGCGGATAATGCTGTCGTCAACAAGCACGACGCGTTTTCCCTTAACCGCCGCTTCGAGCGCGGTCAGCTTTATTTCGATGCTTTTTTGCCTCGCGTCCGTGTCGGGCTGAATGAAGGTGCGCCCGATGTAGCGGTTTTTTACAATTCCTATGCCGTAGGGTATGCCGGAGGCCTCCGAATAACCGACAGCCGCGCAAAGTCCGCTGTCGGGAACGCCGACCACAATGTCGGCGGCGACTCCCGTTTCTCTGCCCAGAACGGCTCCCGCCCTGCGGCGAACCTCATATACGCTCTGACCGTCAATTACGCTGTCGGGGCGGGCAAAATATATGTATTCAAAAATACAGGGCCGCGGACGGTGCTTCCCCGCAAGCCCGCGCTTTGAGGACAGTCCGTTATCGCTCAAAATCACGATTTCGCCCGGCTCCACATCGCGGACATATTCCGCTCCGACGGCTTTAAGCGCGGCTGTTTCGCTGGCAAACACCACCGCCTCGCCGATTTTTCCCATGCACAGCGGCCGTATTCCGTAGGGGTCGCGCGCGGCAATAAGCTTGCGCGGCGTCATAATTACAAGCGAATATGCGCCGCTCAGCCTTTCCATAACCTTTGCGAGCGCGTTTTCAATGCTGCCGCTTGAAATTCTTTCCCATGCCATTAAGTATGAAATTATTTCGGCGTCTGTGTCGGAATGGAAAATCGCCCCGTTCTGCTCAAGCTCGTTTACAAGCTTGTTATGGTTTTCAAGTCCGCCGTTTCCGGCAACCGCAAGCAAGCCCTTGATATATTTCGTAACAATGGGCTGAGTGTTCATTTTTTGACTGTCCCTATGAGCCACAAAGCTCACATGGCCCACAGCCATATGTCCCTTCATCGAGGAAGGGATTCCGTCGCCGAACACCTCCGGCACAAGCCCCGCTCCCTTTTGGGTGTTGAAATCCTCCCCGTCGCAGGTCACGATTCCGCAGGACTCCTGCCCGCGATGCTGCAGAGCGTAGAGCGCGTAATATGTGAGCTGCGCGCAGTCAAGAGAGCGCGATTTATCGTAAATTCCGAATACTCCGCATTCCTCATGCGGCTTTTGTGCTTCGCGCATACCTACTCAATCTCCTTCGTCCTTTGCGCAATCCTGCTGTCCTTTTCAAGTATGGCCGCCTTCATGCTTTCCTTGTGCTCCCTGAGCTTCCGCTTTACGTCAGGGTCGGTCGGAGCGATAATCTGCGCCGCGAGTATGGCGGCGTTTTCGCTGCCGTTTACGGCAACCGTGGCGACAGGAATGCCCGATGGCATCTGAACCACGCTGAGCAAGCTGTCAAGCCCGTCCATAAAGCCGGACTTTATCGGAATGCCGATAACGGGCAAGGTTGTAAAAGCGGCAAGCACTCCGGCAAGGTGAGCCGCCTTCCCCGCCGCCGCGATAAGCACACTGTATCCGTTCGCCTCGGCATTTTCCGCAAATTCATGCGCAAGCTCCGGACTGCGGTGGGCGGAAATCACCCTCGCGTCAACCTCGATGCCGAATTTTTTAAGAGTTTTTATACAGGGAACAAGCGCGTCAAAGTCGCTGTCGCTTCCCATAATAAGCGCTGCCTTTGCCATATAAATTCTTCCTTTCGCGTATTTATATTTAGCTGTTTTTTACTCCACCGTAACCGATTTTGCCAGATTCCTCGGTTTGTCTATATCGCAGCCCAGATGCAGCGCGGAATAGTATGCGAGATACTGGGCGGGTACGACGGAAACAAGAGGCGTAAGCATTTCGTGAACATCGCCGACGACAATCTGGTCGCCGTGCGACGAAACGCTTTTCATGGCGATTTTAATAACCTTCGCTCCCCGTGAAATAACCTCCTTGATATTGCTTCTCGTATTAAGCTGCGTGTTTGCCTGAGTTATAATCGCAATCACGGGGGTGTTGTTTTCAATAAGCGCAATTGTTCCGTGCTTAAGCTCTCCCGCGGCAAAGCCCTCGGTCTGGATATATGAAATTTCCTTAAGCTTCAGCGCCGCCTCCATGCAGACGTAATAGTCAACTCCGCGTCCTATATAGAAGCAGTTGCGCGACGGAACTATGTATTCCTCGGCAAGCGCGCTGTACAGCTCCTTGTCCCCGCAAAGGCTTTCAATCGTATTTGCCGCAAGAGCAAGCTCATATTTCAGATTGATTCCTATTTTGTTGTCAAGCGAGGCGGCAAGGATTGCCAGAACCGCAATCTGAGCCGAATATGCCTTTGTGGACGCCACGGCAATTTCGGGTCCCGCATAGAGCAAAAGTGTATGGTCGGCCTCCCGCGAAAGCGTTGAGCCCTTCACATTCGTTATAGTAAGAGCCTTATGTCCAAGCTCCTTGATTTTCACAAGCACCGCACGGCTGTCGGCGGTTTCCCCGCTCTGGGAAATAAACACAAACAGCGGCTTTTTCGTCAGAAGCGGCATATTGTAAACAAACTCGCTCGCGACATACGCGTCCGCGGGCTTGCCGGCAATTTTTTCAAAGTAGTACTTTCCCACGATTCCCGCGTGATAGCTTGTTCCGCAGGCAACGATATAAATTTTGTCACATTCGCGTAAATCGGCAAGAATCTCCTCTGGAACGGAAAGCTCGCCGTTTTCGTCCATGTACGCCTGCATAATGCGGCGCAAAACCAGGGGCTGCTCCTCAATTTCCTTTATCGTGTAGTGCGGATACGTTCCCTTTGAAATATCGGAAACGTCCAGCTCCGCCTTATACGGCTCGCGCTCCACCCTTTGAGACCAGCTTGTGAAAATTTCCACGCTTGAGCGCGTCACAACGGCAAATTCCTTGTCGTGGATTTCGTAAAACATATTTGTTCTGGAAATCATCGCCATAGCGTCGCTGCCTATCATATTGAAGCCCTCGCCCTTGCCGATGAGCAGGGGAGATTTATTTTTCACGGCATACATTTTTTCGGGGTCGCGGCGGTCGATAACCGCAAGGGCATAGCTGCCCTCGACAATGTCGATAAGGTGCATTATCGCGACCTCTGTGCTTTCGCCGTCGGATGTAAATTTTTCCAGCAGCTTCACCAGCACCTCGGTGTCGGTTTCGCTTGCGAAGCTCGCGCCGGAAAGGTATTTTTTCCTCAAAATCGCTTCATTTTCAACTATTCCGTTGTGAACGACGGAAAAATTTTCACTCGAATGCGGATGGGCGTTTGTTTCATTGGGCTTCCCGTGAGTGGCCCAGCGCGTGTGTCCTATTCCGAGAGTTCCCGACAGCGCTTTTCCTCCGTCGGTTTTTTCAATCAGGTTCGCCAGCTTTCCCACAGCGCGGCTGACATGAATTTCCCCGTTATCGTAGACCGCAAGCCCCGCCGAGTCATAGCCTCTGTACTCCAGCTTGGAAAGTCCGTCCAAAAGTATGGGAGCCGCCTGCTCTCCGCCTATATAACCCACAATACCGCACATAACGAATACCTCCGTATTTTTCGTTTTTCCTCGTCCTTGAGGTTTTAGCTGTACTTATATTTAATTATATAACAAAATTCCCGTAAACGCAAACATTTTTTTAATAAAATCAAAAAAAGGTATAGCTTTTTTTGCCGTTTTGGTTTATAATGTAAACAAAGATTATTTTGAAAGGACTATTTTTTATGAGAAACGATATTTTGAAGCTCCTTGAGCGTGACAGCCGCACCTCGGCGGCGGAGCTTGCGACCATGCTCGGCACGACCGAGGACGTCATTAATGAAGAAATCAAAAAGCTTGAGGAAGAAAAGGTTATTCTCGGATACAAGACTCTCATAAACTGGGAGCGCACCGACAGGGACAACATAAACGCCATAATTACAATAAAGATAACTCCGCAGCGCGGCGACGGCTATGACAAGGTTGCAGAAAGAATTTACAAATACCCGCAGGTTCGATCCGTAACGCTCATGAGCGGCTCGTTCGATTTGCTTGTCAGCGTTGAGGGAAAAAGTCTTAAGGACGTCGCAATGTTCGTCTCCGAGAAGCTTGCCCCAATGGACGGCGTTGTTTCCACCAATACTCACTTCACTTTGAAAACATACAAAAAGGAAAACGTCATTTTCATGGGCGAAGAAATAGACGACAGGGAGGTTATCACCCTATGACAGACATTTCCGATATGATTTCACCGCATATCAAGGCAATGCCTCCGTCGGGAATACGAAAATTTTTCGACATAGCCGCCGAAATGAAGGACGCGATTTCTCTCGGAGTGGGCGAGCCGGATTTTGTAACGCCGTGGGTTATACGCGAGGCGGGAATTTACGCCCTCGAAAAGGGTCATACTCACTATACCTCGAACGCGGGACTTATTGAGCTTCGCAAGGAGCTTTGCCGCTACTACAAGCGTGTTTACTCCCTTGAATATTCCCCCGACGAAACCCTTATAACCGTCGGCGGCAGCGAAGCGATTGACCTTTGCGTCCGCGCAATGATCGGAAAAGGCGATGAGGTTATCGTTCCCGAGCCGTCCTTTGTCTGCTATAAGCCCTGCGTTGAAATGGCGGGCGGGACAGCGGTTCCCGTTATTACCGAGGAGAAGGACGATTTCCGCCTTACTCCCGAGGGGTTGAGCGCAAAAATAACCGACCGCACAAAGCTGCTGATTCTCCCTTTCCCGAACAACCCCACGGGCGCTATTATGGAAAAAAAGCATCTCGCCGCAATAGCCGATGTTATCCGCGACAGGGACATAGTCGTTCTTTCCGACGAAATTTACGGCGCGCTCACCTACAAGGGTTCTCACACCCCGTTCGCGTCCATTGACGGAATGCGCAACCGCACCGTGACCATAAACGGCTTCAGCAAGGCGTTCGCCATGACGGGCTGGAGACTCGGCTACGCAATGGGGCCGGAGCCGCTGATAAAGGCAATGCTGAAGATTCACCAATACGCCATAATGTGCGCTCCCACAACCAGTCAGTACGCCGCGATTGAGGCTCTGCGGAGCTGCGACGAAGAGGTTGAGGAAATGCGCGAGGAATATAACCGCCGCCGCAGAGTTATGGTAAAGGGCTTTCGCGACATGGGACTTTCGTGCTTTGAGCCGCTCGGCGCGTTCTATGTTTTCCCCAATATCGGTTCCCTCGGCTTTACGAGCGAGGAATTTGCCATGAAGCTCCTCGAGGAGGAAAAGGTCGCCGTCGTTCCCGGAACCGCGTTCGGAGCGTGCGGGGAAGGCTTTATCCGCTGCAGCTACGCCTACAGCATAGACAGCATAAATACGGCCCTCGAACGAATTTCCGATTTCGTGCGAAGACACGGGAAATAAATCCCCCCGTAATAAAACAAACAGGCGCAAATCCGCGGATTTGCGCCTGTTTTCGTTTCGGAAAATTTTTTGCCGCGCGCCATAAAAACCGCCTCCGGCGAAGCAGCCGCGACAAAGGTTCTGTGTTTTATCCGGTTCCTTTATTTTACATCCATTATGACCGGCAATATCATGGGGCTTCTGTGCGTGCCTTCGTATATGCAGCTGCTGAGAGCGTTTTTTACGCCGTTTTTTATCGTCGTCCAATCATGCTGGCGCGAAAGCAGGGCCTCCTGAAGGCTGAGAAGCGCAACTCGGCGAAGTTCGTCCATTATTTCCTCATTTTCACGCATATAGATAAAGCCGCGCGAAATTATTTCCGGCCCCGAAACAAGGGCGTTTGTCTTGCTGTTTATGCCCATGACAACCATAATTATGCCGTCCTCGGCAAGGCGTTTTCTGTCGCGCAGAACAATGTTCCCGACATCGCCCACTCCGTAGCCGTCCACAAGCACGGCTCCGCTCGGAACGGTTCCCGTAATTTTCGCGCCCGACGCGTCCATCTCCAGAACCTGACCGATTTCCATTCGGAAAATGTTTTTCCTGTCAATACCCATTTTCTCTCCCAGCGCAGCGTGACGGCGGAGATGGCGTTCCTCGCCGTGAACGGGAATGAAATACTTCGGCTTCACCAATCCGAGAATAATTTTAAGCTCCTCGCGGCAGGCGTGACCCGAAACATGAACGTCCGCAAGCGATTGGTTGATTACGTCGGCGCCCTTTTTGTAAAGCTCGTTGATGACATTCGAAATCGTTTTTTCGTTGCCCGGTATGGGCGACGCCGAAATAATGACAAGATCGCCGTGCGTGATTTCAATTACCTTATGGTCGGAAAAAGCCATACGCGTGAGCGCGCTCATCGGCTCCCCCTGACTGCCCGTCGTGATTATGACGAGCTGATGCGGATTATATTTTTTTACATCTTCAATCGGAATAAGCGTATTTTCGGGAATTTTAAGGTACCCCAGCAGCGAGGCTACCTCGATTATATTTACCATGCTGCGTCCCGACACCGCAACCTTGCGGCGGTTATGAACAGCCGCATCTATAATTTGCTGTACTCTGTCAACATTGGACGCAAAGGTAGCGACAAAAATCCGCTGACGCGTATTTTTGAAAATTTCCTCAAATTTTTCTCCTACGGTTCTTTCGCTCATCGTATAACCCGGACGTTCCACATTCGTGCTGTCGCTCATAAGAGCGAGAACGCCGTTTTTTCCAAGCTCGCCGAAACGCGCAAGGTCAATCATTCCGCCCATGATGGGCGTTGTGTCAATCTTGAAGTCGCCCGTGTGGACAACGGTTCCCGCGGGAGTTGTTATCGCCATTCCGACAGCGTCGCTTATGCTGTGGTTGACGCGGATAAATTCCACCTTGAAATTCCTGCTCACTTGAACGCTCTCGCCCGCCTGCACGCGGTTGAGCTTTGCGACACTTAAAATACCGTGCTCCTTAAGCTTATGCTCAATAAGCCCGATTGTCAGGCGCGTGGCATAGACCGGAACATTTATATTTTTCAGAAAATACGGAATGCTTCCGATGTGATCCTCGTGACCGTGGGTCACTACCAACGCTTTCACCTTTTCGCGGTTGTTCATGAGATAGGTCATATCGGGTATGACGCTGTCCACGCCGAACATATCGTCGTCGGGGAACGCCATGCCGCAGTCCAGCACAATAATCTCATTGCCGTATTCGAACACGGTCATGTTTTTCCCAATCTCCTGAAGTCCGCCGAGGGGAATTATCTTCAATTTTGTTTTTTTTGCCATATAAACCTCCTGTTTCATATTTCCGAACACATCAACTTTCCTCATTATACCACAAAATTATAAAATGTCAACAAAAAAAATTGCCTTATTTTGACGCCGAGTATATACTTTTGCCGATAATAAACCGAAGCATTTGATTTTGCCGTGGTATATGTACAAGATTTTTCGCAAATTTTAAAAAAAACTCTTGACAAAGCTTTATGGGTCTGCTATAATGTAGAAGTCGCCGAAAGAGATGCGAGAGTGGCGGAATTGGCATACGCGCACGTTTAAGGTGCGTGTGGGAGACCATACGGGTTCAAGTCCCGTCTCTCGCACCATCGGGCACATTGGAGGTTTCCAATGTGCCTTTTTCCTACTTAATTTGTTTATACGGATTGGACAGTGATTAAAATGTCGGATACAGAGAACAAGGCTGATTTTACTCAGGGAAGTCTGTTCAAAAAAATTATCACATTTATGCTTCCGATTTTGGGCGCGCTGGTGCTTCAGGCAATGTACGGCGCGGTAGACATACTTGTTGTCGGCAAATTCGGCACCACGGCGGGGATTTCCGGCGTATCTACGGGCAGCAGCATAGTGAACCTCGTGACCTTCGCAATTACCGGACTTTCCATGGGCATAACCGTCCTCATAGGGCGTTATATAGGCGAAAAGCGCGAGGAGCGCATAGGGCACGTTATCGGCGGGGCTGTTTGCTTCTTTTTAGCGGCTTCGCTTGTCATCGCCGCCGTTATGCTTATTTTTGCCGAGCCTCTTTCCCGACTTATGCAGGCTCCCGAGGAAGCCTTGGAGCTGACAGCGGCATATGTAAGGATATGCGGCGGCGGAATTATATTCATAATTGCCTACAACGTCATCAGCAGCATTTTCCGCGGACTCGGAAATTCACGCCTTCCGCTGGTTTTCGTCGCAATTGCGTGCGCGGTGAACATTGTCGGCGACTTGATTCTCGTCGCGGTATTCAAGCTCAATGTTGTCGGCGCTGCGCTTGCAACGGTTCTCGCGCAGGCGGTCAGTGTGGTGCTGTCGCTTATAATCATTCGGAAGCAGGAGCTTCCGTTCAAAATGACGCTCAAGGATATACGTTTCAACTGCGAAACCGTTAATTTCGTCAAGGTAGGCGCACCGATAGCCTTTCAGGAAATCATGACCCAGCTCTCGTTTCTCGCGCTCTGCGCGTTTATAAACCGCCTCGGACTGGAAGCCTCGTCGGGCTACGGCGTGGCAAATAAAATCGTAAACTTTGTCATGCTCATTCCCGGTTCGCTCATGCAGTCGCTTTCGTCCGTCGTTGCGCAAAATGTCGGAGCGGGAAACAAGACGCGCGCCAAACGCGCCATGCTCACCGGCATGGCAATAGGCTGCTCGGTCGGAGCGGCAGTGGCCGCGCTTGTATTCCTGCGCGGAGATTTGCTCGCAAAAATATTTTCCAACGATTCCGCCGTCGTAGCCCGCGCCGCGGAATATCTCAAGGGCTTCAGCCTTGAGGCCATCGTTACGAGCGTTTTGTTCAGCTTCATCGGCTATTTTAACGGTAACGGACGCACCTTTTTCGTTATGCTGCAGGGTCTTATGCAAACCTTCCTTGTTCGCTTGCCGATGTCTTATCTTATGAGTATTCGCGAAAACGCGGGACTTATGGGAATAGGTCTTGCCGCGCCCTCGGCAAGCATATTCGGCATTTTGCTCAACCTTGCTTTTTATATGTATTGTGCGAAAAAAGACGCAAAAAAGCTTCAATAGACGTCCGAATTTACAATTTGTCCGCATTTTATTAATAAATTATTTACAAACGTATTGACAAGCTCAAAATTCCGTTGTATAATCATAAGGGGAGGTTTCCCGCCTGCGCGCTTGGCGCAAAAGAGGAAATATCCCGTAAAATTTTCGTTTGCGAAAGGAGTGAAGCCTCATGGCTTTGATATGCAATAAATGCGGCGCAGAGCTCGAGGAGGGTGCGCTTTTCTGCGCAAGCTGCGGCGCAAAAACAGAGTCTCCGAGCGCCGAGCCGGAGAAAACCGCCTCGGCACGGTGGACGGACGATACGGCTAATGAAACCGCCGCCGAAAACCGGCCAGAACCGCCGATTACGGCTCAGACCGCCGATTCCCCGCACCGAACCGTCAACCCGCCGCTTCAGACTGCCAATGAAGAGGACGGGAAGCACGTTTCGGTCGTAAATTGGCTGTGCCGCGATTTAATTACGCTGATTCCCTGCGTAGGCACGATTATTTACATAATTATGCTCTTTGTATGGGCGTTTGACAGGAAATACGACGAGACAAGCCGCAACTGGGCAAAGGCAAGGCTTATCTTCACGGCCGTCTGCATAGTTATAATGATAATTGCCACCGTTGCGTTTATCGGTATGTTTTTTGACAAAACCTATGACGAACCTGCGAATCCGAATTCCGCACCGTCCCCGTTTATATTTTTCGGCGATTCATACGGTTATTAAGCCATGCTTGGAGAATACGTCTTTCCGCCCGAGGGCGGAGATATAGAATTTGAGGAAAACGGCACAATCCTCGGACGCAGGGTCGAGGACGGTCTTTATATTGTTATGGACGTCACCAATCTCGGCGACGTCTGCTTGAGCGTGCTTTGGAAATTCTGGGACGAGGATACCGAAAAGGAAGCGGAAAGCATAAAAATGGGATTGCTGCCGAAGCTGAAAACCCGACTTGCGCTTCCTCTTTCGGCTGTGCGCGGGAACAGGCTTTTCTTGGAGCGGACGCCCGGAAAACTGAAAACCGTGGTTCAAGGGCGTCCGGTAGATCCGAAAAGACTGAAAAAATTTTCCGTCGGCACAGACAGAAGTCCCGTGCCGGCAAAAATTATGCTTCACTCGCTTTTTGTTACCGACGAAATCCCCGATTTTCCGCTTGACGGAGAACCCCTTGTTGACGAGCTTGGTCAGCGGCGGCGCGGGGAATGGCCCGGCAAGACAAAATCCGCCGACGAGATGATTTCTTATCTCCGCGCGGAGGCCGCAAAGGAGCTTCCGCCCGCAAGAGACGGTTTCGACCGGTTTGGCGGAAGTACAAAAAAGCGGTTCGAGCCGAGCGGATATTTTTCGCTTCACCGCGAGAACGGCGTTTATTGGCTTGCCGACCCCGACGGCTGCTCCTTTTTCAGCTGCGGAGCCGACTGCGTGGGCGTTGACGGCGAATGTAACATAAACGGAATCCGCCGACTCTGCGGAGAGCTTTCCGAAGGAGGGCGCTGCGGACGGAACGGCGAATTTTACAGCTGGACAAAAGCAAATCTCGTTCGCGCCTTTGGCGGAGACTGGTACGGCGAATGGAGCAAAATGACGCGCCGCCGTCTTAGAGAATGGGGCGCAAACACCGTCGCTTGCTGGAGTGATCCACGCTTCGTCAGCTTTTCGGAGCTGCCGTATGTTCACATTTTGCACGGCTTTCCGAAAACGGAAAAATATATATTCCGTGATTTTCCCGATGTTTTTTCTCCCGATTATGCCGCCGACAGCCGTCTTTGGGCGCGGCAGCTCGCCGACAGGCGAACCGACCCGTACATGATCGGCTACTTTATGTGCAACGAGCCTAACTGGGCGTTTGTTGACAATCTGAACCTCGCAAAAATGACGCTCGAAGGCGAAGAAACCCACAGTCGCGCAAGGCTGCTTAAGCTTCTGGCCGAACGTTACGGCACAATTTCCGCTCTGAACGCCGAATGGCAAACCGATTTTGCCGCCTTCGGGGAAATCGGCAAAGGCGGTCTTAAGCTGAACGAAGCCTCCGGAAGGCTTACGGCGGAGCTTTCGGAAGCGTTAATCCGCGAATTTGTCCGCGTTCCCGCCTTGGCTCTGCGCGAAGTTGATCCAAACCATCTGAATCTCGGGATGCGCTATGCGTGGCTCAGCTCCCCCGCGCTGGCGGCGGGCTGTGAATATTTCGACGTTTTCAGCTTTAACTGCTACCGCCACGATCCGTGGGACAGCATAGAGCGCATGGTAAAGATGGTGAAAATGCCCGTTATGATTGGGGAATTTCACTTCGGCGCAACCGACCGCGGCCTTGACGCAACGGGCATTCAGGCGGTTGCCTGCCAGCGGGACAGAGCGCGCGCCTACCGTCGCTATATGCATCGGTGCGCGGCGCATCCTTACTGTCTCGGCGCGCACTATTTCAACTACAACGACCAGCCGTATCTCGGTCGTTTTGACGGCGAAAATTACCAAATCGGACTTATTGACGTCTGCGGACGCCCGTACAGTGAATTTACCGAGGAAATGACTCGCACAAATTCGGAGGTATACGATGTCCGTCTCGGGAAGCTTCCCGTAACCGAGGATATTCCCGATGAATCCGAGGCTATTTTCTATTAATTAAAAAATTCTGAGGTGCAAATTTACGAATTTGCACCCCTTTTTTTCTAATATCGCTGTTGACGCAAAAAGGACGGCAGCCTAAGCTGCCGCCCTTTTTTAGTTTTATGCCCTTCGGATTATTCCGCTCGGATTATTCCTCAACGTCTTCAGCAGGCTCTTCTTCAAAATACTCGCTGTCTACATAAGAGGTTTTTGTCCATGTTTCATAGCCGACAGACTTCTCAAAGTCATGAGTTGTCGTGGCCTCAACCATCTGAACATAATACCATGCATCCTCGCTGAGATCGCTGAACTTGTTGATGTCAAGACCCTTGAAGGAATCCTCATTAACGTTCGAGCGCTCAAGCATACGGTTGATAACCGTTGCGGCTTCCGCACGGGTGATTGTGTCGTCCGGACGGAACTTGCCGGTATCGTCGCCGACGAACCAGCCTTCAGCCGTCGCGATTTCAATGTGGCTCTTAGCCCAGTGATCGGAAATGTCGCTGTAGCTGTCTTCGCCTGTTGTCGAAGCGGGATCAACCTGAGCAAGTCTGGATATAAGCGCTGCAAACTCAGCTCTTGTTATCGCCTGACCGGGACGGAAGGAGCCGTCCTCATAGCCCTTGATGATGCCGATATTGTCAAGCGTCGCGATAAAGCCCATGGACCATCTGTCGCTTTCAATATCAGAGAACGCGTTGGTAGAATTCTTGTTGTACTTCTCTACGCTTTCCTCTGTAAGCAGGCGGAAAAGAATTGTCGTTACTTCTTCACGGCTTACATTTGCTTCGGGACGAACAGTGCCGTCTTCATAGCCTATCATGTAAGCATAGTGATCCTTAATGTTGAAGATATCCATCGTTACCTTAGAGGTATCCGTAGTGTCGCCGGTGTGCGTACTCGTTCCGGTACTACCGCCACCGCCGCCGCCGGTCTTCTTATTGACTTTCGTCTCAACAACACCGTCAATGGCGTTATCTTTACCGGTATCTACGGCTGTGTAGCCTTCGGGAACCTCATAAGTACCTACTACGGTCTGAGTGGATACTGCCTTGTTGTCAATCTTGAAGTTGGAAGCATACGAGTCTTCGTTCCATGTGATTTCAGCCTCGGTGGAAACCGTGCCGTCCTCATTGGTAAGAGTTACCGTTGTGGCAAGCTTCTTAACAAGAGTCTTCCATGTGGTACCGCTGGATACGGAAAGCTCGCTCGGATTGATTTCCTCCTCGATTGTAAGAACGTCGCTAACTTCAGCTATGTCAACAACAACATATGTTTCATCCGCAACGGTTATTGTCTGACCGTTCACGTCAACGTCGCTGCCGACGATGATGCTGTACTTGTCGCCCTTAACGGCAGCCTCGTCAATTGTAAGAGCTATGCCCTCGACAAACTGCTCGGGAGTTACCGTTGCCTCAAAGTAGAGTGTTCCGTCGGGATTCTTAACGGAAACAATAAGAGCCGGAAGTCCCTCGGACGTACCCTTGATTGTGATTGTCTCGCCGGGAGCAACAACCGTGCCTTCAACGGGCTCAGTTATTACAACTTCTCTCTTAACCGTGTCAACAATGAAGTATGTCTCGGCTGTGTTGCCGTTTTCGTCGGAAGCAACAACTGTATACTTGCCGACCGCGGCGTCCTCCGGAATTTCATAAGCCTGACCCTCGCCGTTGTAGGTTGCGGCCGCAACGTTTTCGATCGTGGTCGCTTCGCCGGCAGGATTCGTAACGGCGATTGCTACGAAGTCGGAGCCTACAACCTTACCGCCGATGTAAACTATATCGCCGGGAACATAGGTTGCGTTGCTGAGATCGTTGATTGTAAGGCTGTTTTCAACGGGAGGTTCTTCTCCTGCGGGAACAAGCTTTACGCAATAGGTTCCGATGTAACGCAGAGCTTCGTCTCCGTTAAGAGCGTCGGCGCCTCTGTAAACATGAAGATTAGCCGTGTCGCCCTCGGAAACCGCTTTGTCATCATATTTTATCTGCCAATAAGCAGCGCCGTCAATATATTCAACGCTTACTCCCTCGGTATCGGTTGTAACAAGAACCTTGTCTGTTACGGGGATTGCGTTCTCGATACCGAATCTTGTTTTAAGACCCTCGCGGTATATGCCGAGAGTGAAGATTCCTTCGTTGGCAAGCGTGTCAGCCTCAGCGGAAAGCGCGCTGTCGGAGTAAACATTGAGTACGCGGCTGAGCGCGAGATCGTACCATACAGCCTGGAACTTGCTCTCGCTGTCAAGCGCGTTGATTGCATCGCTAAACGCCTTATAGCCTTCGTCCATCGTAATTCCGAGGTCAGCGGCAAGAGCGTCGATGAGCGCCTGTACATCCGCGTTTCCGTCCTCGTTTTTGGCAACCTTTTCAACAAGCTTGCCGGCAGCCTCGTGCAGCGCATTAACCGCTGTCGCGGAGTCTGCTGAGAACGCGGACGAAATATAAGCGTTAATGATTTCATTGTGGAACCATGTCTTGTTGTTTGCGGCATAGTCCAGTATAACGGTTCTCATGCCCGTAATCTGAGAAAGCAAATCCTTGCCAAAGGCAAGCGCGGCATTCTTCTTGGCAATGTCGTCGCCAAGGAAGCTGTCGTATGCTTCGTTAAACTCCGCGCCGGAGGTTGCGAATACAAGGTTGGAAACATACTGAGCCGCTTCCATAACCTTTTCCTTCGCGTAAGCAACGACGTTGCCCTTATTTGCGCCGTCTTTGAAGTTAATGCTCGAAACAACCTCTTCTTCGGCGTTTATGCCGTAAGCCTTAAGGAAATCGGCAAGCTCGCTGTAGCCGCCCATAGCCGTGGCAACAGCGTCGATGTCAACGTCGTCAACGCTTACCGTGTCGAGGATTATTGTCTTGACGTCAACATAATCGGCAAGATAAGCAACGGCTTCGGAAAGCGTAAGGTTCGCCTTTACCGCCGCAACTATATCGGCCGCGGTTACGCTGTCGTAGTTGTTTTCGTCAATTGTGATATAGCCGTCAGCCTCAAGCTTCTTTGCAAGCTCTTCCTTTTGGTCGGCGGTGAGCGCTTCGCACTTTGTCTCAACGGCGGCGTAAACCGCGTCTACCTTTTCGCTGCTTATATAAGCTTCGCTTACATAGCCCTTGTCGTAAAGACCCTCGGCGATTGCCGCCTTATTGCCGCTGGCTTCTATTTCTTTCTTAATGGCGTCCTTAAGAGAGGTGGCAATTTCTTCATTGTATACAATGAAGCCGAGATCGTTGAGCTCTTTGAGGACGTCAGCTTCGCTTACGCTTTCTTTAACAAGCTCGGCAAGAGCGTCCTGATAGCTATCGAAAAGGCTGAGGGACTCGTTTATGCCTTTGCCTGCCGTGGAATATTCCGCGTCAGCGCTTTCAAGCGCTTTTACAAGCGCGGCAACATCGGGATAGTCGGCTGTGTCAACCTTTTCCTGGATGTACCTCAACATATAGTAGATGTACTTCTGGGGAGCTTCTCCGTCCGCTGCGGATGCAGTATCGTCCACGGCCGTATCCTTAAGGATTGCGTCCGCGAGCGCAGACCAGACCTGATCACTGAGGCTGACCGCGGGAACATTTCCGGCGACATCCTTGATTACACTGATTCTTGTAGCCTGACCTTCGGGGGCGTCAGCGTCCTGAGCTACATTGTCGAGCAAATTGCCGATTGCCGTCTTGGCTCTGTCAACGTTCAGCGCGGCGGCGGAGCCCATGGCGGAGAACATTGTGAAGCAAAGCGCCAATGCAAGCACTATGCTCAGTGCACGTTTTTTCATAGTATACACCTTCCTTTTAGTTTTATATGAAAATTAACTTTTCATACATTTTTCACACGACTATGCACAGGCAATAGGGAAGCCAATACGATGGTTCCCCGATCGGCTACCCTCATCTCTGCCGAAATACGGCTTATGCACAGTTCCGGCCGAATTTGACGGCTTTCTCTGTTCATGCCGAGCGAAATCTCGTATGCAGCGAGCCGATTCGGACGCCGAATCCTCATTTTTCGACCTGACGGCGAACCGTACTCGCTTCTCTATTGCCCACAACATGCACAACATAGTCATGCTACTATAGATATTACCACAAAAATAAATCAATTTCAAGAGTTTTTTAAAAAAAAATATTAATATTTTTAAAAAAAAGTGTTGAAGTTTTCTCCCGCATTGGTTATAATGGGTTTAGAGGCAAAAATTGCCTGATTGCATATTAATAATGAAAGGATTTGTCAAAAATGGGTTTACTTAAGGAATTTAAAGATTTTGCGCTCAAGGGCAACGTCATCGACATGGCGGTAGGCGTTATCATCGGCAGCGCGTTCACGGCGGTGGTGTCGGGAGTTGTTGAAAACATTCTCACCCCCATCGTAACCGTCGCCACAGGCGGAATGTCGATTTCCGACTGGGCGGAGGCGTTTCCTACATACGCCGGCAATCTCGTCGGGGAAATTGTTTCCTTCCTTCTGACCGCGCTCTGCCTGTTCCTTATTGTCAAAGGAATAAAGGCTGCCGAAACGAAAGCGGCCGCAATTGCCGCCGCCGCGCGCGGGGAAGCTCCCGCCGAGCCTCCGGCTCCGACAACGAAGGTCTGCCCCTTCTGCCACAGCGAAATACATATCGACGCCACCCGCTGTCCTCATTGCACTTCCGAATTAAGCGAATGATTTTTCGATTCTGATTTATCTCTGATAAGGAGCTTTGCACCGATGGAAAAGGACTGGAAGCTGCTTTCTCCGCTCGGCGTCGCCGACATTCTGGAGAATGACTGCGCCTTGAAAAACAAAATTGAAGAACTGATAGCCGAAGCCTTCAATTCGTTCGGCTACAACGAAATTCAAACTCCGACGTTTGAGTATTTCAATGTTTTCGCCGACGATTTGTCCATCAGACAAGAGGACGTCATAAAATTTATTGATAAATCGGGGAAAATCCTCGCCTTGCGTCCCGACTACACCACTGCGATTTCCCGCGTGGTCGCGACCCACAAAACCGACGCCGACCTTCCGTTAAGGCTTCGCTACTGCGGGAATGTTTTCCGCACGGGCGAAAGCTACACCGGCGCGCGCCAAAAGGAATTTACCCAAGCGGGAGCCGAGCTTTTCGGCGATTCCTCTCCGGAGGCCGACGCGGAAATTATCATCTTGACCATCAACGCCCTGCTCAACGCAGGGCTTGATGAATTTCAGCTTGAAATCGGACATTCCGGCTTCCTGCGCGGCATTGTCGGTCAGGAGCTCGGCGAGGAAGCTTATGCGGAGCTGACCGATTTATTGGATAAGAAATTCATTCTCGGCATAGAGGATTTTTGCAAAAGAGAACAAATTTCCGCCGACGCATCCGAAATACTTTGCGAAATGCCGAATCTTTACGGCGGCGCGGAGGTCGCCGAGAAAATGCTCACGAAAAAGCTTAGCGAAGAAAGCGAAGCCGCCGTGCGCAATCTTCTTGATGTATATGAAATTGTCCGCGACTACGGCTTTGAGGATTTTGTCAGCATGGATCTCGGACTTGTGAGAAGCTTCCTTTATTATACGGGGATTGTGTTCAAGGGCATAACCCACGGCGTCGCTTTTCCGATTTGCGGCGGAGGACGTTACGACCGTCTTTCCGAAAGGTTCGGCGTTCATGTTTCGGCAACCGGAACGGCGATATGGACGGATCGCGTGATGACCGCGATAACCCGCCTGTCCCGTCCCGACACCGGCCCCAAAATCGACCTTCTTGTCCGCTATACATCGCCTTCCGCGCGGGCGGAAGCCTTTGCGCTGGCGCAGGCGCGGCGCGGAGACGGGCTGCGCGTAATATGCGAGCGGCGTTCCTTCGACAGCAATGACGGGCTTAAGCGGTATATGGCGCGGCGCGGCATAAAAGAAGAGCTTTATGTAAGGGGGAAAGATGAATGAAATATCTCACAATCGCCCTTGCAAAGGGACGGCTGGCGGAGCTTTCGGTGGAAATTTTTCTTTCCCTCGGCTATGACTGCGCGGAAATGCTGACAAAAACGCGCAAGCTCATCTTTACCGACGAAAAAAACAAGGTTCGCTTTTTGCTTGTGAAAGCGGGCGACGTGCCGACTTATGTCGAATACGGAGCGGCGGACGTCGGCGTCGTCGGACGCGACACTCTCCTTGAGGAGGGTCGCAACCTCTATGAAATGCTGGATTTGAAATTCGGAAGCTGCCGTATGTGCGTTTGCGGTCCGGCGGAAATGCGTGAAAGGCTGCTCAGCACATCCACTATCAGGGTTGCCAGCAAGTATCCCAATATCGCGAAGGATTACTTTACAAAAAAGAAGAATATGAACATAGAAATAATCAAGCTCAGCGGCAGCGTGGAGCTTGCTCCGCCGACAGGACTCAGCGAGGTCATCGTCGATATTGTTGAAAGCGGCAAAACCCTTGAGGAAAACGGGCTTGAGGTTCTTGAGGAAATTTGTCCGCTGTCGGCTCGGCTCATCGTAAACCGCGTCAGCGCAAAAATGGAGCGCGCGAGGATAAAAGCCCTTGTGGACGCCATACGCGCAAGCATAGAAAAATCGGAAGGAGAGCGGCAGTGATAGCCATAATAGATTATGACGCCGGAAATCTTCGCAATGTGGAGAAGGCTTTCCGCTATCTCGGAACGGAAGCCGTCGTAACCGACGACAAAGACCTTATTCTTTCCGCGGATCATGTGATTTTGCCGGGGGTGGGCGCCTTCGGCGACTGCATGGAGAGCATACGCGCAAAAGGGCTTGACGAAACAATAAAAACCGTTGTCGGCGGCGGGACGCCGTTTCTCGGAATCTGTCTCGGAATGCAGCTTCTGTTCGACGAAAGCGAGGAAAGCCCGGGCGTAAAGGGTCTGGGACTTCTGAAAGGGAAAATCCGCCGTATTCCCGACAGGGGCTTGAAAATTCCCCATATGGGCTGGAACGACATTTCCTGCCGCGGACGGCTCTTTGAAGGACTGACAAAGCCCTTCGTCTATTTTGTTCACTCTTACTGTCTGGACGCCGCAGACAAATCAATCGTCAGCGCAACCGCGGAATACGGCGTAACAATCGAAGCCGCCGTCGAGAGCGGCAATATTTTCGCCGCGCAGTTCCACCCCGAAAAAAGCGGCGCGGCGGGACTTAAAATGCTGACGAACTTTGCTTCCGTCGGGAGGGACGATTATGTACGCTAAAAGGATAATTCCCTGCCTTGACGTAAACGGAGGAAGGGTCGTAAAGGGAGTCAATTTTGTAAATCTCGTTGACGCGGGCGATCCCGTGGAATGTGCCCGAAGCTACGATAAGGCGGGCGCGGACGAGCTTGTTTTTCTGGATATAACCGCTACCAGCGACCGCCGCGCCACGGTTGTGGACATGGTCGAGCGTGTGGCGGAGTCTGTTTTTATTCCGTTCACTGTCGGCGGAGGCATACGCTCCGTCGATGATTTTCGCACGCTGCTCCTTGCCGGAGCCGACAAAATAAGCGTAAATTCCTCGGCAATCCGGCGTCCGCGCCTGATAAGCGAAGCGGCGGACAAATTCGGCAGTCAGTGCGTCGTATGCGCAATCGACGCGAAACGCCGTCCGGGCGGCTGGGACGTATATCTTGCCGGCGGGCGCGTAAATACGGGGATTGACGCCTTGGAATGGGCTGCCGAAGCGGAACGGCTCGGCGCGGGAGAAATTTTACTTACATCAATGGACTGCGACGGAACAAAGGAAGGATACGATTTGGAGCTGACCCGCGCGGTCAGCGAAAACGCAAAGATTCCCGTTATCGCCAGCGGCGGAGCGGGAACCGAAAAGCATTTTCTCGAAGCCTTCACCGAGGGTAAGGCGGACGCCGTCCTTGCGGCAAGCCTTTTCCACTTCGGCGAGATTGAAATTTCCGACCTGAAAAAGTATCTCAAAAGTAACAATATACCCGTAAGGTAGGCGAACGCCTACCTTTTTATAACGTCTCTGCTGTCTATTATTATCGTCACGGGGCCGTCGTTTACAACGGAGACCTGCATATGCGCGCCGAAAACGCCCTTTTTTACCGGCAAAGTCCGCGCTATCCTCCCGCAAACATATTCGTAAAGCTCGTTTGCGCGTTCGGGAGTCTCCGCTCCGCCGAAATACGGGCGGTTGCCTACGGGTATGTCGGTTATAAGCGTAAACTGGCTTATTATCAGCATTTCTCCGCCAACGGCGGGAAGACTGAGATTCATTTTGCCGTTTTCGTCTCCGAAAATACGCAGCTTGAGCAGCTTATCGGCGATATAATCCGCGTCGCGGAAAGTGTCGCCGTTTTCAACGCCCAAAAGCACCGTAAATCCCCGTCCTATTTCGCCGCAAACCTCGCCGCCGACGCTGACCGACGCTTTCAAGCTTCTTTGAACAACCGCTTTCATTCCCCCTCAGCCTCCGTTTCGGCGTTATCGGTATCGCTGTAAAATTCTATCCTCGTATAAGGCTGCGCCTTATCCGCCAAATCGTTTATTTCTTTCTTTGTTTCCAGATTTTCAATGTTTTCCGCACATTCGGTAATCCGTTGATAGTAACGTCGGGCTTCAACGCTGCCCTTTTCGCAGCCCTCAAGAGCGCCGAAAAGATGCTCCGCCATAAGCAGCTTGCAGTCGTCGTTCAGCGGCGCAAGAGAAACGGCCGTCTCATCCTCGGCGGCGGCAGCCTCAAAATCGCCCGACGCCGCCAAAAGACGGGCGTATTCGCTGTGATAAAGCGCGTTTTCGCCGTCGCGCTCAATTGCGCGTTTTATGTAATACTCCGCGTTTACGGCGTCCTCCTTGCGCCCTTCCTCCTCGTACAGGGTGCGCAAAGCCGCCGACGCAAGATAGCAGCTCTCGCCGTCAAAGGGATTTAACGCCGCGGCGGAGGAAAATCTTTCCGCCGCAAGGCGGCCGTCGGAAAACATCCGCTTTGTGCCGGAAGCACGGAAAATATCGCCGGCGCCGAGAACGCAGCCGTAAACCGCCGCCGCCGCCAAGACGCAGCAAAGCGCCGCCGCGGCCGGCTTCGGCATACGGATTTTGCGCGCAAGTCCGAGTCCGCATTCTCCGTAAACGGCGGCGCACAGCAGCAGTATCAACGCCGCGGGGCAGTCTTCTATCGGCACGAAAAAGGCGCCGATGCCGAAAACCGCAACAAGACCGCAAAGGCGGCTCTTATATTTAAAGCAAAGAAAAACTTCGCGTCCGATAAAGAACAGCGCCGCCGCCAGTCCGAACAGCCCCAGCGACGAAATCAGCGACGCGCCGCCGCCGAGTTTTGCCGCCGGATAATAAACCGACTGAAGCTGAGCTTGCCGCGCGGCAAAGCCCCCGCCGCCCAATCCCGCGGGATAGTGCGTCACAACCTTAATCGCGTCCGTAAAGGGCGCGCTCGGCTCTCCGAAGGCGGAAGCCGCAAGGAAAACCAGCGCCGCGGCGGCCGCCGCAAAAAACGGCAGACTGAGCAGCCTTCGACCGCATCTGAAAACGCAGACGGCGGCGACCGTGAAGCCCAAAAACAGCGCAAGCGTACTCCGGCTCATTATCAGCACAAACAAAATAGGAATACCGAGCGCCGACAAACGCAGCCGCTTTCCCGTATTTTCCGCGCAAAAAGCCGCAACGCAACACAGCCCCGCCAGCATATAAAGCCCCAGCAGGTCGTTTTGCCCAAGTCCGGCGGAAAAAGGCTCGGCAAGGCTGAAATGTCTCGAAAAGCCCCACGCTATCAGATTCCGGAGCGCGCAAATTTCAGCCGAAAAAATCATCATAATGTTCAGTCGGACGTCCAGACCCTTTTCCTTGCCGATGTCGGCATAGTCGGCGGCAAGAAACATCGCTTCGACCGCGGTCACGAGCATAAAAACATATCTTATATGCGAAAACACACTTTCCGCCCACGCAAACGCCAAAAGGGCGCAGCCGCACAGGAGCGCGCCCACGGAAATGTTTGCCGTTATATGTAAAGCGCCGTTTTCAATCAGACGAACGGCAAAGCAGGCGCTGACCGCTATAAAAACGGCGTACAAGCCCCAGCTGTCCGCCGCGCCGTTTATCAGCACGGGGGCAAAAAGAATAAATAACGCCGCCGCCGCTTCAAGCACAACGGAAAAGTCCCGCTTTTCAGCCTTGCTGCGAGTCCTCATTGTTTTCCAACTCCTCAGAGGGTTCGGCAATGCAGACCAAAACCCTTTCAATTCGACGGTCGGAAATTTTAACAACCTTCATAAGCAGCCCGTAAGCCTCGACCTCAAAGGTAATTCCGTCGTCGGGAATTTTATCCATTTGCGCGAAAATCAGTCCGCCGATGGTATCGTATTCATCAATCGGCAGCTCCACTCCCAACGCGGACGATACGTCGTCCAGAGGCGCGGTTCCGTCAATCGACCATGTATTTTCGTCAAGCTTGATTATGGGTTCGATTTCCGCCGCTTGTTCTTCCTTTTCGTCGGCAATCTGTCCGACAAGCTCTTCGAGCAGGTCGTCAATCGTGACAATGCCGCTGAAGCCGCCGTATTCGTCCACAACTATGGACATATGATTCTTTTCCTGACGCATATTTCGGAAAAGAATATCCGTCGGAACAGTCTCCGGAACAACATAGGCGGGACGGATTATGCCCGAAACACTGCCGCTGCCGTCATACAAAAATTCATACAGCTCCCGCGCATGAACTACGCCAACAATGTCGTCGATTGTGCTGCCGCAGACGGGGAAGCGCGAAAAGCCGCTGTCGCGGACGATCTTTTCCCATTCCCGCGGCTCGTCCTCCATTTTCAGAACGGCAACATCGGTGCGATGGGTCATAACGTCGGCGGCGGTCATATTGTCAAACTCAAAAATGTTTTGGATAAACTCCTTCTCCTCCGGCGCAATTGCGCCGCTTTCCGAGCCGATGTCAACCATCATGCGGATTTCTTCCTCCGTAACGTCGGTCAGCTCCTCGCTCGGAGCAACTCCGAACAGCGCTCCCAGCAGCCGCGCAAGCCACGTTGACGCGACGACAACAGGTATACTCACCGTATAAAGCACATTCATCGGCCCCGCAAGCGAATTTGCGGCGGCTTCGGGATTTTTCAGCGCTATTCTAAGCGGCGTCATCCTTCCGATTACGGCTCCCGCAAACGCCGTAAGCAGAAGCTCCGCTGCGGCAATTACCGCCGTCGGGACGGAGGTTATCGCGGGAAAATAGCTCGCGGAAAGCGCGCCTACGGCAACAAAAAGCAGCAGCGACCAAAATCTGTAGGCTGATATGCAGCCGCTTTCCTTTTCCTTCAGCTTCAGCAAGGTTTTTGCCGTCTTGTCGTCGGCTTCCTTTCGGAGCGACGTGACGTTAAGCTCCTCCAACGCGGCGGTCATGACGGTGAGCAAACCGCAGACAATCAAAAGCGCAAGCTGGAGTAAACAGGTAGGCAGAGGGTCCATTAAATATACACTTCCTTAAAAAAATTGAAAAATCAAATTTATCCGCAAATTATTTTATCGGCATTACATAAAGCAGCACGCAAAGGAAGTGCAGCAAGCTTCCTCCCAGCACAAACAAATGCCATATCGAGTGCATATAAGCTACCTTTTTCAGGCAATAGAACACCACTCCGACCATATAAACCAGTCCGCCGGAAATCAAAAGCCGAACTCCCGCCGGAGCGAGATTTTGGCAAAGCGTTCCCCACATTGCCACAATCGTCCAGCCCATGACAATATAGCTTATCAGGCTGAACAGTTTAAATTTTTCCAAATTTATCGAATTGGCAACCACGCCCAGCACCGTCATTCCCCACTCTATGGCGAACATGACCCAGCCGCCGTGCTGACGGAGGGTGCAGAGCGTAAGCGGAGTATAGGTTCCGGCGATAAGAAGATATATGCTGCAATGATCCATTACGCGGAAAAATTTCTTTGCGCGGGGGTTTGGCAGCGCGTGGTAAAGCGTACTCATGCTGTACAGTATTATCAGCGTCGCGCCGTATATTGCTCCGCTGACCACGCCGTAAACGTTCCCCGCCTTCGCCGCGAAAATCACCATAAGCGTCAGCGCCGCAACGCCGAACAGCGCCCCGATTCCGTGCGAAACCGAGCTGAAAATTTCCTCGCCTAAAGAATAAAGCTTTCCGCACCTTTTTGCAGCCGTATCCATAACAATCTCCTTCAGTCTTGAATTAATAAATATACATTTTTAATATTACCACATTTCCCAGTAAGTTTCAACCGTTTCACGCAAATGTTACAAATATTTAAAATTTGACCGCGAAAAAAGGGCGCGAATCCGCAGATTCGCACCCTTTAAAGCCCCTTGAGGCTTTCTTACTTCATCATGCCGGCAACCTCATCGGCAAAGTTCTCTTCCTTTTTCTCAAGCCCTTCGCCCTTTTCAAGGCGAATAAAGTCAACAATTTCGATTGTCGTGCCGAGAGCCTTCGCGGTTTCGGCGGCATACTGAGCAACCGTCTTATCGGGATCCTTGACAAATTCCTGCTCAACAAGGCAAAGCTCCTTATAGCGCTTTTTAAGACGGCCGGCAACCATTTTCTCGGCGATGGCTTCGGGCTTGCCCTCGTTCATTGCCTGAGCCTTGAAAATTTCGGTTTCCTTGGCGATAACGTCCTGAGGAACGTCCTCAACCTTTGTATATTCGGGATAGGCGGCGGCAACCTGCATGGCGATGTCCTTGCCGAAAGTCTTAAACGCGTCGCTCTGCGCGACAGCCGCGTCGCCGACATTAAACTTAACTATAACACCGATTCTGCCTTCGCCATGGATATATCCTACGAGAGTACCCTCGAAGCGGCCGAAACGACGGATATTCATGTTCTCGCCGATTGTGGCAATCTTCTCCTTGAGAGCCTCGTCCACGGTTTGAGCGGGATTCGCCGCGTACTTGGAAGCCAAAAGAGCTTCTACATCGGCAGGGTTTTCGGCTATAATCTGATTCGCAATATTTCTTACAAAGCCGCGGAATTCGGCGTTCTTGCCCACGAAGTCCGTTTCGCTGTTTACCTCGACAACCGCGCCGACATTGCCTTCAATCGCGACATCGACAATGCCCTCGGAGGCAATTCTGCCCGCTTTTTTGGCTGCCGTGGCAAGACCCTTTTCCCGAAGGAAATCCACCGCTTTATCCATATCTCCGTCGCAGGCCGTGAGGGCTTTTTTGCAGTCCATCATGCCGCAACCGGTTTTTTCTCTCAATTCCTTAACATCCTGAGCCGTAAAGTTCATTTGCTTTTCCTCCTGTACGTCAAATTAAAGAGTTATATCTATTTCTTCTTCGCCTTCCGCCGCGGCGCCTGTTTGACCCTCTCTGCCCTCCATAACGGCATTGGCAATTGTCGATGTCACAAGCTTTACGGCACGAATAGCGTCGTCGTTGCCGGGAATTACATAATCAACATCCTCGGGATCGCAGTTTGTATCAACGATAGCTACAATCGGAATGTGAAGCTTCTTCGCCTCGGAAACGGCAATTCTCTCCTTGCGGGGGTCAACGATAAAGATGGCCGCGGGAGGCTTTTTCATATTCTTTATGCCGCCGAGATACTTTTCAAGCTTATCCATTTCTCCGCGCAGACCGATAACCTCTTTCTTGGGAAGAAGGTCAAAGGTGCCGTCCTCCTCCATTTTGTGGAGCTGGGAAAGGCGCTTGATTCTCTGCTCGATTGTTTTGAAGTTTGTGAGCATTCCTCCGAGCCAGCGGGCGTCAACATAGTGCATTCCGACGCGCTGAGCTTCCTCGCGGATTGTTTCCTGCGCCTGCTTCTTTGTTCCTACGAAAAGAATTTCGCCGCCGTCCGCGGCAACCTGACGGACAAAGGCATACGCTTCTTCAACCTTTTTGACCGTTTTCTGAAGGTCAATGATATAGATACCGTTGCGCTCGGTGAAGATGTACTCCGCCATTTTCGGGTTCCATCTTCTTGTCTGGTGACCGAAGTGAACACCGGCCTCCAGAAGCTGCTTCATAGAAATTACCGACATGTAAAAACACCTCCGATTATTTCAGTTTTCCGCCCGCCGCCCATGTCAATGCGGCTGCGGTCCTCCACCACCGTCCACGCTTGGCCTACGCCGTTTTCGGCGCACCGGGCCGTCGCTCAGATGATGTGTGTAGTTATGAAGAAATTCTCCATGCCGAAGTATTATATCACAGCTTAGCGATATTTGCAAGTATTTTTTTGAATTTTCTCAAATTTTTTGCAAAAGACTTTACTTTGCGGAAAATTTATGATAAGATAAACAAAAAGCATAAAGGCAATATATTTAGGAGAATTATCTATGGAGCGCCAAACTGAAAACTTTATAAATATACTTAACACGGCTTTCACGGGGAAGGTTCTTTCTCTGTCCGAGCCGGACTGGAAGCTGCTTTGCCAAGCGGCAAAATCGCAGTCGGTCATACCGCTGTTCACCGAGGGGCTTTCGGCGTATCCCGAATTTGGCGGCGCGCCCGAAAGCATGAAGAGGCAGCTCCTCAATGCGTCGTTCGGTCTTATCGCGAATCAGGCGCGGCGAACCGAGGAATTTCTTTCGTGCTATCGCGCCATGCTTGACGCGGGGCTTCGTCCGCTGGTTGTGAAGGGCGTCGTCTGCCGCAGCACCTACGGCAGTCTC
This sequence comes from uncultured Oscillospiraceae bacterium, assembly GCA_964537995.1. GTDB lineage: Bacteria > Bacillota > Clostridia > UMGS1883 > UMGS1883 > JAFLUQ01. The sequence goes on from CAZICW010000009.1 coordinate 28,047, forward strand.
GCCGACCACCGTCCGTCCGGCGACGAGGACATATATGTCAAAAAAGAGGATTTCCGCGCCTGCGCGAATGTTTTGACCTCGCTCGGCTTTACGTCGTCGGACTGTTCCGAAAAGGATTTCACCGATAAGCTCCTTGACCAATTGCAGGAGCTTAGCTTTACGTCTCCGTCCGGACTGACGATTGAGGTTCATATAAACCTTTTCGGAAAGGAAACCAGGCAAAGAACAATGCTGAGCGCTCTGTTCGAGAATGTCTTTGAGTCCGCCGTGCCGCTGGAAATCGACGGAGAGCGGACGGTTTACACGATGAGTCCGACAATGAATTATATTTTCCTGTTTCTTCACCTTTACAAGCATTTTACCACCGCCGGCGTCGGCATAAGGCAGATCGCGGACGTTGCCATGTTTTACAAGGTGTATAAAGACGCGATAGACCTCGCGGAAGCGGAAAGTATAATCGCCGAGACCGGCGCGGACAAGCTTTATGCCGACGTTTTGGCAGTGGCGGAGCTGCTCGGGCTTCATGTCCCCACAGAGCTGCGAGGCTACGATACGGAAAAGCTCATAGCCGACATGATGGAATCGGGTGTATTCGGCGGAAGCTCGGAGGCGCATTTTTACAGCCGTTATGTCACACTCATGGCGGTTGGCGACAACGATTCGGGCAAGTCGGTTTTACTCAAAAGCCTTTTCCCTCCGCTGTCTCTTTTGGTAAACGGCTATCCCGAGCTGTCCGAAAAGCCGTGGCTGCTGCCGTATGTATGGTTCAAACGCTTTTTTAAGGTTCTTTTCGGCAAACGCAACGTAAAGGAAAGCGGAGAGGGCTATGAAATCGGGAAACGCCGCGTCGAGCTTATGCGCGAATACGGTATAATAAAAAAACGTTAAAAATTATTTTTCATTTCCCGCAGCAACGGAGGTGTCCGCGTCATGAGAATAAGCTTAAAGCGTCCCGCGGCGCTTGCCGCGCTGTTTACATTATCCGGCGCGGTTCTCTGCGCGCTGGGGCTCAGTCCGCTGCTCATCGCGGGCGCCGCCGCTTTCGCGGCATTGATTTTGGGAATAATTTTTCACGGCGGCGCGCTCGCACTCACGGTCGCCGTTGTTTTTGCGTCCGCAGCGGCGTTCGGCTTTTCCGCCGCTGACAGCCGCGCGACAAGTCTCGCGGAAAAATACAACGGCGAGGAGCTACTTCTCACCGGCAAAATCTGCCGCACGCCCGTACACTACTCAAGCCGCACGGAATATACTCTGAAAACCGATTTGGGTTTTGTGGAGCTGACCTGCTACGGAGGGCAGCTCGGAACGGCGGCGGAGGCGGGCGACAAAATAAGCGCCTATGTCAGGCTGTCCGCGCCGTCTCTTCCCGACAACGACGGAGGCTTCAACGAACGTCTTTACGCCTACAGCCGCAAAATTTACCTTACCGCCGTCGCTCAAGGCGACATTGCCGTCAAAAGGGAAGCCTCGCTATCTCCTTGGCGCTTGGCGGGAAAAATACAAAACGCCGCCGTTTTCGGCGGCAGCCTGTATATGACGGGCGACGCTCTCGGACTTTACGGAGCAATGGTGTTCGGCGACAGGCAATATATAACAACCGAGCTGCAAAGCTGCCTGCGCGAAGCCGGACTCAGCCATATCGCCGCCGTTTCGGGTATGCATCTTTCCATTGTTATATCGGCGCTGATGTTCCTGCTTTTGCCGCTGTTCGGGCGCGGACGTTTCAGCGGCTTTGCCGCGATCGCCGCCATACTCGCCTTCACGCTTATTACGGGCGGCGGCAACAGCACTGTACGCGCCTGCATTATGAGCATAATTTTCCTCGCGGCGCAGATGCTTTACCGCGACCCCGACTCGCTTTCCTCGCTTTCGACGGCGGTCACGCTTATGATTCTGTTCAATCCCATGATAATTTACAGCTCCGGCTTTCAGCTTTCGGCGCTTTCGACGCTGAGCATTCTGCTTTTTGTGCCGTTGTGGAAGCCGAAGCTGAAATCCGCGCCGAAGCCGCTGCGGGTCGTGGGCGAAATTCTCATTGTGAGCCTTGCCGCGCAGCTCGGCGCGACGCCGGTTCTGATGTGCGCCTTTAACAGTCTGCCGATGTATTTTATCCTCTCCAATCTTCTGGTAATTCCCGTAATGACGGTCGCTTTGCCGCTCGGACTGCTGCTGCCGCTGATTGGCAAAATTCCGTTTTTGGGCAGGCTCTGGGGCGGAATATGCTCCGCCGTTTTCGAATACATAGCTTTGGCGGCAAGGAAAATCGCCTCGCTTCCGTATGCGGTTTTAAGCGTCGGAGGAGCGGATTTTTTGCTCATAGCCGCCTATATTTTTCTTGCGGCGGCGCTTTTGCTGTTTTGCAAGCGCTATAAACGGTCGAGCCTCGCCGCCGCGGCGGCGGCTCTGCTTCTTGCCGCAGCGGGCGGAGCGCGTACCTATGAGGCGGCAAAAATCGTCTCGGTAAGCTTTCTCAACGTCGGTCGCGGCGATTGCGCGGTATTCCGTCTGCCGAAGGGACGCACCGTCATGGTGGACGGAGGAAGCAGCGGCTACGACGCGGAGGATTTTTTGGATTGGTGCGGAAGAGAAATCGTTGACGCGGCAATTCTAACAAGCAAGTCTCGCGAGCATATGAGCGGACTTTTATACCTGACGGAAAACGGAAATATCGGGCGGCTGCTGCTTCCGGCGGAGCTTTGCGGCGACGCCGACTGCGCTCCTTTGCTCAAAGCCGCCGAGGATTGCGGCACGGCGGTCGAATACTACGGCGAGGGCAGCGAGCTTTACGTTTCGGGGCTGACGGTTCGCCGCACGGCATACAACGGCGGCGCAAGCCTTATCGCGCAGTACGGCGAAACCCGTATTCTGTTCTGCGCCGACCGCTACACGCCTTGGCCGGATAACTGCTCCGCGGTAAAAATTCCCAACCACGGCTACGGAAAATACAACTACGAAAACGAAATCGGCAAAGCCGCGCCGGAAATCGCAATCGTTTCCGGCTACGCGTCGGCAAACGGCGGCTGTACGCAAACCCTCGAAAAAAGAGGAATACCGTATTATGTCACGGGGGAGCGCGGTACGGTTACTCTCACTCTCGGCGGCGGGGAAGCGTCCGTCTCGTCAACAAGATAGAGCAAAATTTTAAAAATCGCGTAAATTTGCCTTGCTTCCTCTTGAAAAGCTCCGCATTTTATGGTAAGGTATAAACAGAAGCATAAACGCAAAGGAGGGAAAACCATGGGAATTTTTGAAATTAAGGCGGCCGCGCCTTCCCGTCCGTCGCGCCTTCCGGACGCCGGCCCCAAGCGTCAGTCATGAAAACGTTGAAGAAAAGGGCGGCGTACCTGATTCCCGCCGTTGCGCTGTTCGCTCTTGCGGCGGTTATACTTGGGCTGAACCTGTATTATTCAAGCTCGGACGCCGTTATATATATGTACCACAGCGTCCGCGAAGAGCCTGTCAATCCCGATGACGCCGATCTCAGCGTCCGCCCCGCCGAATTTGAAAAGCATCTTCAATATTTTACCGAAAAGGGGCTGCGGACGCTGTTTGCCTCCGAGCTGAAAAATCTTCGTCCCGATGACCGCGCGAGATATGTTGTGATAACTCTCGACGACGGATACGAGGACAACTATACCGAGGTTTTTCCTCTGCTGAAGAAGTACGGCTGCAAAGCGACAATATTCATGATAACGGGTCTTATCGGCAAGGATGGCTATCTGACCGCCGATCAGCTCAGGGAAATGACCGAAAGCGGGCTTGTCAGCATACAGTCGCATACGGTTTCTCACGAGCCTCTCGCTCTCGGCGACAAGGTGTATGAAGAGGTTGACGCCGAACTGGGGCGCAGCAAGGCGGTTCTGGAAGCAATAACGGGGAAGGCGGCGGACTGCGTTTCCATGCCGAACGGCAGCTTCGACCCCGTTGTGCTGGAGCTTGCGCAAAGCTACTACGACGTAATTTTTACCGACACCGACCTCAAGGCCTTTTCGCCCGATGATATTTCGGATATTCACCGCGTCGGCATCTACCGCCATCATTCACTTTTCGACATTAAAGCAATCACGAATATGCGCGGGCTTTACATTGTAAAGCGTTCGCTGCAAAAGCTTATCGGGAAATAAAAAGACACGCGGTTCTTTGCGTGTCTTTTTTTCGGGAATTGACGGCTCTTTTTTCCGTAAGTACCTTTTTTGCGGTTTTCCTTGCCGTATGCCCGCAGCCGTGCAATATTGCTCCTCCCCTTACGCCAGCATCTCAAGTCTCAGCTTATCGGCAATCATAGCGATAAATTCGGAATTTGTGGGCTTGCCCTTATTGTTGCTGACGGTATAGCCGAAAAGCTTATACAGCGCTTCCTCGTTTCCGCGCACGCAGGCAACCTCAATCGCATGGCGAATCGCCCGCTCTACGCGGCTTGGAGAGGTGTTGTGCTTTTCGGCGACCTTGGGATAAAGCTGCTTTGTTACGGCGTTTATCAGCTCACTGTCCTTGATGCTCATAATAATTGCGTCGCGCAGATACTGATAGCCCTTTATGTTCGCGGGAACGCCGACGGAATGAATCGTGTTCGTGACGGTGATTTCGATTGCGCGGTCGCCCGGACGGTCGCCGATTTCTCCGCCGTGGCGCAGCGACGGCTTCACGCAAAGCAATTTTATTCTCTCGTAAAGAGTGGCATAGCTGCACGGCTTAACCATAAAATAGTCCGCGCCAAGCTCCATGCAGTGATTTATAAGCGTACGGTTTGACGCCGCCGTCACAATTATGACAACGGGTCTGCGGCTCATGTCGTTCAGACGGCGCAGCAGCTCGATTCCGTCAAGCCTCGGCAGCATAACGTCCGTTATGAGAAGGTCGGGGCGGAGCTTGCGCACCTTTTCCAGCGCGTCCTCGCCGTCCGTAGCCGTACCCGCAACCAAAATGTCGCTTTTCCCCGAAAGAAATCCGCCGATTTCCTCTATCGTATCCCGTTCGTCGCCGGCAATTACCGTCTTAATTGTCTTTTCCATAGCATATTCCTCCGCTTTCATTTTATTTTATGATATAATTTTACCATATTTTGGAATAAAATGCAAGCATAAATTTACAAATTTTGTATTTTTATTTCGCCGCTATGTTGTATGTTTCGACAGACGGAGCTACAATATGTCGTTTTATGCGGGACAAAAAAGCTGCTCCGGAGCCGCTTTTAGCCAAGGCTCCTTCCGCTTGCCTGACGGGATTCACGCTTTACAAAAAGGGCTGCCTTACGGCAGCCCTTATGTTTTTTAGCGTTTCAGAGGATTAGAGTGCTTCCCACTCGATTTCTACGCCTTCGTCCTCTGTGTCGTCGTCAACAGGTTCTGTATCCTCAACAGTATCTGTGTCGTCATCTGTATCGTCTATGATTTCGTCACTGTCAACTGTTTCTTCATCGTCAACGCTGCTTGTTTCTGCAGCATAGCCGAGAGTTATGGAGGATTCGTCATAGATGTCGCTGTCCGCGGCAAACTTGTAAGCTACGATATCATAGATGTCGCCTCTGTTTGCCTGAAGGTCGATGTCGCTCAAATCAGCAATGCTTGTGTCATACAGTCTGATATATGCAAGACCGAGCTGACCCTTGCTGAAGCGGAGTGCGCTTGCAGCCTTATTGCTGGATACGGAAACATCGGAAAGTCTTACACTGCTTGTGCCGTCTGTAAGGTCAACAAGAGTGATTGTTGCGGAGCTGCCGGGTCTGAAGCCGGACTCGTCGCAAAGACCGGAGAATATAACCTTGTCGCTGGAAGAGCTGAGATCTCTTGTAGCTTCAACGTCGATGCAAGCGATACCCTGAAGTACGCGGTCGCCGTTGCTTGCTTCGTAAAGGTCTCTGTCATCTACCATTGTGGGAGAACCTACAACCTTGCTGTTTTCAACTTCAAGCAAAGCAATCTCACGAATGTCGTCGCTGTCTGTGATATAATCACCGCTGCTGATGTCGGCAATCTGGAGAATCGAACCCTTTGTGAGTTCGCAAACGCCGTCTTCAATCATGAATGTTTCCGCAACTGTGGGATCGTCCTCGTTGTAGATTATGAAGCTGAAGCTCTTGCCGCCCTTATAGCCGTTAACCGTGATAGCGTTGTCGCCGTCGATATACTTAACGGATGTGCTGGATACGATGAATACCTTGCTGTCCTCGGGGATAGCCGTTGTAAGATCCATAGCCAGAACCGCAACAACCGCGTCGCTGTCACCGTAGTAATAGAAGTTGTCGCCGCCGTAGGTTTCGCCGTCCGCAAAGAAGCCGGAAACCGTGCCTACGGATACGTTGTCGGAATCGTCAATGTCGTCACTGTCAACATTGAATACAACCGTGGAATTTGTGAAGGTTGCGCCGCCTATAGTAAGATCCTCGGCGTCATAAGCCTTCTTTGTGCTGAGCTTACCGAGCTCATAATCATCGTAACCCGCGATGATAACCTTGTTAACAAGGGGATTGCCGTTGCTTGTGCCGCTCGTTGTGAACTTAACAAGACGGGTGCTGAATTCGGGAAGAATCTCATCTACGAACAGATTGTACATATCTTCCTTGTCGGTGAGAGTAGGTGTTCTCTTACCGCTTTCATCGTAAACGGAGAGCTTGGAAGCAAAGCTGTAGGTGTTGGCGCTGCCCTTCTCGTCAACGATTACTATATCATAGTTCTTGGAAGCGATGCCTGTCTGCTTTTCGATAGCTACAACATAACCGAGGTCGCCGCCAACGGAAACCGTAAGGTCAGCGTAGGAGATAAGACCGTCAGCGTTGAGATAGAACATACCTTCGCCGTTTACAAGGTCATTGTAGCTGAGGTTGCTTCTCGGAGAGATGCCGATGCCGGACTTGCCGGAAATCGTGTATGTTTCGGAATCGCTGTCGTACTCTGTTACAGAGCCTTCAAGTGTATCGGAGGATACGGTGTAGATAAAGATATCGCCGCCGTCCTTCTCAATTGTTGTAATCGTATCGCCTTCGGCGAGTTCGCTTACGTCGATATAGGTTTCGCCCTTAACGAAGAGCTTAAGAACGTCTTCATCCTCGGGATCGTAATCCTCGATGTCACCTACATAGGTTTCAAAGGACCAAACGTCGTCTTCCTCTTCAATCTTTTCGATAACGGCTTCATCTGTGTACTTGCTTATGATAATGTACTCAACATCGCCGTCGCTGTCGTTGTCGATGAACTCAACAACGCCGCCTTCGCCAAGCTCGTTCTCATAAGAGCTTGTATCGGTGTAGTCGTCTTCGGAATCGGTAACATAACTGCCGCCGTTGTTCTCGTAGTTTACGAATACCTTAACTTCGCCCTCGTCAGCGAATGTGAGCTTATAGGTCTTCTTGTTGCTTCTGTAGTAAACCTTTGAGTCGCCGCCGTCGGGCTCTTCGTCTTCCTCAAACTGGTCGCTCGTAACGGTTGTTACGGTGTTCTTGCTTCCCTTAGCGGAAATAGCGAAGATTGTGTCAAGGTCTGTGTCGTCGTCAACGCCAACGTAAGCTACGCAGGCATAACCGAGAAGAGAAGCCGCGGCTGTGCCGCCCTCAGCGAACTCGGATACTTCAAAGAAGTCGCCCTTGGATACGTCGTCCGTGATATAATTGCTGTTGGGATAATCGTCAGCGGAATATCTCTTGTTGGCAACAAGCTCAACCATTGTGTCCTTGGGATCGTAGCTCTCGTCTGTGAGGTAAGATCCGGAAACAACGACTTCAAGCTTTTCAACACCGAGGTTGGAAAGGATTGTCTTTGTGTCGTCGGGCTGATAGGAAATCTCGCCCGTGTTGGTGTAGCCGTAAGATGTCATGTTGGGAACTTCAAGCGAGTTGTAGATAAGCTTCGCAACTGTCGCGCGTGTAGCGGCAACGCCTACGGAGCCTGTAGCGCCGGAGGAAATACCCTCGGAAGCCGCTACTGCGAGATAACCCTGGGGATAACCGCCCTGGTGCTCGATGATTGAAGATGTGTAGCCGAGACCGGCAACGATCATCTTAACAACCTGCTCATACGTTACATCCGCGTTGGGAGCGAATGTGCCGTCGCCCATACCGGAAATGATGCCCTTGGAATATGCCGCGTTGATGTAGCCTACGGCCCAGTTGCTCGAGTCAACGTCCGTGAAAGCGGATGTGCCGCCTACAGGGGAGAGACCGAAGGTGTTGCACATGATTGTGGCAACCTCGGCGCGGGTGATTGTGTTGTCAGGCTTAAATGTGCCATCTTCATAACCGTTGATAATACCAAGGTTATTGAGGATGTTCACAGCCTCTGCGTAGCCTTTTGTGCTGGGAACGTCGCTGAATGCTGCAAAAGATGTTGCAATACCCATCGTAAGAACCATAGCAACAGCAAGAACTATCGCAACTGACTTCTTGAGATTGTTCATGTCTCAAATCCTCCTAATTATAAATTTTTTGGAAGAGCTTTCTTCAGCGCCGCCCGAGTCTCTTCCGCCTCGGAGCGCACCGCCGCCCGTTTCCGGGCTTCTACCGTGATTATAGCACCGCCCTCAAGGTTAAGTCAAGAGCTTTTTCGGAACTGTAACGGAAATGTAAAAAACGCGTTCTCCGCTACGGCTTCCGTCCCGCCCGACCCCCTCTCGGCGAAGTAATAAGCGCGGTTTGTCGGCTTGATTGTATTCTACACAAATCGTGTGCAAAAGTCAATATATTTTTATTTTTTGTAACATACGTTTAACATTTCTGTTTTTTTGCTCTCCGTTTTTGGAAATATTGCACGAATCGACGCTCACGGGAGTATGGCCTGAAGGGAGCGAATTTGCAAAATACGCAAATTATCCGGCGTTTTTTCGACTGTTTTGACGAAAACTTTTCCTTTTCCGGTTTCCGCTTTCGACAAATTCACTCGGCGGCGCGCTGTATAATTTAATCAGTAAATACATAAGGAGCGATTACAAATGAAACAAAAATTTTCTCGGCTTTCGGGACTGCTTTCCGCCGCCGCGCCGCGAGCCGCGCTTTTCGTTACGGGGCTGCTGCTCTCACGCGCCGAAGGGATAGGCGGAGCGCGGCCGTTCGGCTTTGCCTTTTTCGCCGCCTGCGGAGGAGATCCGTTTGCCGCGGCGGGCGCCGCGCTGGGGCTTGTTTTGAGCGGCGCCGACTTGCTGACCGTCGGCGGCTTTGTGTTTTCCGCCGCGGTGTTCATGGCGGTTTTTCCGGGGATAAGAAAGGGGCGGCTTCCGTTCGTCGCCAAAAGGCAGTCCGCTTCGCTTGCGGCGATAATCGTTCCCGCTGTGGGGCTGTTTCTTCTTTTTATAAGCATGAGCGTGGGCGGCTATCCGCTGCTTTACGACTGTATTGTACTGCTGGCGGAGTCGGCGACGGTGTTTGTTTCGGCGGTCGCCTTCGGGAAGGCGTTGTCGCTGCTGCCGTCGCTGCACCTGCGGCGTACCCTTACCGGAGAGGAAACGCTTTGCATGGCTTTGCTTTTCGGCTGCTGCGTCAGCGGACTGTGCGGCATAAGGCTTTTCGGCAGTCTTGACATAGGCGAAACGCTCTGCGTCTTTCTTGTAATGATATACGCGATACGCTTCGGAAGTCTGCACGGAGGAGCCGCGGGCGCGGTAATGGGACTTATCTGCGCTCTTAGCCGAGGCAGAATCGACGCCTCTCCCGCGTCGTTCGCCGTAAGCGGAATCGCGGCGGGCTGTCTTAACAAAAAAGGGAAAATTGCCTCCTGCACGGCGTTCATACTTTCAAACGCCCTTGTCACCGCGCTTGCGAACGGCTCTGCCGAGGTATTGATAAATCTTTCCTGCTCCCTTGCGGCGGCGCTGTTGATTTTCCTTGTGCCGAGAAGGTTTTTCGAGGTTATAGACACGGTCGGCGCGGTCGCGTCCGCCGAGGATGTGCTGCTGCGAGACAGGCTCCGTCTTCTCGGCGCTGCGCTGTCAAACGCGGAAGCCGCAATGCGCGCGCTGTCTCCGTCCGCCGAGGAAACCGAGAAGCAGCTTTCCGAAAATATGCGCGGTCGCGCCGCCCGACGCATATGCAGCCGCTGCGGCCTGAAAAAATACTGCTGGGGACGCGACGGCAAAAACACCGACGAGGCGATGAACGCCATTGCCCAAGCGTTGGAAAGCGGCAAAAAGCCTTCCGCGGAGCTTGCGCCGCCGCACTGCATCCGTCCCGAGATTTTTGCCGCCGAGTTTGCGAAAATGCACGAGCTGTACCTTTGCGACCTTTCTTGGAGCGGCCGTCGCCGTGAGCTTCAATCCGCAATGCTCGCGGGCTTCGACGGCATAAAAGCGGCGGCGGAAAAGCTTGCCGACGGCGGCGGGGAAGCCGCCCTCTGCGACGAGCTGCTTGCCGATGACATACGTTCGCGTCTGCGCCGTCTCGGAATTGACGCGTGGGATATTTTTGTCACCGGCAGCCATGAGGATACCGAGGTGCGCCTTGCGCTCAGAAGCTGCGGCGAGCTGGGCTGCTGCGAGGAAATAGTTCCCGCCGTGCTTGAGCAGGCGACGGGGCTGAAATTCGCGAAAACCGGCCTTAAGGACTGCAATTCCTGCCGCTGCCGCTATGTTGTCGCTCCCGAATACGACATTGAAGCCGCCGTAGCGTCGGCAGTCAAGGAAAATCGGCGCGTCAGCGGCGACTATTCCGCTTGCTGTCTGCTCGGCCGCACAACCTTTGTCATGGCGCTGTGCGACGGCTGCGGCAGCGGAGAAAAAGCGGCGCGCGAAAGCCGCTTCTGCGCAAGGCTGCTTATCTCCCTCCTCGAAGCGGGAATGGACGCCGAGGCCGCAATAAATTTGACAAATTCGATTATAATAGGAAGCGGAATTGACGGCTTTACCGCTATCGACCTCTGCATAGCCGAGCTGGGTCGCTCGGCAAGGCTTTACAAATGCGGCGGCGCGGCGACATATCTCCGCAAAAGCGGAGAAGCGGAGGAAATTTCCGCCGGCGGACTTCCCGCGGGAGTTTCTCCCACAGGGGGAGCCGAATGCTACGAACGCAGCATGGACGACGAAAGCACCCTCGTACTCATCAGTGACGGCGTCGCCCTTTCCGGCGACGGCTCCGACTGGATAAAGGAGCTTATCGAGCATGGCAAGCTTGCCGCTCCGCAGCGTCTGGCTTCGGAAATACTAAATCGCGCGCGGGATTCCTCCGGCGGCGTCCCGCGCGACGACCTGACCGTCATAGCCGCGAATATAAGGAGGAAGCAGGCTTGAGCAGCAAAGAAAAGCGGATAATTGTTCTGAGCAATTTAAAATCTCAAAATTTCGAGCAAGCGTTTTTTGTTCTCAGGGACGGCTGCGAGGAAAGCCGCAGCGCGGTTTTTGAAGCGGAACGCATTGTCGAGGAATATATTTTCCCCTCCTCGCCGCCGAAGCGCAAGCGTCCGCACTCCCGCCCGAGCATACCGGAATTTCTCCCCTTTGCTATAACCGCGGCCGCGGCAATCCTTGTCGGCGCGGCGGCAATCGTTATAAATATATTGTAGAAAAACGCAAAAAGGAGCCGTAAGGACGGCTCCTTTTTTATTTCTACCTTATTTCGTAGCCTCCGCGCACCATAAAAATCGCGTCCGTATCGGCATAGGCTCCGCGTCCGTCGCCGACGGGTACAATCAAAAGATGATTCGGATATATTTCCGTCCCGTCCGACAAATCCCAGCCCGACGTCGCGTCGCAGATTCCGCCCTTTTGCGTGGCAATGACCGACGCCGCGCCGCCGCGCAGGATAAGCTCGGTTCCGGCGTCGCAATACAGTTCCTCGCCCTTGTCGAGATTCACAATCTCAACCGATACTCCCGCCGCGCTGTCGATATACGGATAAACAACGCTGTCAATGTAGCTTTTTGAAATGAGCGGATCCTCGTCCGTTCCCGGCGCGGCGGCCGCCGTAACGCCGAACAGCGCGAACAGCGCCGCAATCGCCGATATTATTCGTTTGTTCATATATATCTCTCCTTTTGTTTGACTTATCAGCCTTTTGTAAATGCGCTTCCTTCCTCGCGCCGTAATCCGAAGCTCACGGATATTGCGTCGTTGACCTTAACCATTTGAATCTCGTCAAGGCGACCGATTTTTTCGCGCAGCCGCTTTTTGTCAATGGTTCTTATCTGCTCCAAAAGCACAACGCTGTCCTTCTGAAGACCGTACTCGGTCGCCTCGATTTCAATGTGAGTGGGGAGCTTGGCTTTGTTTATGCGGCTGGTTATCGCCGCCGCAATCACAGTCGGGCTGTATTTGTTCCCGACGTCGTTTTGCACGACAAGCACCGGCCGCACGCCGCCCTGCTCCGAACCCACAACGGGGCTTAAATCCGCATAAAAAATGTCGCCTCGTTTAACAATCACTGATTTTTCACTCTCCGATAAAATTCTCGTAGGCGTATAACGCAATTTCATCGGCGGGAATAAAGTCGTTGGCGATTTTCAAATTGATTTCCGCCATTGCAAGGTATCCCTCCATCATGGCGGATTTCAGCTCCAGCCGCCGTTTTTCCTTTAGGTACGAACGGACGATCCGGATTATAAGATCATTTCTGTTGTTGTGTTCAAGCCTTGCCGTGAAGTCGATTTCCGACAACAGCGAATCCGGCAGACTCAAGGATATTTCCTTTTCGCAGGGCTGCGGCATAGCTGCTCCTCCTTCATATAAATTTCGGGATTCGATTCCCTATTATATATGAACATTATACAGCGAATATTCGCCCGATACAACCCTTAAATTCAGGAAAACGCCCCAGCTATATGTAAATACGGGGAACGCGTTTTCCTACAAGACACACCACCTCATAATTGATTGTACCCATGATTTTCGCAATTTCCTCCACAGGGATGCTGCGTCCTCGGTCGCTGCCGAAAAGCACCACGCTATCGCCTACAGAGATATTTTGAACATTTCTCATGTCAAACATACATTGATCCATACAAATTCTTCCGAGAACGTCTTTTCTTTCTCCGCCGACAAGAAGCTGCGCCTTGCCGCTGAGTATCCGCGAATAGCCGTCGGCATAGCCCGCGCTGACCGTTCCGACCGGCATATCCTCCGGCGCGGCATAGGTTCCGCCGTAGCTTATACGGCTGCCCTTTGGTACGGTTTTTATATTGGAAATTCTCGCTTTAAGCGTCATTGCCGGTTCAAGCGGTATCAGAGATTTGTCGAAGTCGTCCGAAGGATAAAGCCCGTAAAGTATAATTCCGGCGCGCACCATATCAAGGTGCATTTCGGGAAATTTGGCAATCGCCGCGCTGTTGCAGCAGTGCTTAACGGGCAGAGCCGTTCCCGCGGCCTCAATTTTATCGGTCGCCTCCGTAAAACGCGCAAACTGCTCTCTGACATAGCTGTCGTCGGCTTCGTCCGCCGTGGAAAAATGCGTAAACGCGCCCTCAATCTCCACCATGGGCAGAGAGGCTATGCGCTTCACGGTTTCGGGCAGCGACCGATCCGAGCTGAGTATGCCTATACGGTTCATGCCCGTATCTATCTTTATATGTATTTTAACCGGCTTTCCCCTTACTTCGGCAGCCCTGTTGAGAGCCTCCGCCATAGGAAGGTCAAAAACCGCGGGAATTATCTCGTTCTCAACAATTTCCTCGGCGTTGCTTTCGTCGGCTCCGCTGAGCATCATTATCGGCGTATCGGGAAATTCGCGGCGCAGCGCGGCCGCCTCGTCTATTGTGGCGACGGCAAGGCGGTCGGCGCCGTTTTCAAGCAGCGTCTTTGACACCGCCAACGCTCCGTGACCGTAAGCGTCCGCCTTTACGACGCCCATGACCATAGCGTTCGGCGAGGTCAGAGCGCGCACGTTTATGATATTGCGGCGTATTGCGTCAAGACTGATTTCCGCCCATACCCTTCCATGGTTGTTCATAATTTTCTGCCTCCATAAAAGCAAATTTGATATTTTCCAAAATGTCATTTATCGTTACCGAATACTCCGACGCTTTTTCGGCGGCGAGCATACCGCTACGCCCGTGGAGATATACTCCGAGCTTCGCGCCGCTTTCGGGAGAGAGTCCCTGCGCGCACAGCGCGGAAATCATTCCCGCAAGCACATCGCCGCTTCCGCCGCGCGCCAGAGCCGACGTGGAGCAAAGCGAAACCGATGCGCAGCCGTTTTTTTCCGCGATTACGGTTCTTGCGCCCTTCAAAACAAGCGTCACGGCGTTTTTTTCCGCGAAGGCGCGGGAAAAAGCTATTCTCGCGCTCTCGATTTCGCCGACGCTCTTTCCCGTCAGGCGGGAAAATTCCAACGGATGCGGCGTTAGTATGACATTCTTGTTTTTCACCGGCTCCATCCGCCCCGCAAGAATATTAAGCCCGTCCGCGTCAATAATTACGGGAGCCTCGGCGGAGCCGATAATTTCGCCTATAAAATCCGCCGTAACGCTTTTTCCCAGTCCGCAGCCTATCAAAACCGCGTTTGCCGACGTCACGGCCGTCCGCAGCTTTTCCGATTTTTCGAGGGAATATTCCCGCACGGGCAGCACGACCGCCTCGGGAACCATGCAATTGACCGTGTTTTCCAAGCCCTCCGCGCAGACTATTGTGACAAGCCCGCAGCCGCTTCTCATTGCCGCCTTTGCCGCAATTGCCCCCGCGCCGAGCATACCCTTGCTGCCGACAATCATAAGCAGCCTCCCGAAGGTGCCTTTATGCGACAACCGCGGGCGCTTCGGCAGCAGCGGGGCCGTCTCCGATTTTACAAGCGGCGCGGGCTGAGTCGGGAACAGCTCATAATTTACGGGGATTCCCGCCTCCCGCACGACGATTTCGCCGCAGTATTCCACGCTTTCGTTTTCCGCCATGCCTGTTTTCGGGGCGGTGAAGGTAACGGTTTTGTCGGCGCGCACAGCTACGGCGCAGGGTTTGCCGCTGTCGGCGTCTAACCCGCTCGGAACGTCAATACAGAGCGTAAAATTCGCCAGAGCGTTTATCGTTTCAATTGCCCTTCTTTCCTCTCCCGTAACCTCGCCGTGTATTCCGATTCCGAAAATCGCGTCCACAATCGCGGTATCGGGAGTAACGGAGGACGGCCTAAACCCGTCAAGCCCCTGCGAGGGAATCCCCTCGCGCAAGCACTCCTCGGCAAGGGCGCGGCATTCGGGCGTTTTCGGCTCGGACACGGACACAATCCGCACCTTTTTCCCCGCTTTTTTCAGCAAAAGAGCCAGCCGCCGTCCGTCCGCGCCGTTATTTCCCTTTCCGCAAAAAACACAGCTTGCGCCGAAGGACGCAAGTTCCCCGACGCAAGCTTTTGCCGCATTGTCTATAAGGCGGAGTGAGTCCGCCGTATTTTTTATGATTTTACTTTCTGCTTCCCTGATTTGTGCGGAAGTTAAAAATTTCACGGCTGTTGTTAATCTCCCATCATCTTGAAATTTTGCTTCTTGCGTACAGAGCCATTCCGTCAAGTATGCGGTCGTTAGGCTCGAAAATCAGCAAATTAAGCCCTTGCTCTTCTCCAAAAACCGCAAAATAGGCGTTTTCGGCGTCGGGTGCGGACGCCGCTTCGATTTTTTTTGCGAACACGCGGTTCATTTCTCCCTTTTTGTCAGGGTCGGAAACCCTTGCGCAAAGCTCCATTTCCTCCAAATCAAAGCTGCAAAGCCGGCGGCGGCGGCGACCGGCTATTATCTCGTCAACGTCAAGCTGGTCGTTTGTAAGGATATACTCAAATTCACGCCGCCTGCCCGTTATAAGCAGGTAAGCGCCGTAAGCCCCGAAAGCCAGAATCACAAAGCCGCTGGCGGGGCCGATCCAAAGACTTATCAGCACAACAATGAACGCAAGCGCAAACACCGTAAGCGCAATTATCCCGACGTCCTTCGCGGTCATTTTTTTCTTTACCATAAATTCGAGGTAGCTTTCCATTAAAGTCCCTCCTCGCTGGTCTGGATTGAACCTCCTCCCGAGGAAGCTGACGAATCGGCGGAGGAATC
>CAZICW010000010.1:0-43655 GCA_964537995.1 uncultured Oscillospiraceae bacterium
CTATTGAAATCGGACAAAATTTATAGTATAATTAAAATAAGGGATAATTCCGAATTAAATACTGTAAGGAGGGCATAATTTATGAATATTGAAGAAATAAAAAATGAAATTTCGCAAGGGAAGGCTGTTCTGGGAATTGAGTTCGGTTCTACGCGTATAAAATCGGTACTCATCACAAGCGACCATGAGCCTGTAGCGTCGGGCAGCCACGACTGGGAAAACCGCTATACCGACGGAGTCTGGACCTATACCTTGGACGATATTTGGACAGGGCTTCGCGACAGCTACGCAAAAATGGCGGCAGATGTAAAAGAAAAATACGGGCTTAAGCTTGAACGCTTGGGCGCAATCGGCTTCAGCGCAATGATGCACGGATATATGGCGTTTAACAAAGAGGACGAGCTTCTTGTCCCGTTCCGCACATGGCGCAATACAATAACCGAGCAGGCGTCGGTCGAGCTGACAAAGCTTTTTGATTTCCATATCCCACAGCGCTGGAGCATTGCTCATCTTTATCAGGCAATTCTGAACGGAGAGTCACACGTTTCCGAGATTTCGTTTATGACAACGCTTGCGGGCTATATTCACTGGCAGCTCACCGGTCAAAAGGTTCTCGGCATAGGTGAAGCGTCGGGTATGTTCCCGATTGATATACATACAAAAAAATTTGATAAGGGCATGATCGACAAGTTCGATAAAGCCGTCGCGGACAGAAATTTCCCGTGGAAGCTTGAAGAAATACTGCCCGGAGTTCTGCTTGCGGGCGAAAACGCGGGAACGCTGACCGAAAAGGGCGCGCTTTTGCTTGACCCGACGGGTACGCTGCAAAGCGGCGTTCCTCTTTGTCCGCCGGAGGGCGACGCGGGTACGGGCATGGCGGCAACCAACAGTGTCGCGCCCAGAACCGGCAATGTTTCCGCCGGAACGTCGGTATTCGCGATGATTGTTCTTGAAAAGGAGCTTTCTGCCGTACACGACGAGATAGACGTAGTTACCACTCCCGTGGGCGACCTTGTTGCCATGGTTCATTGCAACAACTGCACTTCGGATATAAACGCATGGGTAAATATTTTCCGCGAATTTGCCGGCTGTCTCGGCGTGGAAATCAGTACGCCAAAACTATATGACACGCTTTACTTTAAGGCAATGGAAGGCGACGCCGACTGCGGCGGACTTATGAGCTACTGCTACTTTTCGGGTGAGCATATTACGGGCTTTGAGGAAGGACGGCCTCTGTTTGTTCGCACTCCCGAAAGCAAATTTAATCTCGCCAATTTTATGCGTTCTCATCTATACACCTCTCTCGGAGCTTTGAAAATCGGGCTTGACATACTTTTTAAGCGCGAGGACGTTAAGGTTGACCGTATTCTCGGTCACGGCGGACTTTTCAAAACCGAAGGAGTAGGGCAAAAAATTCTTGCCGCGGCGATTGACGCCCCCGTAAGCGTAATGTCAACCGCAAGCGAGGGCGGCGCATGGGGAATTGCTCTTCTTGCGGCATATATGCTCAACAAAGCCGAGGGAGAAACTCTTCAGGCTTATCTCAACGACAAGGTATTTTCAGGAAAAACAGGCGTTACAATTTATCCCGATAAGGCTGACGTTGATGGCTTCAACAAATTTATTGAGAGCTACAGCGCCGCTCTTCCCGTTGAACGCGCCGCCGTTGAATGTATCAAATAGCCTTTATTGACATATTATTACAACAAACTAAGCGCGGACGTTCACCGCTAAGGCGGCGGACTGCGTTTCAGAATTTCAGCGGGAGTTATAATATCCCACCGAAATAATGAGAAGTGAGCGTCCCCCCCGCACGCCGCAATCGCAAGCTCCATTCCAAGCAAGCTTAACGGGGCGTTGCTCCGATTTAAAAAGAACCGTACCGTATTAAAGCAGCAAGCCTTATTCATGAGACTTGCTGCTTTTTGCGTTTGCCTTGCCGCAATAAAATTTTCCTCAAACAGACATTTTTAAATTAATCAACGCCTCCGTCATACAAAAAAAATCTTTCGACGACAGATTCTGTCATTGTACATGTGCTATAATTAAATCATAAATATATAAAGCAGGTGTATCAAATGGCTTCGGACAAAATTTATCGGATACTGTCCATGTACATACAGATGTCGGACGGCGGAGTAATAGACAAGGAAAAAGCCGCCGACAGATACGATGTCAATCAGCGCAGCATACAGCGCGATATTATGGATATCCGTGAATTTATGGAGAAAAAAACTCTCCAAGGCGGAAGTAAAAATACGGTCATCTTTGACCGCGCCCGCAGAGGCTATCGTTTTAAAAACGCCGCGCAAAGCAAGCTTGACAAAAGCGAAATTCTGGCAATATGCAAAATTTTATTGAGCAGCAAGGCGTTTACCAAAAAGGAAATGGACGTTCTGATTGACGGCATTATCGACGGTTGCGCCTACGACGACAGCGTGGCGGAGCTTTCCGCTCTTGTCGAAGCGGAAAGAAAATACTACACTGAGCCGTATCACCGAACGAACTTCATAGGTCGAATCTGGGATTTGGGCGAGGCGGTATACAGCCGCAGGGCAATTGACATTGTCTACCGCAGAGTTAAGAACGGAGAGGAAATCCGCCGCAGAATCAAGCCTGTTTCGCTTATGTTCAATGATATGCATTTTTATCTTGTCGCTTACATAAGCGAGCAGGATATGCTGCCGGAATATGAGGGCGAAAGCTGCCCGATAACCTACAGAATTGACAGAATCGAGCGGTATACCGTGCTTGACCAGCATTTTGCCGCTCCCTATGCCGCCAGCTTTGAAGAAGATGAATTTTTGAAGCGGGCTTCCTTTGTTGACGGCGGAAGCTTGAAAAAGGTACTTTTCAGATACAGCGGTCCGTCGATTGAGCCTGTAATCGACCACATTCCCACGGCAAAAATTCTTTCCTTTGAGGACGGGATTTATACCTTTTCCGCTGAAGCCTTCGGCCGCGGACTGGATATGTGGCTGAAAAGTCAGGGCGACGCCGTGGAAATAATTCAGCAGCAGTCTATATAGGATTCGCAATACAAAAAAGGGAAATCCGTGCGGATTTCCCTTTTTTACGCTTAAAACGTATCCTCATATTTTTCCGCGGCGGCGGCAAGGAGATTAACGGTTTCGTCAATGCCGAGGAGACTGCTGTTTATGCATACATCGTACTGACGGGCTTCGCCCCATTTTTTATCGGTATAATAGCCGTAATACTTGGCGCGTTTTTTATCCATTGACTTTATGTGAGCCTCAAGCTGCTGTTCGGTCTTGTTCGGCTCAACGCCAGCCTTGCGCTCCAGTTTATCCTTCATATCGCCGCAAATGAAAACGCGGAAAAGATGGGGATTGTCCTCCAGCACAACATCGGCGCAGCGACCGACAATAACACAGCCGCCCTTTGCGGCAATGGATTTGATTGCCTTGCACTGTTCAAGATAAACTCTGTCACTCATGGGCATCTGGTAGATGTCGTAAAGAACCGAGCCGGTGGAAAAAATCGGAGAGGTTTTATGCTCGTCATAATACTCCATTACGCTTTCGACAATTCCGCTGTTTTCCGCCGCCTGTTTGATTATCTCCTTGTCAAAGAACGGGATTCCGAGCTTTTCGGCGAGCTTAATTCCTATTTCGCGGCCTCCGCTGCCAAATTCGCGTCCTATTGTGACAATTACCTTTCTCATATGTCTTCCTTCTTTCTTATATTTATTTATCTTTCATTTATAGGGATATACTCTCTTCTTTCCGCCACAGCCTTATAAGCCGGACGGATTATCTTGTCGGCGCTGACAATTTCCTCCAGTCTGTGGGCGCTCCAGCCGACAATACGGGCAATCGCAAACATCGGAGTGTAAAGCTCTATCGGCAGACCGAGCATATTATACACAAAGCCGCTGTAAAAATCAACGTTGGTGTTTACTCCTTTATATATCTTCCTCTCCTGCGCAATCAGCTTCGGAGCTATCCTCTCGACGCTGTTGTAAAGCTCAAACTCATCCTTCATGTGCTTTTCGACCGCCAATCTTTCAACAAAGCCCTTGAGAATCTCCGCTCTCGGATCGGATACGGAATAGACCGCGTGACCGATGCCGTATATAAGCCCCTTTTTGTCAAAGGCTTCCTTGTGAAGCAGACGGCGCAGATAATCCTCTATCGCTTCGTCATCCTTCCAGTCGGAAATATTCTGCTTCATATCGTCGAACATCCGCACAACCTTTATGTTCGCTCCGCCGTGACGCGGGCCCTTAAGAGACGCCAGCGCCGCCGCTATTACGGAATAAGTGTCCGTCCCCGACGAGGTTACGACTCTTGTAGTGAACGAGCTGTTATTTCCTCCGCCATGCTCCATATGAAGCACCAATGCCAAATCCAGAACCATTGCCTCGGTTTTGGTATAGCTCATGTCGGGGCGAAGCATATAAAGTATATTCTCACCGGTAGACAATGTTGGATCGGGATTGTGAATGTACAGACTGTTGCCGAGACTGTGGTTATAGGCGTTATAGCTGTACACGGCAAGCATCGGAAATTGACTTATCAGATTCAGACACTGTCGCATGACATTCGGCACCGATGTGTCGTCGGCGGCAATATCGTATGAATACAGCGTCAAAATGCTCTTTGCGAGACTTATCATGATATTTTCGCTCGGAGCCTTCATTATGACGTCGCGCACAAAATTCTGCGGAAGCGTTCGACGTTCGGCAAGCTCTGTGCGGAAGTCCTTAAGCTGTTTTTTATTCGGCAAATCTCCTATCATCAAAAGATAGGCGGTTTCCTCAAAGCCGAAACGGTTTTCGGCAACGAAGTTTTTTACCAAGGTTTTCACGTCATAGCCCCGATAATACAGCTCTCCGGGACAAGGCACCCCGTTTTCCTTCGCTTTTACCTCGGAAATATTTGTAAGTCCCGAAAGAACGCCGTTCCCGTTGATGTCGCGCAGTCCGCGTTTAACATTATATTCCGCGTAAAGCTCCGGAGCTATAATATCATTGCTTATACATCGTTCGGAAACCTCAATGTCCTGCGGTGTGATTTCAAAAATTCTTTCCATCAATATTCTCCTTCTCGTGTTAAAATATCATTAAAAAAACGCCTATTATAAATTATATTATAACACTTTTAAGAATATTCCGCAATAACATCAGCATTTTTTTACAAATCGGTCACAATTTGTTTACATAATTATTTTAAAAGCCCCCGCTTTTCTTTTATACGCAATATTCTGCTTACGCTTTCGTCAATTCTGCCCTCGGAAATACGTCCGTCTCTTACCGCCGCAAGCAAGGCGGCATGAGCTTCGTCAAGATTTTCGGGCATAAGCAGCATATCAGCTCCCGCCTCAACCGCGGCTACCGCGGCTTCGCCGGAGGTATACAGTTTTGAAACCGCGCCCATATTCAGCGCGTCGGTTATCACGACTCCGCCGAAGTCCATTTCGGTTTTCAAAAGGTCGGAAATTATGAACCTTGACAAGCTGCACGGCGTATTGTCACCTACGACATACGGCAGCGACATATGCGACACCAGCACAAAATCCGCTCCCGCTTCGATTCCGGTCTTAAATGGCTTCAGCTCGGATTGGCGAAGCTGTTCAAGGGTTCTTTCGCTGACGGAAACTCCGTTATGCGAATTTTGCGAAGTGCTTCCGTGTCCCGGAAAATGTTTCAATACAGCGCTCACGCCCTCGCCTTGCATAGCGGCGGTTTCGGCGGCAACCATTTCGCTGACGACGCCGGCGTCGCTTCCGAATGAACGTTTGCCTATTTCGGTGTTGCTTTTATTTACAAGCACATCCGCGACAGGCGCAAAATCCAAATTGAAGCCGAGCGCGCTCAGCTCCGTCCCCAGACGCCTGCCGACCTCGGCCGCGACGGAGGAATCGCCCGACGCGCCTACGGCGCTCATATTTCCGTTATTTGTTATTATTCCCTTTTGTCCCAAGCGGCTGACGCTGCCGCCCTCCTCGTCCACTCCCGAAAATATCGGCACATCAAAGCACGAGGACATATCCTCAAGAAAGGCGGAAACCTGTTCGCCGCTTCTTATATTTTCGGAAAACAGTA
The DNA here is from genome assembly GCA_964537995.1 of uncultured Oscillospiraceae bacterium. Lineage (GTDB taxonomy): Bacteria > Bacillota > Clostridia > UMGS1883 > UMGS1883 > JAFLUQ01. Next base: position 6,068 of record CAZICW010000010.1, read on the forward strand.
TAATCCCTCCGACAGGCTTGATTTTCGCGTTTTCGCGAAAAATGCCGCCGACAGCGATTTTGCTTTCTTCACCGCCGACAGCCTCCGGAGTTACGAAAAAAAGCTGCCAGAGCTTGTCTTCAAGCGTCATTTCGTTTAAAATTTTTACGGTCTTGGCGGAATCCTCACGATATTCGAGAGGGATTTCCTCCTCGTTCAGCCTTAGCGCAAGCGCGGCATCCTCATCCGATATACAGCCCGAAAAAGCAGGCAACGCAAGTAATGCAAGCAGCAACGCCAAAAATTTTTTCATTCCGCACTCATCTTTTCGTTGTAATATTTTTTCAACAACTCAAAGGTCTCGACGCTGATGTCATGCTCGATTCGGCAGGCATCCTCACGGGCGGTTTTCTCGCTCACGCCGAGCTTAATAAGCATGGACGTCAAAAGGCGGTGGCGTTCATATATTTTCTCCGCAATTTCCATACCCGACTCGGTAAGCTCTATGCAGCCGTGAGAATCCATTGTTATATAGCCGTTGTTTCTGAAATTTTTCATCGCAACGCTGACGCTCGGCTTGCTGAAGCCAAGCGCGGCGGCAATGTCGATAGAATGAACGGCTCCGTTTTTTTGTTTAATCATCAGAATTGCTTCGAGATAATTTTCCGCCGATTCCTGTATAACCATACTTTTCCCTCCGATTTCCGATTTTTATTTATCATATTTTGACACAATATCCGCGGGGCGCTCCGCCGTTTCGTCCAAGACCCAACGTCCGAGGTCGTAACGGTAGCAGTATACTCCCAATTCCGACTGCGTCCATATGTTATAGCTTCCGCTCTCCCAGCATACGCCGCCGAAGCCGTCAGCCTCAGCGGGATAAAAGGAAAACACGGGTTCGGAATCGTCGTCGGCGGAATAGATCGACACCTTTGCGTACTCCATGTCAAAATCGGGCGAGCTGTCGGTCTCGCAAACCGCATAGTAGGCATTGTCATAGCTGTGAGTTTCCTTTGTCGAAAACGAGTCGGAAGCTCCGCCGCAGCCCGCAAGCATAACGCAGACAAGCAAAACGGCAAATATATTTTTATTCATGCTTTTGCCACCGCTTTCTTATTTATTCTTACTCATTATAATTTTATATGTTTTTTTCCGTTTTGTCAAGTTTTTTCATTCGGAAAATTTACAAATGCCGAGACAATATTACAAAACGAAAAAAAGATTTTAAATAATTTGTAAAATTACTTGCAAAATCCTTTAAAAAGGTGTATGCTATAGTCATAGTTTCCGTAAGCATTTTTAAGGAGGGGTCGAAATGGAAACCAATCACACAACACAGATTGAAATAAATCGTTCCAGAGATGCCGAAATCGAGTCGATTATAGACAGAGTTCACGCGGCATTGGTCGAAAAGGGCTACAATCCCATAAGTCAGCTTGTGGGATACATTATGTCCGGCGACCCTACTTATATAACAAGCCACAAGGGCGCGAGAAGCCTTATCACGAAGGTTGAACGCGACGAGCTTCTTGAGGTTGTGTTCAAGCGCTATCTTGCCGACAAGCCCCTGAAATAACCGTAAAAATCACATCCCGCTCAGTGCGCTCGGAATGATAAAGCTAACGCTCCGTGAATCGGTTTCACGGAGCGTTTTTATTTTTATTCAGAAGCGGCGCTTTTTACAGCATATCCGCAAGCTCAAGCACAAGCCGTTCGCTTTTTTCCCAGCCGAGGCAAGGGTCGGTTATGGATTTGCCGTAAACGCCCTCCTCAACCTTTTGGCAGCCGTCCTCGATATAGCTTTCTATCATAAGACCCTTTATAAAGACTTTCATATCGGGATTCATGTTCTTGGTGTGGACGATTTCCTTACTTATGCGGATTTGTTCAAGATATTTTTTATCGGAATTGGAGTGGTTTGTATCGACGATAAGCGCCATATTTGCGAGATTTTTCTCGGCATACATTTCGTGAAGCCGGGCAATATCCTCATAATGGTAGTTCGGATGCGCCTGCCCGTGCTTGTTATTGCTGCCGCGAAGTATGGCGTGGGCAAGGTCATTGCCGTGCGAGCAGCATTCCCAGCCCCTGTAAAGGAAGGTATGGCTGCTTTGGGCGGCGACAATGGCGTTAAGCATAATCGAAAAATCGCCGCTTGTGGGATTCTTCATGCCGACGGGAATATCAAGTCCGCTTGCGGTAAGGCGATGCTGCTGATCCTCAACGCTGCGTGCGCCGACCGCCACATAGGAAAGCAGATCATACAGGTATCTGTGATTCTCGGGATAGAGCATTTCGTCGGCGCAGGTCAGACCGGTTTCGCTTATCGCCTTTGTGTGCAGACGGCGAACGGCAATTATGCCTTCAAGCATATCGGGCTTGCGCGAGGGGTCGGGCTGATGTATCATTCCCTTGTAGCCCTGTCCCGTTGTGCGGGGCTTATTGGTGTATATGCGTGGAATGATAAATATTTTATCGCTCACCCTTTCCTGAAGCCTCGCGAGGCGGCTTGTATAATCCAGCACCGAATCCTCGCGGTCGGCGGAGCAGGGTCCGATTATAAGCAGAAATTTATCGCTCTCCCCCGTAAAAATTTTTCTTATTTCTTCGTCGCGGCGCGCTTTGATTCTTTTCACCTCATCGGTCGCGGGGAACTGCTCCTTTATTTCCGCGGGGATAGGGAGCTTTCTGAGAAATTCCATATTCATCATAAGGCTGTCTCCTTTTGTGTGTTAGGGGAAGCTCCGATTAATTCCGAAGCGCCGCCGGCGAGCCGCGCTCTCGCATTATTCGGGTTTTCCTTAAAATATTCCGTAAATTAGAATACCACAAAAGCATATAAATGTCAATAAAAAATTTGCCCTCAAAGTAAAAACGGCAATGCTCAAAGGTTTAATATTATGCATTGGTGAAACATTTATGAATTTTTTGTGAACGTCATTTACTTATTTTATGAATTGTGATATTATAACAGTAAACACATTTTGATATGGAGGAAGGATTTTTATGAAAAAGAAAAAACTGCTGGCATTGCTTCTGACGCTGACGCTTATATGCTCAGTCGCAGTATTCACTCCCGCGATTCCGACAGCAGTTGCGGAAAAAGCCACGGTACGGCTTCTGCCGACGGACGATTCCTACATCAGCTTTCAGAGCGGAAGCGAGGACGAGTGCTTCGGCGACAAAACAACGCTGGAGCTTGGATATTATCCCGACAACCCTCTCCCCGTCGATACGGGATATACCGGAAGCTCCCGCGGCGAATTGTATTATGCGCGCGATATATTTTTGAGATTTGATTTATGCGGCATTGACACCGGCACAATTTCGTCCGCCGTCATAAAGCTTACGGTTTCCAAAATGAGAAATCTCAAAGATACCGCCTCTTCCTCAACCGTAACCTCAACCACAATCGCCGCTTACGCGTTTGACGGGGACTGGAGCGAAAGCACCGTCACGAAAAGCAACGCTCCCGCGGTCGCCGCGGAGGATTTCGCGGCAGTGTCGAACGTACTCAACTTTTCCAACGCGGGCGAGGGCGATGTAGTCGAAATCGACTTAACCTCATATATACGCCAAAATCCTGCCGCCGCCTATTCCTTCAGAATCAAAGCGGCAGGAGCGGGCTTTGACTTTTATTCAAAGGAAACGGGAACACCGTCCTACCGTCCCGTGCTGGAAATCGAATATGACGGCCAGCTTGCGCCGTCGGTTTACGGAAAGGCTTTTATTTCCGATGACACCTATGCCGACGGAGACGCGGCGGCAGACGATTTGTCCGCGGCGGAGGAGCTTGTTGTCGCTTCCGACCAAGGCGACGGCGCGGCGAAGCGCACCAGAAACAGCTACATAAAATTTTCCGTTCCCGAAACGAAGGCTGACGTTATTTACGACAGCTTCCGGCTTGTTCTGCGCGGAAAAAGCTTAGCCAACAGTGATCAGACAATCACGCTCGCTCCCATAGCCTCCGATGTGGATTTTTCGGAAATAAACTGGGAAAATCTTCCCGAAGCCGACGGAGACGCGGCTGCGGAATTTACGTTGAGCCAAAGCGTTGCCAACGATGTTGCGCTCCGATATTATTCGATAGATTTAACGGACTATATAAATTCGACTCCTTCCGAGAACGGAAGCTACGCCTTTGCTCTTACGGCGGACACGGCTGTTTCCTACTTCTATTCTCTTGAATACGAAAACGAGCTGTACCGTCCGTATACAGAGTATATCTACCGCGAAGCCGCATCGCTTACGCTTCACTTCTCCGACGCGAACGGCAATGATATTGCTCCGCCCAAATCCCTGACGCTGCCCGTCGGTGAAGCGTACACGCCCGAATATTCCCTGTCGCTGGACGACGGCTGGTTCTTCTCCACCTCGGCGACGGAGGCAAAAAACGCTTTTCCGTACACTGTTAAGGAAGGACGCAACGACGTATATCTGGTTTACGAAAACAAGTCAATATCGGGCTGCGAGGAAGTCAGCGTCACAACGGTTCAATACGAGGCTCCCGAGCTGCCGGACGAAATCACGGTATACTTCGGCGACGGCAGCAGCGAAAGCTTTCCCGTTTCGTGGTCAAGCGTTTCCGAAGAAAGCTACGCCGTAAGCGGAGAATTTACGGTCGTCGGCACTCTTCAGGGCATTGAATATGAAAATGTCTGCGCAAGCGTTAAGGTTATAGGCATAACGGGAGTTTCGGTTCCGACGCTTTCAACCGCGCCGGGCAGCTATCCCCTGCTTCCCGAAACGCTTGACGTGAATCTTGAAAACGGCGAAACTCACGCCATGCTCGTGCAGTGGGACGAAATCGAAGAATCCGCCTATGAAGCCACAGGCTCTCTTGTTGCGTCGGGAACTCTTGTTCTCAGCGGAATGAGGGTTCAGATGACGGTACTTGTCGAAGACGGCGACCTTGACGACCGCGCCGCCGTCGCGGACGCTTATACCGAAAAAAGCAGTCCGAACAGCAGCTTTAACACCGAGGAGCTGAAAGTCAGCGGAGTAAACGGAGCAGGCCGCGCGAATACCGACCGTAAGACCTTCCTCCGCTTTGAGGGCGGCAATTTCGGCGAGCCGTACTTTGACAATGACAGAAACGCCGAAATAGATTCGATTGTAAGCTCCAAGGTTCGGCTGTATTTCAATAAAATTGACAACGATGCAACCGCAACATATAAAATATACGGCATACTTCCCGAATATGACAATTGGATTGAGGACGAAATAACATGGAACAATTCCGAGGATATTACCGAAAATTCCGTATATCTTTACTCCGTTTCCGTCAAGCATTCCTCATTCGAGGCGTCGTGGATTGATTTTGACGTTACGAGCTTTGTGCGTGAACACCGCGACGAAGAATATCTTTCATTCTATGTCGAATCCGACACCTGCGCGGCATACATCGCTTCAAGAGAAAACGGCAGCGACGCCCTTTCTCCCGTGCTTCAGACCTCAAGCTACATTCCCGACGCCGCAGTTACTCTCCGCTATGTCGCGGAAATCGACGGCGAAACAGTAGATATTGCCGAGGCAACGGATTTGACGGGAAAGCTTGAGCATCCTTACACATATCAAAGCGCAATTCCCAATCCGATATATTTCCCCGACGCGGACAGCGACGGAATATACTACTATAACTTTGTAACGTCTCCCAATCCTCCGTCAGAGGAGGAAAGCGACCCGAAGCTTCATCTTGACTCCCTGACAGACGGCTATAACGAGATTCAAGCGCAATACACCCGCAGAGAAATAACCTCGATTGAGCCGGTAACGGCCGAAACCTTCCGCGGAACTAAGCCGGAGCTTCCGGATTCCGTTACGGCATATCTTGACAACGGAACTCCGGTAACCGAAGCGGTGGAGTGGCGCTGGGACGAGGTGGATTTCCGCGCCTACAGCACGGTCGGCGTCTTTACGCTTTACGGAAGCGTCGAGTATACAAATATTCCGGCGGAAGCGGAAATAACCGTTTACAACGCTTATTACGACGAAGGCGCGGCTCAAAACAGCAACGAATTTGACCTTGACGCCGATACCGCTTACCGGCTTACCTTCACGCTCAACAATACCGACAGTCTGTCGGACGCTCTCAGCGACATAGATATTGTTACAAACGATTCGCGTCAGCTTGCTTATGACATGACGGCGGAAGACTTTATGGACTATCTCGCTTCGTTTGAGGAGGGCGAAACCGTAGAGGTGTTCTTCACCACTCCCGCCGAAGGCGCAAGCATGACGCTTGTCCTGCCCGACTGCGTAAGCTATATGATTGACGCGCGGCTCCGCACGGTTCTCGGGCGCGGCGGAGATATGACGCTCCACTATATGTACAACGACGAGGAAATATATTCCTCCCCCATCAACGCCGCCTACGGCAGCACATTTACGCTTTCCGAGGAATATCTGACAATTCTTGACGGAGCGTACAAGGTAAACGGAGTTGATTCCTCCAAAAGCGACATCGCTTCCCTCACCGACACCGTTGTTCTCGATACCGACGGTCTTAACGCCTATCTGCTCTGCTACTACTGCAAGGTATTCACGTTCTCCACTTCGGTTGAGAACGTCGCGGACGCGCTTTTGAACAGCTATACCCGCTCCACGGCTACGCTTTTCAACGGTACCGACACCGACAAAACCGCAACCGTGATTGTCGCCAAATACAGCGAGGACGGTATGCTTGTCGGTCTTGAGCATGAAGCTCTTGTAATTCCGGCTCTTTCCGAAAACGCGGTTACAAAAACCGTGAATGTTCCGGTGGACGGGAATTACACGACAATTCTTCTCTGGGACGAAATATCGGGGCTTACTCCCTTTACGTCAAAGGTTGATTCGAGAAATCCCACAGGGAAAAGCTCCAAGCCCGAAACGGGCGACTTAATCCTGATTCCGACGCTCGGAAGAAGCGTTACCGCGTCGGCGGAGCAGTCGGGCAACGAAGCGGTTCATATGCTTACCCGCGATTTGACTACGCGCTGGTCGGCTCAGGTCGAGGACGAAAGCTCTCCCGTATATGCCGACATTTATCTCGGCGGGCTTTACGACCTCCACACAATCGGTCTTGCTTTCTACAACGGAGCCTCAAGAAACAGCCGTTTCGCGGTTTCCGTTTCCGAGGACGGCGAGGACTGGATTCAGATAATTTCTCCGCGTTATTCCTCGGGTAAAACGGCTTCGACGGAATATTACAGCTTCGACACGATTACGGCCGCCTATGTCCGCGTCAGCGGCTACGGCTGGAAAGCGAACGAGATAACCGACGAGGGTCTTGTCGAAACCAAGGGCGATTGGTTCAGCGTAACCGCGTTCGAGGCATACGGCTCTCTTAACGACGCGACGGAAATCCGGTATGACGAAATAACAGACTTTGAAGGACTTGCGGGAACAACTCTTACAACCTCGGTTTCCTCCAAGGCCAAAAACTGGGGCGCGAACGCCCTCAGCGAAGCCACATACACAAACTATACCCCTCTGACGGGTACGGCGCTTTACGCCGACATAACCTCAACTCCGGACGGCGTAGGCTTTGAGGAAGGGAATACCGCTCTTCGCCTTTATGACAATGTTGACCGCGACGGCGACGCTTCCACGGGAGCGGGCAGCATCGGCGCGTTCCACAAGCTCAGTCTTACATCGGAACGGTACAGCATACGCTTCAAGTGGTATGTTCCCAATGTTATTGACGGCGAAACATACAATGCCCAGTGGTCGGGACTTGCGATAAGCGCGGGTCAGGTCGGCGGCGGCGCGGATACCTCTCATCCCGTTGCGCTCCAGCTTCGGCTTTCTCCGTCCGGCAAGAACAAGATGGGCTTTAACATAATCCGCTCCATAGTCTATAACGACGGCGATCAGGAATCGCTGCTCGGTTCGAGCTGTTCCTTCAACGCAAACTGCGTATGGGATGTTATCCTTGACGTTGACTCGGAAGCGAACACCGTTATCATTACGGTTTCCGACGGTTCGAGAACCGAATCCGCATATGTCGGATACGCTCTTTACGACAACGAACGCACTCTCAGCCAGACATGGAGCAACAGCAGCGTAAACTACATAATGTTCAATACGGGCGCCGGCGGAAAGTGCGAAATGTATGTCGATGACTTCACCGTATCCTATATTCCCACAAGCTCGGAGGATGAGGGGTCGGTTACATACTCTCAGGATTTCGATGGCTTCGCGGAAAACACCTCCGTCCGCGGCGATGACGGCAGCGGTATTTCCTCGGCGCTTATAAAGGAAACCGGTCAAGCCTATACCGCAAGCTACGGCACAATGCTTGACGTAGATTTTGAAAAATCCTCAATGACGGGCGGCAACGCGCTTCATCTTTACGACTTTGTCGGAAGAACCGAGAGCAGCTCCAAGGGCGCGGGCGGCGTATTTGCCTATGTTGACCTCGGCGATCTCTCCACCGAAAACGTGACAAAAATCAAGTTTGATATGTACGCCCCCACATACGGGGAATACTCCGGCTTTGCTCTTGCGAACGGACACAATTTCGGCGGCGACGATCAGGAAAATCCGCTTGCGCTTCAGGTTCGCTTCAGCCCGCAATCGTCGGGAATGCAGTTCAACCAAAACTCCTCGATTCAGTACAATAAGGCGAGCAGCTACACCGCGCTTGTCGGCACCGGCAACAATCGCTTGAGCTACGGCGCGGTATGGAGCTTTGAGCTCTCCGTCAATCCGTATCTCGGAAATGTCACCGTAAAGGTTACGGACGGCTCGATTGTTTCCTCCAAAACGGTCACAATGCCGACAACAACAACCGAAAGCAGCACATGGACGGCTGATTGGTCGAAAACGCCGATAAATACACTTATCTTCAATACCGGCGCGGGAACAAGCGCGGAAATTTACATTGACAACATCGAGGTCATAGATACGGGCGAAGTTCAGGAATCGCTTTCCGCCGTAAACGGGGTTATCCGCCTTGAGGCTCCCAATTCCTCGGGACAGGGATATTATATTGTACACGGCACAAGCGCCGGCTCTTCGTTCTCCATCAAATCAAGCACAAATCCTTACTATACTCGCTTTGTCGAGCGCAAGGGACTTGCCGACCCGAACTGCGTTTCGTTTGAAATTCTCGGTATGCCCGGCTATTATATGTATGCCGACTCAAACTGGAAGGTTACCATACAAAAGTACAGCGACACCGAGGAATTCCGCCGCAACGCCACCTTCATTAAGACAAGCAGCATAAGCAACGAGGGCAGCACCGCTTTCTCCTATAAGCTGTACAGAAACAATGAGCTTTTGCTCTGCAACAGCAGCAATTCCCTCGGGATAATCAAAAATCCCGAAGGCGGCAACAAAAAGTATTGCACCTTCCATCTGCGCGACGAATCCGCCGCTTATGTTTCCGATTCGTTCAGCGGAACAAGCATAAGCAGCCAGTGGTACAAGGGTTATCCTTGGTACGCAAACTACCATAACCACAGCGCGGTCGCCCGCGACGAAAATATTGTCGTCAGCGGAGGCAGGGTACTGCTTGAAGCCACAAAGGTCGCCAGCGATAATTGGATTAAGAACTCCAGCGGCAGCACGGGCTACAACGATTCCATCAACAACAACAAATGGAAGAAATACTGCGCATACACCGGCGTAATCAGCATCAACAGCAAGGTCTACAACAAGGGCAGCTACATCGAAGGCAGCTTCAAGCAGCCCAACAGTCCGCGCGGCTATTGGACGGCTTTCTGGCTCAACGGACGCGATAGCTGGCCGCCCGAGACGGATATGTTCGAGTATCTGTCAAGCAAGGGTACCTCCACATGGTACACAGCCACTCACGGCGGAACCGAGGGCGCGGGCTGGCAAACGAGCAGCGCGGTCGGCAATCTCCGCACAACCTACCACACCTTCACAATAGACTGGGGCTATAATTACATGAAGATGTATGTCAACGGCAGTCTCTACTTTACGGCTCCCGACACAAGCTATCAGAAAAATATGTATCTTATTCTGAACACCGGCATCGGAGCATGGGAAAGCGAGCCCGACAGCACAACCGTCTGGGGCGAGGGTCTGGAGTGCAAATATATCAGAAGCTATCAGTATTATTAAAAATTATTAAAAATTTTACGGCGCAGCGAAATTCGCTGCGCCGTAATTTTATGAAAATGTATTGATAAAAAACATGGGAGGCATTGCCATTCTTTTTTATCGGTCAAGACTTGCAAACGACGTCAGACTCGTACAGACAATCGTATCAATAACGGCTCCCAGCTCCGCGGGAGAGGTTTTATTCTCGCGCGTAAGCCAATCCCTTATCAATGCCGCCGCGCCGTTTACGAAAAACGTTGACACAAGGCGGCGGAACTCCTGCCCGTGTTCCTTCATTTTAAGCGATATATCGGGGAAAATTTTTTCTTCAAGCGCAACTACCAGCTTGTCCATGAATTTCATGCTCCTGTTTGAGTATATAAACGCCTTGAACACGACCACATTTTCCCGTATGTATTCCAAAATATGTGTTATCTGCAAAACCTGACGCTCCTTCGCGGCGGCAATAAAATCCACGGAAGCATAGCCGCAAAGCTCGGCTATAACCTTATCCTCAAGCTTATCCTGAAGGTCTAAAATATCTATATAATGCAGATAAAAGGTGCCTCGGTTCATATCCGCCAAATCGGTCAGCTCCTTGACGGTAATCTTGTTTATATCCTTTTTTGCGGCCAGCTCAAAAAACGCTTTTTCTATCACGGCTTCGGTTTTCCTGTTCCTGCGGTCGCCGGAATTTTTTTTCATTATTATATCCTTCCTTTTCCCACTTGCTTTTTCCGTTTTTCACATAGTCTGTTTTTATCATACCACCTTTTCGGGGCAAAGTCAACAATAATTTTTCAACACAAGACAGTTTATATACAACTGTAGACTAATAGACACTAATTTTTATCTGATTATTGATAAAATTTTAACCGTGAGTATAATATAAATATACACGCGTTGATTTATTCTTTACGGAGGCAATCATGGGAGAAAAAAACATATTGTATAAGGTGTCCGCCTTTATAATTGACAAAAGAAAATTCATATATGTTATATTTGCCGTCATGCTTATACTGTCGATTGTGCTTATGAGGCTCGTCCGCGTCAACAATTCAATTACGGACTATCTCCCCCAAGGAACGCAAACCAAGCTTAGCGCAGACATAATGGAGCGCGAATTTGTTACATACGCCACAACAAAAATAATGGTCAGCAACATAACGGTCGATGCCGCTGAGACCGTAAAAGAGCTTATCGAAGACAGCGACGGCGTGAAAAGCGTCGTCTTTAACGGCGACAAGGACGATTTCAGAAATTCCTCCGCTCTGTTCGAGGTAACGCTGAACGAGCCTGATGACCTTGACCGCCAGCTTGAAATTGTCGAGGGACTGAAAAACACTCTGGCGGATTACGACAGCTACTTCTATTCCGACAGTATTGACGACGGCTCGGAAAGGCTGGATAACGAAATTAACGTTATCATGATATTGTCAATAATAATCATTATACTTGTGCTGCTGCTGACATCGGAAAGCTTCATGGAGGTTCCGATTTTTCTCGCGGTGCTGGGCATAAGCGTATTGCTGAACATGGGGTCGAACTATTTTATGGGGGAAATTTCCTTCATAACAAAATCCATTGCCGCGGTTCTTCAGCTCGCTCTCGGCATCGACTATTCCATAATTCTTTCCAACCGCTTCACGGAGGAAAAACGAATCCATGAAAGTCGTGAAGCGATTATCATTGCTTTGTCAAAAGGAGTTATTGAAATTTCGTCCTCCAGCCTTACAACCGTTGCGGGGCTTGCGGCGCTGACTCTTATGCAGCTCCGAATCGGTATGGATCTGGGGCTTGTTATGTGCAAGGGCATTTTGTTCAGTTTGCTGACGGTTTTTCTTATTATGCCGGGGCTGCTTTACGACTTTTCCGCCCTCACGGATAAAAGCCGCCATAAAAGTCTTATTCCGAGCATAGAAATCTGGTGTCGCTTTGTTGTCAAAATAAGATGGATTGTTCCGTTTGTTTTTGTTTTGGTGATGATTCTCGGCTTTGTGTTTTCCTCGCTCTCCCCTTACAGCTTCGATACAACCTCGAACAACTCAACTCGTCCGACGGAAAGCTCGATAGCGCAAGAAAAAATAGAATCCGCCTTCGGCGAAACCCACTCATTGGCTATGATAATTCCGAAGGGAGATTATGACAGCGAAGCAAAAATAATTGATGAAATGAAAAATCACCCAAATGTAGTGTCCGCGACGGGGCTTGCGGCGACGGAAGTCGAAGGAGTGACGCTTACGGAAAGGATAACTCCGCGCCGACTTGCCGAGGTCTTGGACATGGACTACAGCCTCTGTACTCTGCTTTATCAGGCATACGGCGCGAAAAACGAGGAATACGGCGCTCTGCTCGGTGATGTAAGTCAGTTTCGCGTGTCGCTGTTGGATTTGTTTCCGTTTATACACGACTGCATAGAAAAGGGCATTGTGAGCTTGAGCGAGGAAGACGAGAACGACCTGAACCAAACCTACGATGACCTGATTGACGCCCAAAGTCAGCTTGAAGGAGAGGAATACTCACGAATCGTGTTTACTTATTCCTGTCCCGTTGAGAGCGACGAAGCATACAAGCTGCTTGCGGACGCCGAGCAAATAGGGAAAAAATATTATGATGAGGTACTCATCGCAAGCAACACAACCGCAGCCTACGACCTGAAGGAAACCTTCAGCGTTGACAACAAGAAGATATCCGCTGCCACGCTCATCGCCCTGATTGTCATTTTGATTTTTACCTTCCGCGGAATAGGCTTGCCGCTTATTCTGACAATGGCAATTCAGGGAAGCGTATGGATAAACTTTGCAATTCCATATATAACCGATACTCCGCTCATTTTTCTCGGCTATCTCATTGTCAGCTCCATACAGATGGGCGCGACGATAGACTACGCCATTGTCTTTGCAAACCGCTATCTGGCTTTGCGAAAAGAAAAAAGCGCCCGCGAAGCTTCCGTAGACGCGCTTAATCAGGCGTTCCCGACAATTCTTACATCAGGCTCGATTCTGACAATCGTCGGCTATCTTATGAGCATAATTTCAACCGAGTCCATGATTTCATCCTTGGGGAAAGTACTCGGACAGGGTACGCTGATTTCAATAATTGTTGTTATGCTTGTAATTCCGGACGTCGTAATTCTTTTAGACAAATTCATTAAAAAAACCACCTTCAAGGAAAAGGAAAAATCCGCGAAGGACCGCCGCAGGGAAAGCAGCGGTACAATACTTGTGAACGGCAAATTGGAAGGCTGGGTCTCCGGCTATGTTTTCGGCGAATTTAAGGGAGTTATCCGCGGAGACGTAAACGCAAAAATAGAAATGAACGATGACTCTCCGAAGCTTTTAAAGGAGGATGGCAATGCTTAAAAAAACAATTGCGCTGCTCACGGCGGCGTTTATCACGGTCGGCGGCTTTCCCGCGTTTTCGTTTGCCGAGGGAACGGACAGTATTGCTACAGCGGAGGAGCTGCTGAGATTTTTGGAGAGCTGTCAAACCGACGATTTTTCCCGCGGGAAAACCTTTACTCTTGTCAAGGACATTGACCTTGGCGGAGAAGAAATTTCCTTCGGGAGCGTGTTTTGCGGTGTTTTCGATGGCGGAGGACACACCGTCTCAAATTTTAAAGTAGAAATAAGCAGCGGCAAGGGCGGTTTTTTCGGTGAAATTTCGGAAGACGGCTGGGTAAACAATCTAAACCTCGTCGGAGACGTCAGCCTGATTGAAGAAGAAAAGAACGCCACCGACACGGACGCCATAATAAGCGACATAATCAAAAACACGGGTGCGTCGGGTGTAAATCCGTCCGAGGCAGCCGTGTATATCGGCGGTCTTGCCGGAAAAAACAGCGGTCACATTTATAATTGCAGCTTCGGCGGAAGCGTGAGCGGACGAAAGTATGTCGGCGGAATCGTCGGCGAAAACGAGGACAGCGGAGTAATCAACGCCGCGGCGAACAGCGCGGATATATACGGAATAGAAAGCGTCGGCGGAATATGCGGGCAAAACAGCGGCATAATCCGCAGCAGTGTAAACAACGGCATCGTAAATGAAGAGGCGGACGCTTCGGCGGTAAATGTCGGAGGTATTGCCGGAAGCAGCGAAGGCGTGATTGAGGATTGCGCCAACCGCGCCGACGTGGGCTGTGTCGGCTACGGCACCAATACGGGCGGAATTGCTGGCAAGCAGAGCGGTTGTATAATCGGCAGCAACAACACCGCCGCCGTGGCAGGAAAAAAGAATACGGGCGGAATCGTCGGAATTTTCTCTCCGTACACGGATATAGACGCCAATATGGACAGCCTGCGTGATGAGATTGACAGTCAAAAGCAAGATCTGGAGGACGAATTTGACGGACTTCAAAGCGATATTGAAAACGACATTGAAGACCTCAAGGACAGCCTTGACATTTTCTCCCTCGGCAAGGAAAATTCAAGCAGCTTAACCGAAGGGCGCAGGAACGTGCTTGACAGCGTGGCGTCGTACATAGATAAGGCGGCGGAAAATTCGGGCGACAGAACCGGCAGCCTTAAAGAGCTTCTGGATTCTATAGACGGCGCCTTGGACGATACGGAAGCCGTCAACGACAGTCTTACCTCTATGCTGGACGGTCTTGACGAAAATCTCGGCAAGCTGACCGACAGCCTTACTTCCGCGCGAAGCAGCTCCGATGAAACCGCCGCGTCGGTTCGGAATATGCTCGACACTCTTTCCGACGGGCTGGAGTCTTTTCCGGACAATTCAACAAAACTGGTCGATTCCATCAGCGACGCAATCGACAGTATAGATTTAAGCTCGAATGCCATTGACGATATTGCGGATTCAATCAGCAGCACAATGTCGGTTCTTAATCGGACGCTGCGCTCGATCGACAACAGCTCGGATGATATTTCAGACAGCATAACCGCTCCCTTGGATTTTCTCTATAAGCGGCTAAAGGCAAAGGCAAACGAAATTGACGCGAGAAAGAAAAAATTGGAAAATTTCAAGGAGGATCTCACCGCTCTCCTGGAAAAAATCAAAGAGGCGATTGAAATTTCCGGAAACGGCTGGTCAATTTATCCTGACCCGGACGAAGACGACGACGGGGGTTTTGTTGAATATTTTGACACCGAATCGGGGATTTTGGGCAAAATTCTCGGCTTTATCCTTCCCGTTGCTCATGCCGCCGACACAAAATCCTTAAGTGAAATTTTCGATACCGACGCAATAAAGGAAGAGCTGAAAAAGGTTATCAGTGTTGACGTCGCTCTTGATCGCAATGTTGCCGGAGAATATTTTGACAATGCCGTAGTACAGGGCTGCGGAAATTTCGGCGATGTTAACGCAAGCTCCGCAGTCGGCGGAATTGTCGGCTGTATGGGAGTGGAGCGCCTTTACACCGACGGAGAAACCGTAACTTTGCCCAACGGCAAGCCCGTAATTTCCGACATAACGATGAAGGCTGTCGTAAATTCCTGCGTAAACGACGCAAAGCTTTATGCCAAGGAGGAAAGCTGCGGCGGCATTGCCGGTTACGCCAACATGGGAATAATCAAGAACTGTCTCGGCGCGGGAGAAATCGAAGCGGCAAAATCCGCGGGAGGAATCGGCGGAAATTGCGTAGCCACGGTTCTATACAGCATCGGCGCCGCCCGTGTGAGCGGAGATGAGGAGCTTGGAGGAATTGCGGGGCGCGGCGGAAACATCCGCGAATGTTACTCCATTTCCGTAATCGAAAACGAAAACGCCAAGGGCAGCGGCGCAATTGCGGCGGCCGTCGAGGGCAGCGCGAAAAACAACTACTTCATAGACGAAGGAATCGGCGGAATCGGCGGTACAAGCTACAGCGGCAGCGCCGAAGGATTGACCTTCGAGGATATGATTTCCTCCGACGTTCTGCCTGACTCCATGAGTAATTTTTTCAACGACGACTGGTATGTCGGCAGCGGAGATTTGTACTTTCCTCAGCTCCGCGCGCTTGCCGAGGCGGAGGGCATAAACTCCGATACGCTCCGAGCCGAGTCCGCGGAATACGCAAAAACTCACTTCAATGTAACCTTCGTAATTGACGGCGAGGTTGTAAAATCGCTTGTGAAGGAATATAATTCGATTCTTGACGAAAGCGAGATTCCCGAAATTCCGAAAAAGAATGACAGTTATCCCCATTGGGATCGGTCAACCTCCGAGCCCATACGCCGTCATACCGTTTTTGAGGCGGTATACGACGAAGCCGTAACCACAATATCCTCCGGCGAAACCCCGCCGATAATTCTGCTTGAAGGGCTGTTCAGCCAAGACAGCAAGGTTGAAATTGAAGAAATTGCCTGCAGCGACGAATTTGACGGATACAAAATCGGCAAGGCGTACAGCTTCACGGTTACTCCGTCCGCGGACGCGAGGGACGGCTTTACGGCAAGGATTCTGGACAAAAAAGGGAAAGGCGTCGCAATTGCTTTAATTGATGAAAAGACGGTAATAGATTGCGAACGCGACGGCAGCTATCTTGTTTGCGAAATGTCCGGTGCCGGTAAATTCGTAATTCTCGAAAACGACGGCTTTCCGTCGGTTTTGACCGTCACCGTCATTGTATGCGCAATATTGCTTATCCTCGGCGGGATTTTGCTGTCCGCACTTGTGAGAAAGAAACGGAAGACCGCAAAGAATTAAAGTAAAAAGCACAACCTGCCGAAAGCAGGCTGTGCTTTTTCAGATTATTCCGCGCAGCCGCAGCCGCTCGCTTCTCCGTCCGCGAAATTATCCTGCCTGGGCGGGAAAAACTCATCAATGGGGAAGCTGATTTTTTCAAAGAGGTCGCAGGGATCATCGGGAGTTGCCGCGCCGACACATTCTTTTTCGGGTATGCAGAAGTCGTATGCCGGAATCAGAAGCTGAACATTGCGTTCAAGCTTGATTATTGTAAACAAGCCGAGAGAAATATAAACTCTGCGCTGCTGCTCACGACCGCAGATAAAACGGTCGTCAAACACGCGGCGCACACAGTCGGGTATATTTCCGAGATCCACCGTATCATCGTCGGCATACTTGCAGCAGCCGTCGTTAAATTCCGTGAGCTTCGCTCCGAGGCAAATCGGGTCAACGACCTCTGCCTGTGACACGGGATTTCAAAATTTCATTCGCCGTCAGGAAAACATCGTCGGAAACTATTCTCAGCTCCGGTCTGTCGTGAAAAAACCATTCACTTTCGGGCAGAGCCTTCCTTGTACCAGAAAGAAAATCGGCGGTTGTGGATTTGTGATTGATAAGCCGTCCGATATAAATCGGATTTTTCAATATGCGGCTTACGCTCTTTTGTGTCCAGCGTCCGCCGAGCTTGGTCTTTACGCCGCTTGAATTGAAAAGCTTTGCCACATCGCCGCACGAGAGCAATTCGACAGTGTAAAGCTCAAACACCTTGCGGATATTTTCGCTCTCCGTTTTGTTCAGGGCAAGTGTGAAATTATTTACCTTGTCATAGCCGTAAATCAAATTCGGCACTCTCCCCTTTTTCGCATTTTCGGTTTTCCCGAAGATAACGCGTTTGCTGAGATTTTCACTTTCCTGCTGAGCAAGAGCCGCGTAAATTGTGAGTATAAATTCCGAATCTGTCATGGCCGAGGAATTGGAGCCGAGGAAGCGGACGTCAATTCCCGCCGCCTTTAACCGCCGTATTCCGTCGAGAAAATCGCAGGTATTTCTGGCAAAGCGGCTTACATCCTTGACGGCGAGGACGTCAAATTCTCCCTTTTCGCCGTCAGCTATCATTTGCATAAAGCCCTGCCGGTTTTTCATCTGCTTTCCGCTGATTCCGTCATCCGTGTATATCCGTACCAGACGAAAACCGTTTTCATTTGCGTATCCGCTGCAGAAGCTTTGCTGATTTTCGAGCGAGAGCTTCTGTTCCGCCTTATCTGTGGAAACTCTGCAATATGCCGCAAGACGCAAAAAACGCACCTCCAAAGAAAGGGTACGTTTTTTCGCGTTTATTTAGAACGGTCTTGTTTGAGTTTTTCCCCATATGTCTCCGATTATTTCAGCGATACGCTCAAGAGCGAGCCTATCCTTGTCATTAAAGCGGGAAAAGCTCGGACTGTCAATGTCAAGCACACCTACCAAGGCGTCCTCCGAAAACAGCGGGATAACAATTTCGCTGTTGCTGGCGCAGTCACAGGCTATATGTCCGCCGAATTTATGTACATCCTCAACAACTAAGGTTTTTCTTTCCGACGCCGCTGTTCCGCATACTCCGCGTCCCATCGGTATAGATACGCAAGCCGTTTTCCCCTGAAACGGCCCGAGACGCAGTTTATCGCCGTCCCTGTAATAGAAACCGACCCAGTTTATATCGCTCAGATATTCATTCAAGAGCGCCGAAGCATTGGACAGATTTGTAACCAAGCTGTCCTCGACCGAAAGCAGCGCGGACATTTTATCAATCAATCGGGTATACATTATTTTTCAAAAAGCCCCTTTTTAGCTTCAATATCAATGACTTCGAAGCCCGTTTTCGTAACAGCGTCGGTCAATACCGCATCGGAGACATCGCTGTTAAGGCTGACAACGGCGGTTTTCTTTTTCAAATCAACCTTTGCCGAGCTTACGCCCTCAACCTCCGAAAGAGCTTTCTCAACGCTTGCCTTACAGTGTTCACACTGCATACCGTCAATTTTGATAATTTTTTTCATGACAATCTACTCCTTTTATAATAATTTATCAATTTAATTTGTTCATAAACGGTTATTTCCCGTGTCACCCGCCTCCGCTACTGCCTTGGGCATATTTGTTTTTTGCCAAAGCTGAGGATCGAAGCTGTCCTCCTTATACTTGGATGTGAATATTTTTGCGCTGCCCTCGCTGCCGAAAAGAACAACCTTCTTGTTGAACGACGAAAGTCCTTCGACCGTCACGGGGCGGGAAACTCCTGTGTAAACCTCAAGAGTTATTCTGAAAAAGTATGTCAGGTCAACAGTGTAATAGCCCCTGTTGAAGCTGAGAGGCTCTACGTTCGGAAAAATCCATATAACCTCTGCCTTGCGGCATTTCACGTCAATCGCGCGGTCAACAATTTCCTGTCCCGTTTCCGTGAGAAATACACGCAGACATTCAATACATTCCTTGCTTCGGCAGCTGTCGTATATCTGGTCGGTTTGTATGCAGACCTTTTCGCCGCAGCCAAAGGAGCTTGAAATTCTTTCCTCCATGTAACAATCCTCCTAAACTATAATTATGGAATATCCACACTGCATAGTATGAAGTCTGTCACATTTTGCTACTGCTTACTAAATTACAAATCCGCCGTTCGGACTTATAATTTGTCCGGTTATATAGTTTCCGCCTTTTCCGGCAAGGAAAATCAGAGCCTTCGCAATATCTTCGGGCGTTCCCAAGGAGCCGAGAGGAATCTCTTCCTTCAAGGCTTCAACCTCCGACGGCGCAAGGTGCCCGTTCATAGGCGTATCTATTATCCCGGGAGCGACGGCGTTGACCCGTATGCCGGAGGGCCCGACTTCCTTGGCAAGAGCCTTCGTAAAGCCTATGACGCCGCTTTTCGCCGCGCTGTAGTGAACCTCGCAGGACGCGCCGACCAAGCCCCATATTGAGGAAACATTTATTATGACGCCGCTTTTACGGTGTATCATCTGCGGAAGCACAGCCTTACAGGTAAGAAAGCAGCTTTTGAGATTTACGTTTATCATATTGTCCCACTGCTCTTCGCTTATATCCGTAAGCAAGCTTTGCTCCGCTATTCCCGCGTTATTTATCAGTACATCAATTTTACCGAAATGCCGCGCTGCCGCTTCAACGGCGGCGTTTACGCTTCCCGCGTCGGCAACATCGCATACGAGCGCAAGGCTTCCGCGTATTTCGGCGCGGAGCTTTTCCGCCGAAGCTTTGTTTTTATTATAGGTAAAAGCGACATTATATCCCTCCGAGGAAAAGCCGCGCACCGCCGCCGTCCCTATTCCTCCGCTTCCGCCCGTTATGAATACGGTTTCCGCCATATGAACCACCTCTCAGCCGCGTATGTACGCCAGAACGTCGGTCAGATTTTTCACCGCCACAAGCTCTATCCCCGCGCGATCAATTCCGCCGAGAGCATCAAACGGAAGCATACAGCGTTTAAAGCCCATTTTTTCTATTTCGGCGATGCGCCGCGCCGCCTGCGTTACGGTTCTCAATTCGCCCGTCAGTCCCACCTCGCCGAAATATGCCATATCCTGCGGCAGCGGTATATTCATTGCGCTGCTGGCTACGGCGGCGGCTACTGCCAAATCCGTGGCGGGCTCGTCCAATTTAATTCCGCCCGTGACGTTTATGTAGGAATCCTGCATGGCAAGATTAAGCCCTGTGCGCTTTTCCAGCACGGTTATTATTATTGAAGCGCGGTTATAGTCCAGTCCCGCCGCCATACGCTTGGGATTGGGATAGACGCTTTTGGAAACAAGCGCCTGTATTTCAGCAAGAATAGGTCTTGTGCCTTCTATTGAGCATACTACGGCTGACCCCGGAACGTCAACGGGGCGCCCCGAAAGCAGCATATGAGACGGATTCGGAACATCGGTCAGTCCACGGTCGGACATTTCGAAAACTCCGATTTCATTTGTTGAGCCGAAGCGGTTTTTTACCGCGCGGACAATGCGATAGCTCTGATGGCGTTCACCCTCAAAGTAAAGCACACAGTCAACCATATGCTCCAGCACTCTCGGTCCGGCAATCGAGCCGTCCTTTGTGACATGACCGACAATGAAGAAGGTTATTCCCAACGCCTTTGCCATGCGCATAAAGCTCATTGTACACTCGCGCACCTGCGTAACGCTGCCGGGAGAGGACGCAAGCTCGGAGGAACATATTGTCTGAATCGAATCAATAACCACCGCCTTCGGCTTAACCGCGTCAATCGCCTCGTTTATATCGGAAAGGTCGGTTTCGTTTGCGACAAGAATATTTTCGTTCAGCGCGTTCAGACGGTCGGCGCGCATTTTAATCTGGCGTTCCGATTCCTCACCGGAAATGTAGAGTACGGTTTCGGCTTTGGCAAGATTGCGGCACACCTGAAGCAACAGCGTGGACTTCCCTATTCCCGGCTCTCCGCCGCAAAGCACAAGCGAGCCGTTGACAATTCCGCCGCCGAGTACCCTGTCCAGCTCATCGCTGCCGGAGCTTATCCGTTCCTCGACGTCTGTTGAAAGGGAAACAATGCTTTTCGGCAAGCCGCTCTTGAGAAGCGTTTTCCCGTTTGGCGGCGCCGCCAAGCCCGCGCTTGTGCGCTCTGCTTTTTCTTCAATATAGGTGTTCCACTGTCCGCAGCCGGGGCATCTCCCCAGCCATTTCGGAGACTCATTGCCGCACTCCTTGCAGACAAAAATCGTTTTTGCCTTCATGTAAAACTCTCCCATCCGTTTCTGCCTTAAATTTTATCACACGGCGTTCGGAATTTCAAGTGCAAATTTATTATGCGTCAAACTGTTTGCGCGATTTTTTACGCTCTGCCTTATTTTTTGTGTCCCGCAAATGTCATAACCGCAAAAACAAGCAAATCTATAACAACCACGCTTGCGCCGACGGGAGTCTCAAAGGCATAGGACGCAAGCATACCGCAGAAAAAGCAAAGCAGCCCAATGACCGCCGAGCATATCACAACCGCCCGAAAGCTACGGCATAAGCGCATTGCCGAAAGCGCCGGAAAAATTACAAGGCTTGAAATAAGCAGAGCGCCCATAATTCTCATGCCGAGTACAATCGTTACCGCCGTAAGCAGCGCTATTACGGTGTTGTAGGCTCCCGCGCGAACCCCTGTTGCCTTGGAAAAGCTCTCATCAAAGGTGACGGCAAAAATTTTATTGTAGAAAAAAACGAATACAGCAATCACAACAATGCTGAGAATGACGCTTAAAACCACGTCGCTCCGCGTCATGGCAAGCACGCTTCCGAACATATAGTTGCAAACGTCGGTGTTAAGTCCCGTTGTAAGGCTTGTAACAATAACTCCTATCGCCAGCGCCGACGAGGATATGACGGCAATGGCGGCGTCGCCCTTTATTTTGCTGCTTTCGCTCAGTCTCAGCAGGAAAAACGCCGAAATAAGGACAACCGGAACCGAAACGGCAAGCGGCGCAAGGTTCAGCGCGGCGGCGACGCTCATGGCTCCGAACGACACATGAGAAAGTCCGTCGCCAATCATGGAATAACGTTTAAGCACGAGACTTACGCCGAGAAGCGACGCGCAAAGGCTGACAAGCGCGCCCACTACAAACGCGCGGGTTATAAAGGAATAGGAAAAAAGCTCCGCTATCATCCGCGCTCACCTCCCGCAAAGCCCGCGGCAATTTTTGTTTTGACATAATCCTCGGTTTTCCCGAAAAACAGCGTTTCCCGTCCGCCGATATGAAGGACGTGCTCGGAGCCCTCGAGCGCGGCGGAAACGTCGTGCGAAACCATGACCACCGTTATTTTTTCGTCCCTGTGCAGACGCGCTATTATACTGTAAAATTCCGCGGTGGCAATCGGATCGAGGGCGGTTGTGGGCTCATCAAGAAGTATCATTTTGTCGGCGCTGCACAGTGCGCGCGCCAGAAGCACGCGCTGCTGCTGTCCGCCGGAAAGATTCTTATAGCACTCGTTCTTTATCGCGCTTATACCGAGCTTTTCCATTGCCGAAGCCGCCTTCAGCTTTTCCGTCTTGCCGTAAAACGGCTTGATTCCCATTGATCCCTGACAGCCTGAAAGCACAACCTCCGCAACGGAAGCGGGAAAGTCACGCTGAATATCGGTTTTTTGCGGCATATAGCCTATTTCGCGGCGAGAAAAGCCTTTTTCAAAGTGAATATGACCGCTCGCCGCGGATTTCAGACCCAAAATCGCCTTGATAAGAGAGCTTTTTCCGCTGCCGTTTTCACCGAACACGCACAAATAATCGCCCTTTTCCACGTCGAAATTAAGCCCGCTTACGACGGTTTTTCCGTCATAAACTATTGACAGATCCCTGATTTCTATAAGGCTCACTTTAACGCCTCCTTCAGATTTTGCGCATTTTGCTCCATGAGGTCAAAATAGGTCACGCCGCTTTTGAATTCCTCCGTTGTAAGATTGTGGCAGGAATGCAGCAGCAGCGGTACGGCTCCCGTTTCCCGCGCAATAAGCTCGGCAACCGAGTTGTCGGAAAGCTCCTCGTAAAATACGACCGAAGCATTTTCTTCGCGCATTTCGTCAATCATCGAACATATTTTCCTGACAGAGGGTTCGGTATCGGTCGAGCAGGAATCGTATGCCGCCTCATACTCAAGTCCGTATTCCCGCGTAAAATAGTACATACTGAACCGTCCGCCATGATAAATTTTCTTTCCTGACGCCGACCTCGTAATTTCATTAAATTCCCCGTCAAGAGCCGTCAGTCTCGCCTTGAGCTGTTCGGCGTTTTCGCGATAACATTCGGCATTTTCGGCGTCGCAGGCAACAAATGCCTCGAGGATATTGTCTACAATTGTCAGGCAAAGCTTGGGACTTGTCCAAATATGAGGATCATATTCGTGGGAATGCGACGAGTGTCCGTGTTCATCATGGTCATGTTCCTCTTCTTTTTCGAGAGCTATATGCTTGCTCGCGTCTACAACCGCGGGCGGATTATCCATACCATCTACTATATTTAACGCCCAAGGCTCCATATTTTCGCCGGTGAAGATAAAAATATCGCAGTTGTTTATCCTTATGACGTCTCCCGTAGACGGCTCATAGCTGTGACTTTCCTTTCCGGGGGTCAGAAGAAGAGTTACCTCCGCGTGACCGCCGGCAATGCTGCGCGCAAAATCATAGGTCGGAAAAAGCGTCGCCACAACCGTAAGCCCCTCCCGCTCCGCTGTTTGCCTGTCATTTGCGCAGGAGCAAAGCAAAAGCGCGGCGGCAAGCAGCAATATAAGCAGCCTTTTCATTTCTCCGCCCCCTTTTCGCGACATTCGCGGCACAGGCCGTACATGACTGTACGGGAATTGTCAACCTCAAAGCCGTGATGTTCAAGAATATGCGGCGCAAGAGAATTTAAAAGAGAACAGCTTATATGCAGCAGCTTTCCGCAGGAAAGACATTTGAGGTGAAAATGCTCCCGACAATGCTCGTTACTGCCGACATATTGATAGCACGCGCCGTTTTCGAGAATATACTTGCGCACCTCTCCCGTTTCGACCATTTTTTCAAGCTGGCGGTAGACAGTCGCCATGCCCACTTTTTCACCCGCCGCGCGCAGATGAGCCTCAATGTCCGCCGCCGTTATATGCGGCAAGGGGCAATTCTTTATGTACGAAATTATCAAAGCGCGCTGTTTTGTTTTGTAGTCTGCCATAATTATTCCTCTTTCGGCAAATATGAAATTGATTCTCATTTTCATATTATAGCACCGTTTCGGATAGCTGTCAAGCGTTTTTTGGTAAATTCGCCGAAAAGCAAATTTTAAAAACCGGTCGTGCAGCGCAAGCTTAAAATGTCCTTCCGCTTTGCATATATGCTCCATTCATCGGAGCGTTAAGCAGATTTGCTATTGATTGCGCCGCTTGGCTTTTACAAGCTCTATCGCTTCTTTTCCTGTCATATGCTCGATTTCCAAGACAAATACACACAGCGATTTCCATTCCCGTTCAATGGCTTTTTGACGGTTTTCCTCTGTATCATGCGGCGAATATTTTATCGCCAATGCGTCAATTGCTTTTCTCATTTCGCTTTTTTCCGCGACGACATGGGTTTTTCCGAATACGATTACGCTTCTGAAATACGTTGTATACTCCTCCGGAACAATTGTGTCCTCGGCTATTACGCAAAACGAAGCCTTGGGTTGCTTTTGAATCGCGTCCAATTTGTGTCCGGCCTTCGCGCAATGGAAATAAATTTTATTGTCAAAATAAACATAGTTTAAAGGAACGGCATACGGATAATCATCGTCGCCCCGCACCGCCAAAACGCCGGAATTGCCGGAGCGAAGGATTTCCGCGGCTTCTTTTTCGGACAAAAGCTGTTTATATCTTCTCATTTTTCTAAACACAGTCAAATTCCTCCCAAAATAAAGCTTTGATTTTTTAACGCAATATACCGCTGCGGACGCTTTTACTGCGTTTTACAGCGGTATTTTTGCTCTGTTTTTCAATTATTCCTCTTCGTAATCGCTTATGTCAAATTTGCCCGATGTGGAATAAGCAAAGCCGTACAGCGTGGGGCCGCCGTGAGAGCCGATTATGGGGCCGAGTCTGCAATGGAGAATGTTTACATCCGGAAATTGCGCTTTGAGTTCCTCCGCAAGCGCGTCACGCTTATCCGTAACATCGGCGTTAACGGTTATAACCGTTTTGCCGTTGAGGTCTCCGACGTTTTTTACCGCCATTTCGATAATTTTTTTATTGACCCTCTTTTCGCCGCGAACCTTGTCGGACTGAACAACAAGCCCTCCGTCCACGGTAAGTATGGGTTTAATATCAAGCATATTGGCAAAAAGCAGCGTTGCGGAATTGATTCTGCCGCCCTTTTTCAAATGCTCCAGCTCGCTTACAACGAAGGCGGCGTTCATATCCTCGGTAGCGTCGCGGAGATATTTTTCAATTTCGTCCGCCGTCGCGCCGGCTTCAACCATATGCGCGGCATGAATTACGGGCTGCCCGTAAAGGCAGGTATAGGTTTGAGAATCGACAATACGAATGTCGCAGCCGCTCTCCTCCGCGACCTCGGCGGCGGCAATATGGGCGTTTTGGCAGGTTCCGCTGGCATTGCCGCTGAGAGTTGTGACGATTATCGTGTCATAGCCGTTCTTAATTTCCTCGCGGAAAATATCGGCATATTCGGCGGGAGTTATCTGAGTTGTTTTTGGCGGGATTTCGGCGCTGCGGAGCCTTTTGTAAAAATCCTCGGTTGACTCGTCAATTTCGCTGCGGAGGTATGTTTCCCCGTCAAAGCTGTAGGTTATGGGAATTAATCTTATTCCGTAACGTTTGGCAACGGCGGGTTTGATGTCGCTGCCCGTGTCGGTTATAAGTCTGATTTTCGACATAATATTCACCTCTGTAAAAGTTTTTTCTTTTCACTGTTATCCGGGGTTATCGGCTTTACGTCAAAGCCTTCATGCAAAATTTTTATTTTGATTTCGGTTATCTCGGCGGAGGCGGGCCTCCGCGTCTGCCGGGCGGGCCTCCTCCGCGTTCGCCGTCACTGTCGATTGCGACCGACAACGCCGTCATGGTGCGCTGAGCGCGGACAAGACCGGCGTAAATTCCGTCCTTCTCCATAAGCTCGTTATGGCTGCCGACCTCGGCTATACGCCCCTCCTCAAGCACAACAAGCCTGTCGGCATTTTTCAGCGTGGACAGTCTGTGCGCTATGGCAAAGGTGGTTCTGCCCTTGATTATCCTTCCGAGAGCCTGTTGAATCTGCTGTTCGGTTTCTGTATCGACAGACGCGGTCGCTTCGTCCAGAATCATTATTTTCGGATTGCTGAGAACCGCACGGGCAATGGCTATGCGCTGACGCTCGCCGCCGCTGAGCCGCTGACCCTTTTCCCCTACATAGGTATCATAGCCGTCGGGAAGATTTATTATAAATTCATGCGCGTTGGCAATTTTTGCCGCACGGATGCACTCGTCATCCGTCGCGTCGGGACGGGCATAGCGAATATTGCCGATTATGCTTCCGCTGAAAAGATAGCTTTCCTGAAGCACGACGCCTATATGGTTCTTATAGTCGGAAACGCCGTAATCCTCAATGCTGTTCCCGTCGATTCGTATATCGCCCTCGTCCGCCTTGTAAAGCCGCATAAGCAAATTTATCATGGTGGATTTTCCCGCGCCGCTGTGACCGACAAAGCCTATCATTTCGCCGCTTTCAACGTTCAGGTTTATATCCTTGAGTACGCTTTTGTACGCCTTATAGCCGAAGGTGACATGGTCGAAGTCAACGGCTCCGCGAATTTTTTCCGCGCTCAGAGGCGCTTCCGGGTCTTCGGGCACATCCTCGTCCATAACCTCGAACACGCGCTGCGCGCTGGTTATCGCGCGGCTTATCTCCCGCGGGAGAGTGCTGAACCATTCAAGGCGGGCATAAAGATAACCGGCATAGGTGGAAAACTGCATAAGCTCGCCGAGTCCCATTTTCTGACCGAGTACAAGCGCTCCGCCGTACATTGTGACAAAATAGCTGCCGAAGCCTATAAGGAATTTTATAATCGGGAAAACCGTATACACATACTTTTCGGTATTGCACGTGACGTCGCGAACGGACGACGCCACGCCTTCAAAATGCTTGATTTCCCTTTCTTCCTGACCGAAAACCTTTACGACCTTAATTCCGTTAAATACATTGTTAAGAGTGTCGGTCAGCTTATCCATCCGGCGCCACTGCTTGTTGTAACGGCGGCGGACGGAGCTTTTTATGCGATTGGTTATAAAAAGGGCAATCGGAATCGGAATGATTATCAGAAGGAACATTATGGGACTGAAGCTGAAGACCACAATGCCGACGCCGACGAAAAGACAAATTTCATTTATAGCCTGAACCGCTACATTTTGGATAAACTGCTGTATGCGTCCGGTATCGTCGTTTATACGGTGCATAAGGTCGCCGGCGTTTTTCTCTTCGATATAACCGAGCGGCATTGCCTGCACCTTTCCGTATATGTCGTTGCGCAGGTCGCGGACGAAAAGATTGCTCGCCTTTGCCGCCACAATTTCGCGAACCGCTCCGAGAGCGGTTGTGGCAAGGGAGCAAAGCCCCGTAAGAGCCACAAGTCCCAGAAGCTTGGGCATAAGAGAGGTTCCCGCGCCGAATTGAGTCAGAACCTCGTTTATCATACGCTTGCTTACGGCGGGAGAATAGAGCATAACCGCGCTGTTCGCCCAGAATATCAGCAGCAGCACTCCATAGTATCCCCAGCAGGGACGGCTTATTTTCCATATTCTTTTCAGAACGCCGACGCGGTCGCTGCAATGGCGGCATATATGGGTATTGCGGATAAACGGGCGTCCGCATTTCGGGCACCTTTTTTCGTCGTCCGTGCTGACAGCCTTGGGCTGTTTGCCGTCAATAAGGTCGGATATTATTCTTTCAGCCATGGCGTAGCGCGCCATATGCTCCATTGTGAAGAACACAATCGGGAACGGGTCGGCGTTCGGGTTTGCTTCCAGCATACCGGAGGAATTAAGCTCGCCGCAGCATACTCCCGAAAGAGAGCTTATCGGCAGCAGCCTTTCAATCGCTCCGTCCCGCAAAACCGCAAGCCGCTTTTGCGTTATCACCAAAAAGCCCTCGGTAAACTTCCCGTCGGCAGTCAAATCAAAGGGCAGACAGTACAGTATTTCCTCATTTCCCAAAGCGGGCAGCAGCACAGCCGCATCCTCCTCGGAAAGAGCATAGTTAAGGTTCACGGAAATTTCACCTCTTTAAAGCCATATTTCCACCAATCTGAGAGCTTTTTCGCCGATTTTGCTCACGTCGGGGAAAATATAGCGGTTGCCGTCCACGTCAATTATCATAGCTCTTCCTTCGCCCATGTTAAGCAGATTGCTGTTCATGTCAAACACGGTAAAGGAACGGTCGCCGGCTGTTGTTTCAACGTCCCAGTAAGTATGCCCGTACTCCTCCTTGACGTTTGTAACCTTGGTTATTTCCGGCACAAAGTACCGCCTCTCAAGCTCCTCGTCAATCAGCGCCCGCTGTTCGCCCGAAAAAGCGTTTATATCCTCAATCACGCCGTATTCGACGCGGCTGTCGGCTCTTTCGCGGTTTTCACGGCGCACGGATATGAATTTATCGGGCTTTCTCAGCGGAAACATTCTAAGCAGCGCAACGCGCCCAAGATCCTTCCCGCCCGTTTTCATGCCGAGAAGTCCGCCGTCGGTTCTGTAAAATTCGCAATCCGACGCGGAAAGATAATTTATGTCGGCATATTGCTTCATTTTGTTGTTGTCGTCCATGTATTTGCTCCTCATAATACGGTTGTCGTTATAATTGCTCCTCGTCGCCCACCCCGCGTATTTTCAGCGCGTCACGCTGGCGACTGACCATACGGGCATAAACGCCGTTCGGTTTTTTCGCAAGCTCCTCATGAGTGCCTATTTCGACAATTTCGCCATGCTCCACAACCACAAGGCGGTCGGCGTTTTTAAGGGTTGAGAGGCGGTGCGCGATGGCGATGGTGGTTCTGCCCTTCGTGAGAGTTTCAAGCGCCGCCTGAATTTGCTGTTCGGTTTCGGTGTCAAGCGATGCCGTTGCCTCGTCGAGTATCAGTATCGCGGGGTCAAGCAGGACGGTTCTGGCAATCGAAATGCGCTGACGCTCGCCGCCGCTGAGGTTGGTGCTGCGCTTGCCTATTTCGGTTTCATAGCCGTCGGGAAGCTTCATTATAAAGTCATGCGCGTTCGCCAGCTTCGCCGCACGGATAATTTCCTCCATTGACGCGTCGGGACGCGCATAGGCTATATTTTCGGCTATTGTACCGCTGAACAGGAAGGTGTCCTGCAAAACCATGCCGATCTGACCGTGAAGATCCTTTTGGCGGATTTTTTTGACATTGATTCCGTCAATCAAAAGCTCGCCCTCATCCACGTCATAAAGGCGGGTTATAATGTTCGTTATTGTAGATTTTCCCGCGCCGCTGTGTCCCACAAGCCCAATCATTTCTCCGGCTTCAACCCTGAAGCTGACATTGTGAAGCACGGGCTTGTTCGGCTCATAGGAAAAGGTAACGTCTCTTAGCTCGACTTCTCCCCTTATTCTTCCGATTTCAACGGGATCCTTGGGTTCGGGGACGTCGGTCTGGCGGTCGATAATTTCAAAAATGCGCTGTGCGCTGTTCATGCAGTTTGCCCACCAGTCGTAGGTTCTTATCATAAAGTTTATGGGCGCGTAAAGCATTCCTATGTACCCGACAAATGTCATAAGCGTTCCGAAAGTCAGTTCGCCGTTCAGCACCTGATAACCGCCCAAGCCCCAGACAAACAGTCCTCCGATGGTCATCAGATAGTTCAGCATCGGGAAAACCCTTGCGCTCATAAGCCCCTCTTTGACGCGCACCTCGTAAAGCTCCTGAGTCGCCTCCTCAAAACGCCCGACTTCGTTTTTCTCCTTACCGAACGCCTTTACGACGCGGATTCCTTGAAGGGTATCGTTGATTACGCTGTTCAGCTTGCTGGACTTGTGCCAGCCTATCCATTTATAGCGGTTGAATTTGGGAATTACCTTTCTAATCACATATACGATAATCGGAACCGGCAGCATAATAAGCACGGCAAGCAGAGGATTGCTTATAAGCACAAGGAAGCCTATGCCTATGATTGTTATCGCGTTTATTATAAAATTGGGCAGTCCGTCGTTGAGGAAATACTGAATGTCAAGAGCGTCGGAATTTACGCGATTCATAAGGCTTCCGGTCTGCTTGGAATTAAAGAAGCTCATGCTCAGCCGCTGCATGGCGTCGAACACCTCGCTCTTTATGTCGTACACGATTTTGCTTGAAACGGCGGCGCCGACGCGTCCCTGAAGTATGTTCACGATAAGGGTTGTAATTTCAAGAGCTATCATCAGCAGCACAAAGGGAATGATTTTGCCGTAGTATTTCCCGCCCTCGGTAAGAACCTGATCGTAAAGGGTATTACCGTTCAGATAGGGGCGCACAAGACCGATTGCGCCGGAAAGAAGAATAAGCCCCATGACGATGGCAAGCTCCTTTTTGTAGCGCGGCATATAGCCCAGCACGCGCAGGAACAGCCGTTTTTTGCTCTGGCACTTCGGACAGGTTTTTCGTCCTTTTTTATACGGAGTGCCGCATTTCGGGCATACTCTGTCCTCGACTCCGCGTTGAAAATCCTCGTCGGAAAGCTCCTTCCCCGAACGCAGATGCTCACATACGCGGCAGATATTTCCCGCGGCGGAGCCGCAAGAGCTTGTGAAAGCCGCCGCAACAACCTCGCGACCGCCTCCGACGGCCAGCAAAGCCCCTGTCGCAATATAATTTTCAAGCCGTATTTCCCACTCCTTAAAGGAGTAAGCGCAGAAATAGCCGTCGTTCGCATCGGCGACATAAAACATCTCGGGGCAAGCAAGCAACCAAACCTCGCCGTAGCTTCCGTCGGTTTTCAAATCGCTGCGGACGGCGGCAACAACCGCTTCCGTATTTACGCCCATATTTACGATAAATTCCGTGATTTTCCTATCCGGAAAATCAAAGCCGCGAAGCGCGGGGAATTTTTCGTTCAGGGAGGTTTTCTCATCCATATTCTCATTCCTCAAAATTTTCGCTAATATATATTTTAGCATAACCGGAGGATATTTGTCAATAACCTGTCGGGAATTACTTTGCCTCAATATGGCTTTTTTCCACGAGCGCGGCTATTTCTTCGGAGAAATCCGCCGGCTCTGCATTGCGCGCCCTCAGGTAAATAAGATATTCAATATTTCCTTCGGGACCCCGTATCGGCGAAAAATCCAGACCAAGCACCTCGAAGCCGTTATTTTGAGCAAAGCCGACGATTTCGCTTATTACTTCGCGGTGAACTCCGCTGTCGCGCACCACGCCTTTTTTCCCGACCTTATCGCGTCCCGCCTCAAACTGCGGCTTAATCAGGGCAACGACCCCGCCGTCCTCCTTCAGGAGCCGCTTTACAACAGGCAGTACAAGCTCAAGAGAAATAAAGGCGACGTCAATTGAGGCGAAATCAAGCTTCTCGCCTATATCCTCAGACGTAACGCCGCGTATGTTCGTTCTCTCCAGATTGACAACGCGGGCGTCGTTTCTCAGCTTCCACGCAAGCTGACCGTAGCCGACGTCAACGGCAAAAACCTTTTTTGCGCCGTTTTGCAGCATACAGTCCGTAAAGCCGCCGGTTGACGCGCCGACGTCCATTGTGATTTTCCCGTTGAGACTTATCGGAAAGCTTTCAAGCGCTTTTTCCAGCTTAAGTCCGCCGCGGCTGACGTATTTCCGCTCCGCTCCGCGAAGCTCCACGACGTCCCTTTCGCCTATCTGCTGCCCCGCCTTATCCGCTTTCTGGCTGTTGACGAAAACCTTACCCTCCATAATTATGCTCTTCGCAAGGTCACGCCCGCTTATCAGCCCTTCTTCAACCAAATATACGTCCAGTCGTCGTTTCACAGCAGCTCCTCCAAGGATTCAACCAATTTTTCGGTTGTAAGGCCGTACATATCTTCCAATTCGTCCATTGTCGCGTGCGGAACAAAATCGTCCGGCAGGGCTATCAGCTTAATCGGAATCTGAATTTTCCGGCGGCACATATGTGAAAGAAGCTGCTCTCCTATTCCTCCGCACTGCACAACCTCCTCCATAAAGGCTATGCGCCCCGTCTTATTTCCGCTTTTTATTATTGTCGCGGTATCAATCGGCTTGATTGTCCGCATATCTATAACCTCCGCGCTGACGCCCTTTTCCGCAAGCGCGTCGGCACAATCCATCGCACGGGAGACCATGCTCCCGTAGGCGGCAACGGTTATGTCTTCGCCTTCGCGCAGCACGGTCGCCTTAGCGAAACGGAAGTCCCCGTTGTCAAAGCTGCGCCGCTCTCCGCCGCGCGGATAACGTATGGCAATGGTTCCGTTATAGTCCTTCACGGCAAAACGCAGCATTTTTCTCAGCTCGTCAAAGCAAGAGGGCGCAAGCACGGCTATATTCGGTATCGCCGAAAGGAAAGCGACGTCGAATATGCCCTGATGCGTCGCTCCGTCGCCGGGAATAAGTCCCGCACGGTCAATCGCAAGCACCGCATGAAGATTTGAAATCGCGAGGTCGTGAATAACATTGTCGTAAGCGCGCTGCAAAAAAGACGAATATATGCTCACTACGGGAATTAATCCGCCCGACGCGAGTCCGGCGGCAAAGGTTACGGAGTGACCTTCGGCTATACCCACGTCGAAGAAACGATTCTTGTATTTTTTGGAAAATTCGCTCAGTCCGCTGCCGAGCGTCATCGACGGAGTTATGGCGACAATCTTCGGATTTTCTTCGGCTATGGCGCAAAGCTCCCTTCCGAACACCGATGAATAGCTTTCCGCGGAGGTATTCTCTATTCCCTTCTCTTTGTCAAAGGGCGATACTCCGTGATATTTATGCGGCGCGGCTTCGGCGGGAGCGTAACCGCTGCCCTTTTTCGTCAGAACGTGTACAAGCACCGGCTCGTCAAGCTCCAGCGCGCGCTTAAAAATATCCTCCATGTCGCTGATACTGTGACCGTTCACTGGACCGAGATATGTAATTCCTACGGCTTCAAAAAAGGTTCCCGCCGTAACCGCGTATTTTATATGTTCTTTTATAAACCTGATTGCGGAGCTGAGTTTTTCGCCGCAGTACGGAATCCTTTTCAGTATGGTTTCGATCCTGCTTTTCGCGCGTTTATAGCTTTTGCCCGTCCTTGCCTTTGAAAGCATGGTCGATATGCTGCCGACATTCTTTGAAATGGACATTTCATTGTCGTTCAAAATTATAAGCATGGGCTTCTTCATGTTTCCGATTGTGTCCAAGGCTTCCAGCGCAAGTCCTCCCGTAAGCGCGCCGTCGCCTATAACGCAACAGACACGCCCGCTTTTTCCCTGAATTTCATTTGCCGTAACGGCCCCGATTGCCGTCGAAAGAGACGCGGAGCTGTGTCCCGTTACAGAAAAATCGTATGAAGATTCGGAAGGAAGACAAAAGCCGCAAGCGCCGTTCAGCCGGCGCAGCCTTTTCATTGCCTCGCGCCGCCCGGTGAACAGCTTGTAGACGTAGGACTGGTGTCCTACGTCCCATATCAGGGTGTCCTCCGGCAGATTCAAAACCCTGCAAAGAGCAATCGTAAGCTCCACAACGCCCAAATTGCTGGAAAGATGCCCGCCGTTTTTCGATACGACGTCTATTATTTCTTCTCTGACCTCCGCCGCAAGACGTTCAAGCCGGTCGGGAGAAAGAGCTTTCAAATCGTTGGGGGAAGAAATTGTGTCGAGAATGTCCGTTTTATTGTTCAAGCTTAATCATTCCTTAGTTCCATCCAATTTTTCGGGAGAAAGCGGCTCGACAAGCGCGGTCGAATATCCCTCGTAAACCACCATTCCCGCCTTTGCGCCGTTCGGCTTTTTCACATGACTGACAGGGCAATAATCAACCTCTGCCTTCGGCGCGTTCGCCGCCTTCGAGAAATGCGCCGCAAGCCCCGCGGCAACGGTTATTACGTCGGCGGGGAAGTCCTCGCCGTTATATTTCACAAGGGTGTGGCTTCCGGCAATATTCTTTGTATGCAGCCACAAATCCTTGCTGCGTCCGATTTTTAAAGTCAGATAGTCGTTTTGAACATTGTTGCGTCCAACGAGTATTGTGTAGCCCTTGTGGAAAAACTCCATCGGAGCCGAAGCCGGCGCGGGCTTACGCGGCTTTTTTTCCTTCGGGGCTTTTATATATCCCTCGCGTTCAAGCTCGGAGCGTATTTCGCCAAGCTCGCCCGGAGTGCGGACGTTTTCAAGCGCAAGCTGTACGGATTCAAGATATTCCAGCTCCTTAAGCGTGGCTTCAAGCTGCTCCGCGGCATAAATTTCGGTATTTTTCGCTTTCTTATATTTATTGTAATAAAATTTCGCGTTCTGAGAAGGAGACTTCGTTTCGTCAAGAGGAATTGTTATTTCGCCGCTGCTCTCGTCGTAATAATTCTCGACGGTAACGCTGCGGTCACCCTTGTTTATTTTGTAAAGATTGGCGGTTATAAGGTCGCCGTAGATACGGTATTTATCTCTGTCCGCGGCGGCTTTGAGATCGGATTGAAGCAGGTTCAGCTTTTTTGACGCGCGGGAAATATTGTTATTTACAGTTTTCTGTACGGCGGCGCTGTGACTTTTTATTCTCGCGGCGCGGTCGCGCAGGCGGTAAAATTCCTCGGCTGCCGAGTTCATGCTTTGCGTCGGGCGAACCTTTTGCATATCGCCGTACTGCTTTATGGGGAACGGCGCAAATTCCGCGGGAGAGCCGTCATCCTTGAGTAAAATGCAAGGCGAAAAGTCATTGCTTTTAACGCGCGAAAACATTTTTTCAAGCGCTATTGCCGTCTTTTGCTTCACGTTCGCGCTCATTTCACCGATTTTCATATTTCCGTCACCGCCGGCAACGTAAACGCACTCCCTCGCCAAAAGCGGACTTATGCCCGCAACCGCGGCAGGAATGGCTTTGTCCGCCGCGATTCCGTCCTCGGCATCGTTCAGGATTTTTAGAAAGTCCGCCGACGACGCCTCAAGAGGTTCAAGTCGCCGCGGCGCTGGCGGCATAACATACTTCAGCCCCGGCAGGATATTGCGCACGGAGCTTACGGTTATATCGACGTGCTTGATGCTGTCGATTATCTTCATTTCGTCGTTCAAAAATATTATGTTGCTGTTGCGCCCCATTATTTCACACATAAGATGCGCCGAAGCCGTATCTCCAAGCTCTGTACGGCTTTCAACCTCAATGTCGATTATCCTTTCAAAGCCGAGCTGCTTTATCGCCGTAATCCTTCCGCCGGCAAGCCGCTTGCGCAGAAGCATACAAAACATCGGCGGCGCGGCGGGGTTTTCGTATTTTTCATCTGTCAGGTGTACGCGCGGGTTTGAGCTGTCGGCGCTTATGAGCAGCTTTCGCACGGAGCCTGACGCGCGCAGCGAAAGCACGAGTATATTTCTCTCCGGCTGATAAAGCTTATCTATCTTGAAGCCCTCAAGCGCGCCAAGCTCAACCGTCAACGCCCGTATTGCGACCGCGTCAAGCGCCATAGAAACACCCCCGTCGTTTATGCTTTAAAATATCTGATTATATTATAGTACAAAATTAAAATTAAATCAAGATATATTTTTATACGGCTAAAGAATGTTAATTTGTTAATTTATTTTACGCTTAACCTAAAAAATGACCGCCGGACAAGCCATTCCTTTGGGGAGCCGTCCGTAAGGAAAGCTTTTCTCGGCAAAAAGCATCAAGGGTCAAGGCGCGCCCTGACCCTTGATGCTTTAATCCGGGTAAAAATATCATTTTGCCGAAACGCTTTTACAGAGCGGATTCATGTTTTCCCAAAGGAAAACAGCGTATTTTGCCGCGTCGGGAACCTCGGCGGCGATACTGCTCTCCGCGCCGAAGCTCTGAGAGAAAATCAATCCGCCGTCCTCATCGTAAGCGGCGACATAAACCTCCGCGGCGCCCGTATAACCATCGGCAAGCTCTATTTTTGCGGTCAATACGCCGCCGCCCACAGACAGGTCAGCTATGGCAAAGCCCCTCGGCTCATCGGCAAGCCACGCCAGAGAATATGTAAGGACAGCGTTGCCGTCATAGCGCGTTTTTCCTACGGCATAGCGAAGCTCGTCGCCGAAGACTACAATTCCGTGTATGTAAGCGGACGGCTCCAGCGGGAGCTGTTGAGCTTCCCATGTTTCCGTGTTGAGAAGATAGACGGCGCTGTCGGTATTATACAGAAGATACCCGCCGTAAACGGAAATATTGAAGCTGTACCGGCTTGTGTACCAATCCGAGGGAGCGGAAGAAAACGTCCTGCTGTAAACCGTTTCCGCGGTTCCGGCGTTTACATCGACACGGCAAATCCCGCGCCGGCGCAAATCTTGACTGTCAACATTTCCCGCTACATACCATTCGCCTTCTTTGTAAGCGAAAGCCGTACTGTAGTTCTTCCACAGGGCGTTGTCGTACAGGTTCGAGGCACACTCAACGGAAGACGTCCAGCTGTAATGTTCGTTTCCAAGCATATAGCTGTCGCTGCAGAGAAAATATTCGTGACTGCAATTCCCCAGAATATCCCCCGCGCCGTTGACGTTCGGATCGTCAAAGGTGAGGTCGGCATGATACCAGCTTCCGTCAAGCAGAACAATATTCCAGATGTGATTCATCGAATCGCTCAGCGCCGTTTCGCACTCGATTCCCAAAAGCTCCATCAAATATTCGTACGCAAGCGTATAAGCCTGACAAACTCCCTTTTTTTCAGTGAAAAAGCCGTA
Source organism: uncultured Oscillospiraceae bacterium (assembly GCA_964537995.1). Lineage (GTDB taxonomy): Bacteria > Bacillota > Clostridia > UMGS1883 > UMGS1883 > JAFLUQ01. The sequence goes on from CAZICW010000010.1 coordinate 43,043, forward strand.
TATATCCCTTATTTCAAGGTCATAATCATACTCGTAATTTGTGATTACGACGTCGTGAACAAGCAAAGCCTTTTCGAGGTCGGTCATTCCGTCATCGACAGGCGCGAGAATTTTTTTCGCTTCTTCCTCCACAAAGAGCAGCCTTTCATTTATTTCCCTGACCGAATATGAATAGGTCACTTTGATCACGTCAATTTTGTTGTTTCTGCCGCTGATGCTCAGATCGGAGATATAGAAAAATTTCGGGTTGTGCGTAATGACATCATACCACGCGTTTCCGATTGCGCTAATGTTGTTGTCAGACCAAGCAAGCCTAAGGTCGGAAATGTTTATTTCCTCATCAATGTTTTCAAAGCCCGCCGCAATGCGACCGCAAAGCTCGTCATAAAGCTCCGTGCCGAAGGTCTGTGCCGCCGCGCCGCTGTAATACGCCGCTTCCCCGTCAAGCGAAAGTGTCAGAACCTCATCCTCCGCCGCCGCAATTGTAAACGTCGGAATTACAAGGGCGAATAAAAGCAAAAATATTTTTTTCAAGCTGCGACCTCCTTTAAGATCCTGTTGTTTAAATCGGAGCAACGCTCCACTTTGCTTGCAAGGAGTGGAGCTTGCGATA
>CAZICW010000011.1:0-38882 GCA_964537995.1 uncultured Oscillospiraceae bacterium
CCGTTTTATGTTGAATATACCGTTTATTCTCAGCACACGCCATACGCGAGCATCGAATCGGCAACCTTGAGGAAGCCGGCAATGTTCGCGCCCGCGACGAGATTTCCGGGCATACCGTAATCCGCCGCCGCCTTGCTGGAATTTTTATAGATATTGACCATGATGTCTTTGAGCTTTGCGTCAACCTCTTCAAAGGTCCAGCTGTAACGCTGAGAGTTCTGGCTCATTTCAAGCGCGCTTGTGGCTACGCCGCCGGCATTCGCCGCCTTTGCGGGTCCGAAAAGAACGCCGTTTTGAAGGAAAACATGGATAGCTTCGGGAGTGGAAGGCATATTCGCGCCCTCGGCGACAGCCTTGCAGCCGTTGGCGACAAGCTTTTTGGCGCTCTCCTCGTTGATTTCGTTCTGAGTCGCGCAGGGAAGAGCGATGTCGCACTTAACCTCCCAGATGCAGCCGCCTTCAAAATACTTCGCGTTGGGGCGGTAGTTGAGGTATTCCTTGATTCTGCCGCGCTTTACCTCTTTGATCTCCTTGACGGCGGCAAGGTCGATTCCCTGCTCGTCGTAAACATAGCCGTTGGAGTCGGAAAGAGCGACAACCTTGCCGCCGAGCTGGGTCGCCTTCTGGGTTGCGTAAATGGCGACATTGCCGCTACCGCTGATTACAACCGTCGCGCCCTCGAAGCTCTTGCCGTTGTCACGGAGCATTTCGTCGGTAAAGTAGCAAAGACCGTAGCCCGTAGCTTCCGTTCTCGCAAGAGAACCTCCGTATGTAAGTCCCTTTCCGGTGAGTACGCCCGTAAACTCGTTTCTGAGTCTCTTGTACTGCCCGAACATATATCCGATTTCGCGTCCTCCGACGCCTATGTCGCCTGCGGGAACATCCGTATCGGCGCCGATGTGCTTGCTTAACTCCGTCATAAAGCTCTGGCAGAAGCGCATAACCTCAGCGTCGCTCTTTCCCTTGGGGTCAAAATCGCTGCCGCCCTTGCCGCCGCCGATCGGCAGACCTGTGAGCGAATTTTTGAAAATCTGCTCAAAGCCGAGGAATTTGATTATTCCCTCATAAACCGAAGGATGAAAACGAAGACCGCCCTTATAGGGTCCGATAGCGGAATTGAACTGAACGCGGAAGCCGCGGTTTACCTGAACCTTTCCGTTGTCGTCAACCCACGGAACACGGAACTTGATTATACGCTCCGGCTCAACGAGCATTTCGATAACGCCGCTTTCAATGTACTTGGGGTTTCTCTCAACAACAGGCTCAAGAGACTCCAAAACTTCTTCAACCGCCTGATGAAATTCCGGCTCTCCTGCATTGCGCGCCTTTACGCGGGCGAGCAAATCAATCAGATACTGATTTTTCATTTAAGATTTCCTCCTAAAAATAACTTACCCTTCCAAACATCATCGTTCTTCGGGTACCCCCGCCGCGGAGCCTGACCGCCGCGGAGCGCACCACGCCGTCAAGACCATACCCCTTTGTACGGTCTGAAAGACATTGATACTCTTTTATTATATATTAAAAGACCTAAATATGCAAGCATTTTTAGGTCTTTTTTAGTATTGAATTTTATCATTTTTTTGCTTCAGCGCGAAAAATTATCAATAAAATCAAGAAGCTCTTCGGGCTTATCAATCATATTTTCAACTCCGAGCGTCAGCAGAATGTCCTTATACACAAAGCCCCAGCTGCATACGACGCTTATCATTCCGGCATTTTTGGCGGTTTCATAATCCACGCCGCTGTCGCCGAGGAAAATGCATTCCTCCGGACGCGCGCCGAGCTTTTCCGCAAGAAAGAGTGCGGCGGTAGGGTCGGGCTTGCGGGGAAAGCCGCCCTCGTCGCCGATCACATATTCAAATTCGTTCGGAAAAACGCTGTCCGTAAGAGCGGAAGCGTAAACCTGCGCTTTGTTCGTATTTACGGCAAGGCGTATTCCGCGAGCTTTCAGCACGGAAATAAGTTCGGGTATTCCGTCGTATGGCGGAGCCGTGTCGAGTACATGGGCAGAGTAGTATTCATTGAAATACCGCCGCGCAACGTCGATTTTATCCTTTTCGTTTTCGGGCAGGCTTCTAAGCAGCAGCCGTGTTATGCCGTTTCCGACAAAGGTTCTGTAGTCCTTTACCTCCCAAAGCGGAAAGCCGAGCTTTCCAAGAGCGAAGTTGGAAGCGTTGGAAAGCTCCTGTATTGTGTCGATAAGAGTTCCGTCAAGGTCGAATATTACAGCCTTTACCATACGTCGTTACAGTCCTTTCCCGATTCAAAGGCGGCAAGATTTTCCGCCGTAATCCTTACGCAGCGTTCCCGCGCCTGCGTGCTTGACCACGCGATGTGCGGTGAAAAAACGATTTTGTCCTTATTTTTTATGTTCATAAGCGGGTCGTCCGCCGAAGGCGGCTCCGTCGGGAACACATCAATTGCCGCGCCGCCTATCCTTCCGCTGTCGATTGCCTCGGCAAGGTCGGCGGAGTTTATCGTAGCGCCGCGCCCGACGTTCACAAGCACCGCGTCACGCTTCATTTTTGCCAAATTTTCACGGTTTATAACATTTTTTGTTTTTTCGTTCAGCGGTTCATGGATTGTTATTATATCGCTTTCGCGCAGCAGCCTGTCAAGTGTGACCTCGGGGAAGTCCTCCCCGCGCCGCGCTCCGCTCAGCGACGCATAAACCACTTCGGCACCGAATGCGGACGCAAGCCGCGCCACTCTTCTGCCGATTGCGCCCATGCCGAGAATGCCCCAGCGTTTGCCGCTGATCTCATCGAACGGTCGTCCGAGATGGTTGGCAAGTCCGCTTGCGCTGTAGCTTCCGTCCTTGACATAATTGTCGTAATAGCCGAGATTTTCGATTAGCTGAAAAAGCAGCGCAAAGGTGTGCTGCGCCACGCTGTCAACGCAGTAGGACGGAACATTGCGAACCCTTACGGCGTGCTTTTTGCAGTATTCGACGTCGATATTGTTATAGCCCACAGCAAACACACAGACCAGTTTTACCGTCGGCGCGGCGGCAAGCAACGCGCCGTCGATTTCCGCTTTGTTCACAACCACGGCGTCCGCTCCCGAAATTCTTTCAAGCCGCTCCGACGGAGCCGTTTTCTCATATATGACGGTTTCAAAACGGCTTGATATGGGCGAAAAATCAATATCGGCGCCCATCGTCGCGCCGTCAAGTATAACGACACGCAATTATTCTCCCTCCAGCTTTTTAAGCTCCTTCATATCAACCTCTTCATCGGCTCCGGCGCGCGGCGCACGCGAATCGCGCAGAACCTTTATGTCGCTGACGCTGTATTCGTCAAGCTCCTTTTCGTCGCCCTTTTCAAGCTTGACCTTGAGCAGGCCCTTTATAAGCGAAACGCTCTGCACAATGCCGTCCCCGTCGGGAGTATGAACCTTCGCTCCGACGTTGGGCGTGACTTTCGTAAGCTCCTCATAGCAGTCCTGCTCATATTTAAGACAGCACATAAGACGGCCGCAGGAGCCGCTTATCTTCGCGGGATTCAGGCTAAGTCCCTGCTCCTTTGCCATTTTTATCGAAACGGGATGAAAATCGTCAAGGTAAGCGCTGCAGCAAAGCTCTCTGCCGCAGATGCCCAGTCCGCCGAGCATTTTCGCTTCGTCCCTTATACCTATCTGTCTCAGCTCTATTCTTGTGCGGAACACCGACGCCAAATCCTTCACAAGCTCGCGGAAGTCCACTCTGCCGTCCGCCGTAAAGTAAAACAGTATCTTGCTGTTGTCAAAGGTATATTCCGCGTCGACGAGCTTCATCGCGAGATTATGCCGGCGTATTTTTTCCTCGCAGATGCTAAAGGCTTCCTTTTCGCGCCGCTTATTTTGCTCAACGCGAAGCTTATCGTCCTCGTTTGCCGCGCGGATTACCTCCTTCAAAGGCGCGACAATGTCCTCATCGGCAATTTCGCGCCGCGCCATCGCCACGGTTCCGAACTCGATTCCGCGCGCCGTTTCCACTATTACGTTTTCGCCGACGGAAAGCTCCAAATCCTTTGGGTCAAAGTAATACAGCTTTCCCCCGAGCTTGAATTTAACTCCTATTACCGTTGCCATGTAAGTCCTCCCAACTTTTTATAAGCATATTTACAATCCATAAATCGTATTTCATCGAAGCGTTAAGCTCCGACGCGGTATTTCCCACCGTTTCCGCGGCGGCAGCCAGTCCCGCGGCGGTTACGCGGGAGCTGAAAGCGTAAAGCTCCTGCGCGAAATCGGAATTGACAATTTCCCCTCCGATTTTTAACGACAGCGCATCGCCAAGCCATGAAAGCGTAAGGTCAAAGCAGGACGATCTGTGAGCGGCGGACGGCTTTTTGCCGAAGCCGAAAACCTCCGCTATCGTGAAAATGCACTCCTTCCCTCCGCAAAGCCGCGCAAGTCCGCCGAAAAGCTCCCGCCTGAGCGCGAAAAATTCCTCGTCCTCGCATATTTCCCTCGCCCGCCCGACAATTCCGCCGCTGTATCGGGCGACAAACGCGCTCCTTTCCCGCAGCTGCGGATATTCGCGCTCGGCGAAGGTCTTAATTTTCTCATACGGAAACGGCTCCATTCTCAGCTTTATTCCGCGGGAGCGTATTGTGGGAAGAAGATTTTGCGGGTTTTCCGAGAGCAGCATTACCGTGCCGTAGGACGGAGGCTCCTCAAACGGCTTCAGCAGCGCGTTCTGCGCGGCGGAATTCATACCGTCAGCGCCGTCGATTATGAGAATTTTCCGCGCCGCAAGCTTGGGACGCATGAAAAGCTCGTCTGTCGCCGCCCGAACCGCGTCAATTTTCAAATTGCCGTTTTCCTCCGGCTCAAGCCGCGTAACGTCGGGATGAGTTCCCGCTTTATGCAGCATACAGGCGGCGCAGCTTCCGCACGGCTTATTTTTCCCCTTGCAGTGAAGCGCGGCGGCAAAAATCGCGGCGGCGGTTTTCTTGCCGACTCCCCTCGGTCCTTCAAGTATATAGGCATGACCCGCGCGACCGTTTTCCGCGTCGGAAAGCAGCCTCTCCAGCGCGGGCTGTCCGCTTATAAAATTATCTGAAATCTGTTTCACTTTTCATTAACTCGTTTCTGATTTTTAACGCCACAGTCTCAATTCTGTCTCCCCCAAGAGACGGAACGGTTATATCCGCCCATTTTTCGTAAAGCGGCGTGCGCCCGACGTAAAGGTCGGTCAAAGTCTCTCCGGGCAGGAAGGCAATTCCGCGCGTTTCAAGATTGCATATTCTTTTCTCTATCTCCGAAAGCTCCGCCTTAAGATACACCGCGATTCCGTTTTCCTTCAGGTGTCGCATGGCCGCCTCGCTGTAAACCATGCTTCCGCCCGTGGCAATAACGCTGTCGCGGCAGCGGAGCGAAAGCGCGGCTTCGCTCTCTATGCGGAGAAAGTCCTCGTGAGAGAAGCGGTTCACAATCTGCTGAAGGCTGCCGCCGTGAATCCTGCATATTTCCAAATCCACATCGACAAAGCTCAGCCCCATCGCCTTTGCAAGCACCACTCCCACCGTGCTTTTGCCCGAACCGGGCATTCCTATGAGTACAATGTTGCTTTTATTCATTATGTCCTTTCTCCAATTTTACGATATAATCCGCAAAATAAAGCCAAAGCCTGTTGAGCAGATACACCGCGACGCAGATGAAGGCGCTTATCAATACGCCGACGAGCACACGGGTATAAATCGTAAGCAAATTTGTAAACACATGGCAGAAGCTGTTTATAACCGACGCAAACACCACGGAAGCGCCCACGCCGAAAACGAACGACGCCAAAGGCACCCTTCTTTCCTTCAGGTAATAAGCGAAAAGCATCAGGCACGGCCACGCAAAAAATTCCTTTGTACGCGGACGGGCGGCGAAATGCTCGGTTATAAAGGTGCGTATCGCGTCCTCAACGGAGCTTATGGTATTTACATTTCCGCTGCGGATAATGTATACCGCTCCGACTCCGGCAAAGGCGGCAACCAGCAGCAGCCAGTAAACCTTTACGTCGGAGGTAAGCAGCCTCTTCGCGTCCATAAGAATTTCAATGTTTTTCTTTTTAACAAAAATCATGTAGTAGGCAAACAGGCTGTAAAGCATGGGAACGTAAAGGCTGAGCTTGATTCCGCGGAAAATGAGGAAGTTGATATAATAATCTATGCCGCTGAGCAGCGCGCCCTGAACAAGCCCGCAGATTAGCAGTGAAACGAGGGCGAGCAGCATAATTCCCAAAATATATGGAATAGTTTTAAGCTCGGCGCGCTTCCTTTCCGCAAACACGAATACTCCCGTAAGGCAGAAGCAGGGCGCAAGCACGGCAAATACGCTCGGATAAAGCTGCACAAGACTCTCGGGCAGCTTAAACGTCGCCGCCGCGCCGAGTACGCAGCAAACCGCCGCCAAAACCGTAAGCGGGCGGTATGTTCGTCCGGCAAGCCATTCTATCATCGTCAGAAGCATAATTCCCATAAGCGCAAGCGCAAGCGCGCTGACAAGCCGGCGGTTTACGGTGTAATCGTAATTCAGCGAAAAATTGTCGGTGTCATAGCCGAGAGAATTGATTTTTTGTATATATTTTTCAACCGCTTTTTTCGTCAGCTCGTTCTGCTCCATATGCGTTCCCGTGGCGTTTGTGACCTGAGTAACGGTTATGAAGCGTATATTTCTGTCAATTGTGGAATTGAGGTGCTGGTAATAACGGAACATATACTCGGTTTCGTCGCCCGACTGAACCACATAGGTTTCATAGGCGCGGACAACGTTGTCGCTGTTGTCGTTGAATATGGTTTCGTAGCCCATGGGCTTTTCGTTGCTGAGCTGGTCGGCATTTTCGTTCACCACAAGGGTTAAGCCGTTATCCTTGATTAGACTGCTAATCCCCTCGTAATTTGCCTTCGCGTCGGTTTCGTCCTTCGGATGGCGTGAATTGTCGCGTATCTCAAAAAAGCGGACTCCGTATTCCTTTATCAGGCGGTCATATTCCTCAAGATAGCCCTGAACGGAATAATTTTTTATACGCGCGTCGAGCGCGATATTGAAGCCCTTGTCGCGCAGATACTCCAAATCGCTTTCCCTGTATCCGACGCTTATTTGGTATGTCAGCGGAGTGCCGTCGTAAAGCACATACATATCCGCGCCCTCGGCGGTTTCAAACACGGCGTATTCGTCGGAGGAATACTTCAGCGGAATCCATTTCGCGAGCAATTCCTTGCTGGCGTCACGCTTGGTTATGATGATATAGCTGTCGTTGGTTATATCCTCCAGATCCTGTATCTGCGCTATCATGTCCTCGCTTTCATCATCGTATTTATGCTTCAGGACATTATATTTTATACAGGTAACGGTGCCGCTGCTTATGAGAGAGTTCAAATCCTCCTCCTGAACGGTCACTGTGTTCACTCCGAGCTTTTTGTATTCGTCAAGCTGCTCGTCCAAGTCCTTGTCGGAAAGCTTCATCCTTATGTCATTGTACAAAATCGACACAACCACGCTCTTGTTCCGGCTCTCGTTTCGGACTCTGGTAAAGATTGTCGGCAGCATGGCAATTATAAGCGCCGCCGCCAGAATCAGTTTCACGAGATTGTAAATTTTTTTATTCTTCATTTTCCGATCCTCCGTTGTTTGAATTTGCCGCAGGCCGAGCCAGCACGTCCTTCGCCGCTCCGAGAACAAACATTGCGCCCGCATATACCGCGCCGCATATAAGCAGCGGAATTAAAAACGCCGTTTTATTGAGCAGCTCGTTCCCGAACAGCGACGGATTCGGTAAAACAAGCTGCGGAAAAACCGCCTTAACCACGAAAAACGCTACCAGAGCAAGGCCGCCCGAAAGCAGAACCTTTCCTATTTTGGCAAGCTGCTCGCGGGTCAGAAAGCGCCCGATTACCTTTTCCATGCCCACAGCCACATTCACGGCATAAAGCGTGAACAGACCGGTCGTCGTAGCCGCGACAGCGGTTTCGTTTAAAAATCCCGCCTGCGCCGCCCTTGTCAGCAGCGCCTTGACAAGCACCACAACAACGGTTCCGCCGAAGGTGCGGCTGTATTTCGAGCCGAGATAAAGCACCTTGTTGAACAGCTCCTGCGCCATATATCCCAGTATTCCCAGCGTATACACCGTAAACATCAGCGCCGTCCGCGCGGTCAGGTCGGGCGTAAACTCGCCTCTCTCGTAAAGCAGGCAAATCAGGTTCTGCCCGAAGCAGCTCACTGTAAGTACAAAAGGGACAAAGATTGCAAACATGGTCAGAATAATGTACTGTATCAGGCTTCGGACGTAATCGAGATTTCCCTCCTCGTAATTACGGCTTATCGACGGAAAAACCACGCTGCTCATCGCGACGACAAACACGCTCGCGATCGTTACAAACAGGTTTGATGCGTAGGAAATTGTGGTTGAAGCCCCTTCATTTCCGCTAACGGCAATTTTATCAAGCAGAAAACAGAATTGGAACATCATGTTCGACACAAAAATGTACAGCGCCTCTCTGTTGCCGCCCATATTGAAAATTTCCCCGCTGCGGACGAAAAACAGCCTGTATCCCAATTTGTAAAAATTCGGAAGCTGCACCGCAATATGAAGAAACCAGCCGACAGTCGTGACTATGCTGAGCGTAAAGATGTCGATATTCGGCATAAACAGCGCCGCAATCAGCAGCACATTAAACGGAAGGCTCATTATCGAGGTGATGAAAAACACCTTGTTATTCTGAAGCACTCCCGAAATTATATACGCCACAACGACAAAAATCAAATCGGGCAGACATACGCGGGTTATTTTTATCGCCAACGGGAAATTTTCCGCGCTCACACCGGGGACAAGAAGCTTTGTTATCGGTCCGGCAAAAACATACATCAGCGCCGCGGCGGCAAGAAGGATAAGCGTGATCCTGCGGATAAACCTTGCGACAAATTCCTTTTGTCTGCCCGCGTTTTCGCTTTTGTTCATATTTTTTATCACAAGCGTCTGCATCGCGGTTCCGATGCCCGTGAAAACCAGATTTACAACCGTGAAAATTGTCAGATATATATCCGTCAATTCGGTCGCGCCGAAGGTTGACGCAAAAATCAATTCCCTGAAGAAGCCGAGTCCTTTCGCCAGCAATATACCTATTACCATAAGTACATATGCCGCTCCGTTCATAAAAATCTCTCCATTCCGCTTCCGATACTTATACGTCTTTATTATACATCACCTTCCTCATTTAGTCAATATTTTTTTCAAAACAGAGCTTCAAAAGCGCGCGTGAGCTTCCTTCTCCCTCCTCCGCCCTTCATAAAACCCTCCGCTTTTCATATAATGTAAAGAATATGTTTTCGGGAGAGGCTATAATGGGAAAAAACGCGCACAAAATATTTATAAACACGCTTTTGCTCACGGCGGCGTCGCTTGTAATGAAGGGAGTGGGACTGGTTTTTCAGATTTATCTCGCCGACAGAATCGGCGCTTCGTCGCTGGGAGTCTACTCTCTCATAATGTCGGTCTACACGATGTTCGTGACAATCGGCAGCGGGGGAATACGCTTCGCCGTAACACGGCTTACCGCGGCTGCGGCGGCTGAGGGAGGATCCGTGCGCGGAACCGTCGGCGCGGCACTTGTTTACGCGCTTATGTTCGCCTCGGCAAGCGCGCTTTGCCTGTTCTTTTCGGCAGACTTTATCGGGGAGCGCTGGATTGGCGCGGAGGGCTGCGCTTCGGCGCTTAAAATACTTTCCGTCAGTATTCCGTTTATTTCGCTGACGGCGGTTTTCGGCGGCTATTTTACGGGCGTGGAAAGGATTGTGCGCTCCGTCGCCGTGGATATAGGCGAGCAGCTTAGCCGCATTTTCGTCACAATCGCCCTGTTTTCCGTCATTACCGAGGACAGACTGCCGTACATCTGCGCAGTACTTGCAATTGCGGCTCTGTTTGGTGAAATTGTGAACGGGACTGTGCATACGGTTCTTTATTTAATCGATGTGCGCCGCTTTCCGAGGCTGCCCTCAAAGGGCGGCTTTTCGCGCAAAATTCTGACGACGGCGCTGCCGATAGCGGTAAGCGCATACCTGCGCACGGGGCTCAGCTCACTCGGGCATATTTTGATACCGCGAGGACTTCGGGCGGCGGGTTCGGGCTTCGACAGCGCGTTCGCCACATACGGCGCCATCCACGCCATGGCGTTTCCGGTGCTGCTGTTTCCGTCGGCTCTGCTGACCGCCTTGGCGGAGCTGATAATTCCCCGCCTGACGGCGGCGCAATCGGAAGGCAATCAAAAAGGCATAAATTATATGACCTCCCGCGTTATAAAAATCGGTCTTATGTTTTCGGCGTTGACGGCGGCGGTTATGTTTTTTTCGGGCGGAGCCTTGGGCGAGGCTATATACAAAAGCAGCGAGGTCGGGCTTTACATGAAATATTTCGCGCCGCTTATTCCCGTAATGTACTGCGACATGGTGACGGACGGCTGTCTTAAGGGCTTGGGGCAGCACATGAAGGCGATGTACATAAACATTGCCGAAGCGACATTAAATGTCACGCTGCTGTATTTCCTGATTCCGCGCTGCGCAATTCTCGGATACGGCATAAGCATATACGTGTGCGAATGCTTCAATTTTGCTTTGAGCTTCGGACGGCTCTTACGCGTGGCAAAGGTAAGCGTAAGTCCCGCGGATTTTGCAAAAATCGCGCTTTCGGCAATACTTGCCGCCGGCGGCGTCGGCGCTGTCTCTCTCGGGCCGGCGACGGCCGTTATCCTTACGGCAGTCGCGTATGCTCCGCTGCTGTACATATTCGGCGCGTTTCCGAAAAGCGACGTTTTGTGGCTTCGCGGAATTATTCGCCGCGGCACTTGACAAGATAAATTTTTTGAGATAAAATGAAATCAAAGGAAGCGTCGGGCAATTTGCGTCCGCGGTTCGCCCGTCGGAGATTAATTTCCCCGCCAAAGGGCATTTTGGGATTATCCGCGCTTCCAAATCAAAGCAAAGGAAATGATATGCATGAGTGAATGTTCGCATGACTGCTCCTCCTGCGGCGAAAGCTGCGCCGAGCGCAATACCGAGAGCCTGCTTGAAAAGCCGCACGAGCTTTCGGATATAAAAAAGGTTATTGCCGTTGTAAGCGGAAAGGGCGGCGTCGGCAAATCCTCGGTAACCGCCATGCTTGCCTCGCTCGCGGCAAAAAAAGGCTATAAAACCGCCGTGCTGGACGCAGATATAACGGGGCCGTCCATTCCGAAAATTTTCGGCGTGACGAAAAAGGCCGAGGGCGACAATTTCGGCATATATCCCGTAAAATCAAAGGGCGGAATCGGTCTTATGTCGCTGAACCTTCTGATTGACGACGAAACCAAGCCCGTAATTTGGCGCGGGCCGGTGATTGCCGGAGCGGTGCGCCAGTTCTGGACGGACGTAATTTGGGGCGATGTGGACTATATGTTTGTGGATATGCCGCCCGGCACGGGCGATGTTCCGCTGACGGTGTTCCAGTCGCTGCCTGTGGACGGCATAGTTGTTGTTTCTTCCCCTCAGGAGCTGGTTTCCATGATAGTGGAAAAAGCCGTAAATATGGCGGATATAATGAATATCCCGATTCTCGCCATGGTGGAAAACTACGCTTATTTCAAATGCCCCGACTGCGGCAGCGAACACAGCGTATTCGGAGTAAGCCATGCCGCGGAAATCGCCGCGGCGCATGGAATCAACGCCTTTGCAAGGCTTCCGATCGACCCCGCTTTCGCGGCTCTCTGCGACAGCGGCAGAGTTGAGGAAAGCGACGTCTCCGCGCTGGAAAATATTTTCGAAGCGATAAAATAGCGGCACAATCATCGGGGGAAGCTCGAACGGCTTCCTCCGGTTTTATTGATGGCGAGCTTCTTTGTTTTTTGCTTTGGATTTTTTCATAATTAAATTGATGTATAAGCGGCAACGGTTAAATGTCGGCGGCACGATGCATAATAATATTGCCTACAGGTCAATTTTTTTCAAAAAGCACTTGATTTTTTCAGAGTTTTGTGATATAAGTATACTTTGATTGATGTAAACAATAGGAGGATTTAACCATGAAGGTATTAAAGGTTGAACGGCAGGAAGACAAAAAAATGCGGCTTGAAATCGAAATCGACGCGGACGTTTTCAAGGACTGCGTACAGAAAAGCTATAGAAAAAACGTTAAGAACATGACCATGCCCGGTTTTCGCAAAGGTCGTGTTCCCAAGCAAATAATCGAAAAATTTTACGGCGAGAGCGCGTTCTATGACGACGCAATCAATTTTTGTATTCCCGACGCCTATGACAGCGCGGTAGAGGAAAGCGGAATCGAGCCGGTTGAAATGCCCAAGATTGACCTTGTGTCGATAAAGGAGGGCGAGCCGCTTGTGTTCACGGCAACCGTCACCGTGCGTCCCGAGGTAACTCTCGGCGAATACAAGGGCGTTGAAGCCGTTAAGCCCGTCGTTGTGGTTTCCGAAGAGGAGGTCAACGACGAAATCGCGAAAATGCGCGACAATGCCGCCAGCATCGAAACAATAGAAGAGGGCGCGGCTCAAAAGGGCGACACGCTCACCTTCGACTTTGACGGCAGCATCGACGGCGTTCCCTTCGAGGGCGGAAAGGCCGAAAATTTTGAGCTGGAGCTTGGCAGCGGACAGTTCATCCCCGGCTTCGAGGATCAGCTTATAGGAGCGGAAATCGGTTCCGAAACAGACGTAAGCGTTACCTTCCCCGAGGATTACCACGCCAAGGAGCTTGCCGGCAAGCCCGCTCTGTTCAAGTGCAAAATCCACAAGGCGGCGCGGAAAAATCTTCCCGAGCTTGACGACGAATTCGCAAAGGACGTCAGTGAGTTCGACACCCTTGAAGAGCTTAAAAAGAATACGGCCGAAAATCTTGCGAAGGCAAAGGAACACGAGGCGGAACACAGATATGAGGACGCCGTTGTCGAAGCCGTTGTCGCCAACGCTTCGGTTGACGTTCCCGACTGCATGGTTGACAGTCAGTGCGACAAACAGGTGCAGGATATGGCGTACCGTCTGCAAAATCAGGGGCTTACAATGGAAAATTACCTCAAATATACGGGGCTTACTCTTGAAAACATAAAGGAACAAATGAAGGAAAGCGCGGCGGCGAACGTCAAAACCTCTCTTGTGCTTGACGCCGTAAGAAAGGCCGAAGGCATTGAGGCGACGGACGAGGACGTTGAGGCCGAATACGCCAAAATGGCCGAAATGTATAAAATGGATGTTGAAAAGGTCAAGGAAATCATGGGCAAAAACGAAGAAGCTCTCAAGAACGACCTGATTGTGACAAAAACCGTGAAATTCCTTGTTGATAACGCTTCTATGAAGCAGGAATAAAAATTTTTTGGGAGGAATAATCTATGGCATTGGTTCCCTATGTAATCGAACAAACCGGACAGGGTGAGCGCAGCTACGACATCTATTCCCGGCTGCTTAAGGACAGAATAATCTTTCTCAGTGAGGATGTAAACGACACAACCGCCAGTCTCATCGTCGCGCAGCTTCTTTTTCTTGAAAGCGAGGATCCGGATAAGGATATTATGTTCTATATCAACAGTCCCGGCGGAAGCATAACATCCGGCATGGCAATTTACGACACAATGCAATACATCAAATGCGATGTTTCCACAATCTGCGTCGGCATGGCGGCAAGCATGGGAGCTTTCCTTCTGTGCAGCGGAACCAAGGGCAAGAGGCTTGCGCTGCCCAACAGCGAAATCATGATTCACCAGCCCCTTATTTCCGGCGGCGGGCTGAGCGGACAGGCGACGGATATAAAAATCTACACTGATCATCTTATCCGTACAAAGCGGAAGATGAACGAAATTTTTGCCGAACGCACGGGCAAGTCCTATGAAACCATTTGCGCCGACACCGAAAGAGATAATTTCATGACGGCGGCCGAGGCTCTCAGCTACGGTTTGATAGATAAGGTTATCGAGAGGAAGTAAATGCTCCGAAAGGAATGGTATTATAATGGCATTTAACCACGACGACCGCGAGATTTTCTGCTCATTTTGCGGCAGACCGAAGTCACAGATAGGCAACCGCCAGATTGTGGCGGGAATAAACGCATATATCTGCGAGGACTGTGTACGCGCCTGCTACGACATAGTTCTTGACGGGTTAGACAATATGGACGAAAGAAGCGACGGCGAAAGCCTTCCGACGGTTGACGGAGTTCCCTCTCCCGCTGAAATAAAGGAAATTCTCGACGACTATGTTATCGGTCAGGATGATGCAAAGCGCAGCCTTGCGGTTGCGGTGTACAATCACTATAAGCGCATAAACGCCGACAAAGAAAGCTCGGACGCCGACGACGATGTTGAAATTCAGAAAAGCAACATTCTCATGCTGGGGCCCACAGGCTGCGGCAAGACCTATCTTGCTCAGACCTTGGCAAGAATACTTCAGGTTCCCTTTGCCATTGCCGACGCCACCAGCCTTACCGAGGCGGGCTATGTCGGCGAGGATGTGGAAAATATTTTGCTTAAGCTCATTCAGGCGGCGGACTACGATCTGACCCTTGCCGAGCGCGGAATAATTTATATTGACGAAATCGACAAAATAACCAAAAAGGGCGAGAATGTGTCCATCACAAGAGACGTCAGCGGAGAGGGCGTGCAGCAGGCTCTGCTGAAAATTCTCGAAGGCACGGTTGCGTCGGTTCCTCCTCAGGGCGGACGCAAGCACCCTCATCAGGAATTTTATCAAATCGACACCACAAATATTCTGTTCATCTGCGGAGGCGCGTTTGACGGGCTTGAAAAAATAATTCACAAGCGCACGGGCAAGCAGGGAATCGGCTTCGGCGCCGAAATAGAAAGCAAAGCCGAAAAGGATACCGGCGAGCTTTTCGCAAAGGCGGAGCCTCAGGATTTTGTTAAATACGGTCTGATTCCCGAATTTGTCGGGCGGGTTCCCGTTGTGGTTTCTCTGGAATCGCTGAACGAGGACGCGCTGAAGCAGATTCTCACCAAACCGAAAAATGCGCTTGTCCGTCAGTACAAGAAGCTGTTCGCCATTGACGGGGTTGACTTTGAAATTACCGAGGACGCGCTTGACTTTATCGCGAAAAAAGCCATTGAGCGCGAAACCGGCGCGCGCGGTCTGCGCGCCATAATGGAAAAGTCCCTCAACGACGCGATGTTTGATATTCCGTCCGACAAGAGCATTGTCAAGGTTATTTTCAACAAAGAGAGCTTTGACGGCGGCAAGCCCGTCTTTATCCATGCCGAATTGCCGGAGGTAATATGACGCTTGCTCCGCTCGGCGTAAATTAACAGACGCTTTTCCTGTAAAAATCGGGGCTGCGGCAAACGGTGCAAAAGCCGATTGCCGCAGCCCTTTTTGATTTTCACAGATATTCCCTGACGTCAGCGGCGAGCTTCTCCTCAACGCCGACAAGCCTTTTGGCTATATCCTTGCTGTCTTCGTCGGCAGCCTTATACTTATTCATATACTTGCTCAGCGACTTGACGCCCATATTGCAGCCGTCGGTCACAAAATCGGCGACCGCGCTGTCGCCGCCGTTCAGCGAAAGCACAACATTGGTTCTGAACCACGACATTCCCTTTGCCATAGGATTCGGTTCCTTGACAGAATCGTGATAGCGGTTTAGAAGCTTGTGAATTTCGCTGCCGAGAGTTTGATGCTCCTCCATATATTTCGACAGCCGATCCCTGAGCTTGCCGCTCTGAACCTTATCCAAAACCTCGCCGATTGACGTTGAGCCCATTTTTACCCCCGCGCCGCATTCCTTCAGCAGTTCTATTGTATCGCTTTCAACCATAAAAAGTCCCCCTTTTCGTTTTTCGTATTTTTCCACGCCGCTCGGAAAATATTCATGCGAAGGATTGACATAATCCGCCGCAGTATGATACAATAAATGTATATCGTAACGAACCGAGGTGAACGTATGAATCCGAAGCTCAAGGAAAAATCATTGGAGGCAATGTCGGCCGTCCTTCCCATAACGGGAATTGTATTGGCGCTCAGCATAATATTGGTTCCGATGGATCTCGGAACCTTTGTAATGTTTTTGGCGGGCGCGTTTATGCTTGTAATCGGGATGGGATTTTTCCAGCTCGGTTCGGAAATGGCAATGACTCCGCTCGGCGAAGGCATAGGAATCCGGCTTTCAAAATCGCGTCACGCTTCGCTGACGCTGCTTACGGGCTTCCTAATGGGAGCAATAATCACAATGGCGGAGCCTGATTTGCTCGTTCTCGCGGAGCAGGTTCCTTCCGTTCCGAACACAGTCCTGATTTTTACGGTCGCCGCCGGAGTGGGGCTTTTCCTCGCTACGGCAATATTAAGAATATTGTTTAAAATCGACCTTTCGGTCATGCTCATAATTTCCTATCTTCTTCTCTTTGCGCTTTCGCTGTTCGTACCCAAGGACTTTCTCGCTGTTGCGTTCGATTCCGGCGGAGTTACGACAGGGCCGATAACCGTACCGTTCATAATGGCGATGGGCATCGGTCTGGCGTCTCTGAGAAGCGACAAGAACACTTCAAACGACAGCTTCGGTCTTGTTGCGCTTTCCGGCGTCGGCCCGATAATTGCGGTCATGCTTCTCGGCTGCTTTTTTGAGCCTACGCAAGCATCATATTCCGTTGCCGAGGTGGCAAACGTCAGCACTACCAGAGATGCGGCGGCTGAATTTCTTTCGCAGCTTCCCAAATATTCCAAGGAGGTTTTTTCGTCAATCATTCCAATTGCGGTCATGTTTGCGTTGTTTCAGGCAATAAGCCGCAGATACCACAGCAAACAGCTCGGCCGCATAGGCGTGGGCTTTTGCTATACCTTCATCGGGCTTGTGCTTTTCCTCTGCGGAGTGAATGTCGGCTTTGCGCCGATCGGCTCACTGCTCGGAAGCGGACTTGCGTCGTCAAGTCTGAAATGGCTGCTTATCCCGATAGGAATGCTTATAGGCTACTACATAGTAAAGGCGGAGCCCGCCATACAGGTGCTGAACCGTCAGGTTCAAAGCGTTACAAACGGCGCCGTTTCCGAAAAATCCATGAATCGCTGTATGCAGATAGGCGTTTCGGTCAGCGTCGGAATTTCAATGCTGCGCGTTCTTACGGGAATCCCGCTGTATCCGATACTGATTGCCGGATACGCGGTCGCGCTGATATTGTCAAGGATTGTGCCGAAAATATTCGTCGGCATAGCGTTTGACTCGGGCGGAGTTTCCAGCGGCCCCATGACAACGACCTTTTTGCTGCCGTTAAGCATGGGCGCGTGTACGGCTCTCGGCGGCAATATTATGACGGACGCCTTCGGCGTGGTCGCGCTGGTCGCGCTTACGCCTCTGATTGCGATTCAGATTATGGGACTCAGCTATAAAATCAAGCTCGGCAAGCTTGAAAGCGCTGCCGTAGGAGCCGCCGATTACGACGACGACATTGTGGAATTTTAGGAGGTTCGTTTATGGGAACAGAAAAAAACAAGCCCTCGTTCAGAGTGCTTATGCTTATAACCTCTCCCAAAGGAGCAGAGCAGGCTGCGGCGCTGTTCAGTCGGGCGCGCGCGGCGCATATTTACCGCTTCCATGCCAAGGGTACGGCGTCAAGCGAAATAATGGAAATGCTGGGAATGGGCAATATCGACAAGGCTGTTTTTTTGACAATAATGCCGCGCGGCTTTGCGGATATAATGCTTAAAAGGCTTAACAAGGAGCTGCGCTTGGGTTCTCCGAAAAACGGAATCGCGTTCACGGCTCCGGTGCCGGACGGCAGCCGTATGCTGCTGAAAATCAAGGAGCGGCTCGACAGTCTTTATCCGGACAGCCGGCCGCAGGAAAGCGAGGAATCAAAAATGAACGGTGAGGACAAATATTCAATGATTGTGGCAATTGTGAATCAAGGCTTCAGCGAGGACGTCATGGACGCGGCGCGTCCCGCGGGCGCGTCGGGCGGAACGGTCATCGCAAGCCGGAGAATTATCGACGAGGAAGCCACGAGCTTTTGGGGCATCAACCTTCAAGAGGAAAAGGAGCTTGTAATTATCCTTTCCGAGGTTGAAGCGAAATTCAATATTATGCGCGCAATCGGTGAAAAATGCGGTCTGAAAAGCGAAGCGCAGGGCTTTGTTTTCTCCGTTCCCATTGATAACGTCTACGGGCTTTATTGATTTACAGCTCAAATTTTTCAATTGTACGTCTGAGAGCTTCATTAAAATACAAAAAATCATGCTTTGCGTCCCATGTATCGAATTCAAAGGCTATTCCGAGCCTTTCCAGCTCCGCGCACAACGCCGCATGATCGTCGTAAAAGCAGTCCCTTGTACCGCACGTCAGATACAGCTTCGGGCGCAGAGGGCTGTTTTTCGCGCGGCGTATAAGCTCAAAAATATCATTTTCCGGACGGTATTCCAAATCGGAACCAAAGGCGCAATAAAAATCGGCTTCAATTTGTTCGCCGAAATTATCCTTCAAATTCCGCGCAACGCCTCTCTCTCGCGCTTCGGCAAGCCAGTCCTTGAGGGCAAGACAGCCCGACGAAAACGCGGCGCACATACCGTAACGCTCCGGCTTTAGGAACGCGCAGCGCAGCGCGCCGTAGCCGCCCATCGAACCGCCGACTATGGCGGTATTTTCGCGTTCGGAAAAAATATTGAATATATTTTCGCATATATGCGGAAGCTCTTCCGTTATATATGTAAAATATTTGAATCCAAGCTTCATATCCGTATAGAAGCTGCGTCCCGCTTCAGGCATTATATAAACCGAATTTCCGGAATTTGCATAAATTGGAAGCAGCGAATAATCCAGCCATGTACGGCTGTTTCCGCTCATTCCGTGCAAAAGATACACTGCCTTATAGCCGTCACGAAGCTTGTTTGGCGTTACCACAGTCAGTCCGGTATCAATTCCGAGCGTTTTTGAATATACCGTTCCGCTCAGCCGCATTCTATCATCTCCCGAAAAATTTATCCTTGATTCCGCTTGTACGCTTTATTACAAGCATTGCGCAGGCGCCCGTAAACGCGCCCGTAATCACTCCCGACACAATCAGCGGAGGCAGATATACCGCGAGGCGCCAAGTTGACATAATTAAAATCGCCGCAATAACCTGCCCAACATTGTGGGCAATTGCGCCGAAAACGCTCACAACCCAAAGCCTGTCATCGTCGAAGCGTTTTATTATCAAAGCCATGACCGCAAAGCAGAGCAGTCCTCCCGACAAGCTGTAAAGGAAGCTCACCATCCGCCCCGAAAATATGCTTCCGAGAAGAATACGCATAATCAAAATGGCGAACGCTTCCCTTCTTCCCAGCCATACCAAGGCGAGAAGCGTTACTATGTTCGCCAGTCCGAGCTTTATTCCGGGGATCGGCACGAGGGCGGGGATTTGAAGCTCAATTGTAAAAATCGTCAGCGCGACCGCCAACAGCGCCGCCATAAGCGCCAGCCTTTTAACCTTCATTTCAGTTTCCTCCCACAACGGCGTCAATGCCGTTGTCCGCGCCGACAAGCGTTATCATAAGCCGATGCGGAAGGCAGACTATGGGCGCGCCGCCGCTGCTTATATAGCCCTGATTTACGCAGTCCCCGCCGCGGCAGTCGGCGTCAATCACGGCTATTCTTCCCTTTTCCACACGAATCCGATTGTAGCCGCCGTCAGAGCTTACGGTAAATTCGTAAGGCTCTCTCACGCTTGAAAGGTCAATCGTCCTTACAACCTCATTCCCAAGCGTTATCCGCGCCGTAACATCCCCTGCCGTGCCGCGGGAAAGGAAACCCCACGCCGCCGCGCAGACGGCGCACAGCAGAACAAATATTATAATCCATTTTAAGTTTTTCATAATAAATGCCGCCCGTCAATCCGCCAGCTTAAGCGGAGTAAAATCAAGGAAATCGGCTGAAACGAGATGGCAATTCCGCGCCTGCGGACGGTAGCTTTTCGCCGCCGCGCCGTGCAGATGACCAAACACACACATATACGCGCGGTAGCCGCTGAGGAGATTGATAAATTCGTCGTCGGGCGGATAATGCAAGGCGGCGATAATCGGCTTGCCGAGCTTCTCCCCCTCCTTCAGCGCCATCTCCAGTCTAAGCAGCTCGCGCTTGTATATCACCATGTCGCTTTCAACGAAATCCTTGTCGGACGGACTTATCCAGCCTCGCGACGCGCATACCGCGTAAGCTCCGCAGTCAAAGGCGTTATTCTGTAAAAAATAGACGTTATCTATGCCAAGCTCCGCCATAAAAGCGGAAAATTTGCTCTTTCCGCTCCACCAGAAATCATGATTGCCCTTACTCATCAGCTTTATGCCCGGCAGCCGTTTCAGAAATTCAAAATCCTTGCGGCTGTCCTCCATACGCATCGCCCATGAAAAATCGCCGTTCATGATTATATAGTCGCTGTCGGTCAGCTTTTGCATATTTTTTTCGATTTTCTCAACATAGCCCTGCCAATTTCCCCCGAAAACGTCCATCGGCTTGTAAACACCGAGAGGGAGATGCCAGTCGCTCATAGCATATATTGCCATATTTTTCCTCACATATGTTTTAAAGTATCGGCGAACAATAAGTTATGCAGTGAAAAGCAATTCACTAAAATTTGAAAGGATGTATATCAATGAGCAACGCTTACAAAACAGACAGACCCATCGAAGGAATAAGCTGCGAGGTCGCAGCCTGTAACTTCCACACCCCCGACAACAAATGCACCGCCGACAGTATCAAGGTAGGCTCGAAGAACAGCGAAAGCAAGCAGGAAACCGATTGCGAAACCTTCAGCCTGAAATCGGGCTGCGGCTGCAAGTAAAGGTATTTTTTTCAATTTATCAAAAGTCAGGCTCGCTCCCTGACTTTTGATGTTTTTACCTAAGACGCGGCGCGTTGGCGCACCGTTTCGGTCTGCCGCCAAAGCGCGGGTACTTATCCGCGGTTCGGCGGAGCTTGCTTGCGGCTCGGTGCTTTATCAGCTCAAAAATTCGTTTACTACGCCCTTCATCGTTGTCTTATTGCATACCGTTTCAAAACGAAGCTCTTTTTCCTCAAGCTCGGCAAGACTCTTTGGAGTCTGAAGCCCGAACCTTTCGCCGAGGAGACGCAGCAGCTCAAACTCGTCCCTGTCGTCAACCTCACCGCTGCCGAGAATTGCGGTCAGAACGTCGCTGTTGAACTTGAACGGGCTGGCGGTTGACGCAATTACGGTCTTTGTCTCGTCGCCCGCGGCGGCGACATATTCTTCGTGAACCGCAACCGCCACAGCGGTATGCGGATCAATCACATAGCCGAATTTTTCCTGAATTTCCTTTATTGTTTTCATGCATTTTTCGTCGTCGGCATAGCCGGCATAAAAATCCTTCTCCACCGCGGAGCGTATTTTTTCGGATACCGTATATTTTCCCGTTTCCTTCAGACTGTTCATATAGCCCTTTATTTCCTCGGTGTTTTTGTCGGAAAGCAAATAAAGCAGCCGTTCAAGGTTTGAGGAAATGAGAATGTCCATGGACGGAGAAATTGTTGTGAAAAATTCACGGTTTTTGTCGTAGGTACCGGTTCTTATAAAATCCGTAAGCACATTGTTGGCGTTGGACGCGCAGATGAGCTTTTTAACGGGAAGTCCCATATTTTTTGCGATGTACGCGGCAAGAATATTTCCGAAATTTCCCGTCGGCACGCAGATGTTTATTTCCTCTCCGGCGGTTATTTCCTCCGCCTTGAGCATATCGCAGTAGGCTGAAAAATAGTATACAATCTGCGGAGCAAGCCTCCCCCAGTTAATGGAATTTGCGCTTGAAAGAGCCTTTCCGCGTTCGGAAAGCTCCTCGGCGTAGGCTTCGTCCGTAAAAATCTCTTTTACGCCCGTCTGAGCGTCGTCAAAATTTCCGTTCACCGCGCTTACAAACACGTTTTCGCCGTCCTGCGTACACATTTGAAGCCGCTGAATACTGCTCACTCCCTTGTCGGGGAAAAATACGATGATTTTTGTGCCGTCAACATCCTTGAAGCCCTCCAGAGCCGCCTTTCCGGTGTCGCCGCTCGTAGCGACGAGAATTACGATTTCCTTGTTCATACCCGTTTTTTTGACCGAAGCGGTGAGCAGATGAGGCAGAATTTGCAGCGCCATATCCTTAAAAGCGCACGTTGGCCCGTGCCAAAGCTCCAGAATGTAACGGCTGCGATCCAGCTTATATACGGGAGCGATCGTTTCCGTCCCGAATTTTTCCCTTGTATAAGCCTTGCTTACGCAGTCGTCTATTTCCGCCGCCTTGAAATCGCTGAGGAAGTATCCGAGTATCTTTTTTGCCCTGTCGTTGTAGCTCATATCCACCATTTCCGTTACGGCGTCAAGCGAGAGCTGAGGGAAAGCCTCGGGGACGAAAAGCCCGCCGTCTGCGCTAAGACCCTTAACGATTGCCTCGGCAGAGGTCACGCATACATTCGGATCACGGGTGCTGCTGTATTTCATATCAATCAAGACCTTTCATTTTACTTTACAACCAGATTTACAAGCTTTCCCGGAACGGCTATTACCTTAACGACGTTTTTGCCTTCCGTAAGAGCCTTAACTCTTTCGTTTTCAAGGGCGATTGCTTCCAACGCGGGCTTATCCAGTCCCGCGGGAACCGTAAGCTTTTCCCTAACTTTTCCGTTAATCTGGAGTACGATTTCTATTTCCTCATCAAGAGTTTTTTCTTCATCGTAGGACGGCCAGCTCTGCTCGTTAAGAACGCCTCCGAGCTTGCAGCTTTCCCACATTTCCTCGGTTATATGCGGCGCGGTGGGATTTAGAAGAATCAGGAAGGGGCGCATTTCCGCCCTGGTTATCGATCCGAGTTTGTATATCTCGTTCACAAAGGTCATCAGCGCGGCGATTGCCGTATTGAACTTCATGCGTTCAATATCGTTTGTAACCTTCTTTATGGTTTTATGGAGCAAGCCCTCGACTTCGGGACGCACATCCTCGCTGTCCGTAAGCATTTCTCCCATGTTCCAAACTCTTTCCATAAACCTGTAGCAGCCCTTAACGCCGTTGGTTGACCAAGGCGTGGACTGGTCAAAGGCCCCAAGGAACATTTCATAGGTGCGCAGGGTATCGGCACCGTAGTTTTCGACAATATCGTCGGGATTGACGACATTGCCGCGGCTCTTGCTCATTTTTTCGCCGTTTTCGCCGAGTATCATGCCGTGGCTTGTGCGCTTCATATACGGTTCCTTCGTGGGAACAACTCCTATGTCGTAAAGGAACTTGTGCCAAAAGCGGGAGTAAAGCAGATGAAGCGTCGTATGCTCCATGCCGCCGTTGTACCAGTCTATCGGACTCCAGTAGGCAAGCTTTTCGGGGTCGGCGATACAGCTGTCATTGTGAGGGTCGATATAGCGCAGGAAGTACCAACTGCTGCCCGCCCACTGCGGCATGGTGTCGGTTTCGCGCTTCGCGGGCTTTCCGCAGCGCGGACAGGTTGTGTTTACCCATTCGGTTATCTTCGCGAGCGGCGATTCGCCGTCATCGGTAGGCTCGTAGCTTTCAACATTGGGAAGCTCCAGAGGAAGCTCCTCCTCCGGCACGGGAACCCAGCCGCAGTCGTCGCAGTACACAAGCGGAATCGGCTCGCCCCAATAGCGCTGACGGCTGAACACCCAGTCGCGGAGCTTGTAGTTGACCTTGCGTCTGCCCTTCCCCTCCGCTTCGAGAAGGTCAATCATTTTCTTTATGGCGTCCTTGCAGGAAAGACCGTCCAGCGGGCCGCTGTTTACCATTGTTCCGCTGCGAACATCGGTATACGCCTGTTCGTTTACGTCAACGTCGCAATCAACCACCTTTATAATAGGCAGATTGAATTTTTTCGCAAAATCCCAGTCGCGCTCATCATGAGCGGGAACAGCCATAATTGCGCCCGTACCGTATGTCATGAGAACATAGTCGGAAATCCACACGGGAATTTCCTTTCCGTTGACGGGATTTATCGCCGTTATCCCCTTAAGCTGCGCACCCGTCTTATCCTTGACAAGCTCTGTGCGCTCAAATTCGCTTTTCTTCGCCGCGCTTTCGCGGTACGCCGCGACCTCGTCCCTGTTTTCGAGCGTGTCTAAATACTTATCAACCAAGGGATGCTCCGGCGAAAGCACCATATATGTCGCGCCGTAGAGAGTATCGGGGCGCGTGGTATAGACCGTTACAACCTCGCCGTTGTTCAGCCTGAAATCCACCTCGGCGCCCTCGCTTCTGCCGATCCAGTTTTTCTGCTGTATTTTCACCTTCTCGATGTAGTCCAAATCGTCCAAATCATCAATAAGGCGCTGGGCATATTCGGTTATTCTCAGCATCCACTGGCTTTTGCGCTTTTGCACAACCTCGCTGCCGCAGCGCTCGCATACGCCGTTGACGACCTCCTCATTGGCAAGACCGCATTTGCAGCCCGTACACCAATTTATGGGCATCTCCTGCTTATACGCCAATCCTTTTTCAAACATTTTAAGGAAAATCCATTGCGTCCACTTATAATAATTCGGATCGGTCGTGTTTATTTCCCTGTCCCAGTCAAAGGAAAAGCCTATGCTTTTAAGCTGACGCTTGAAATTTTTGATATTTTCGCTTGTAACCGAAGCCGGATGCACCTTATTTTTTATTGCGTAATTTTCCGTCGGCAGCCCGAAAGCATCCCAGCCCATCGGATAGAGAACGTTGTAGCCCTCCATTCTGCGCTTTCTCGCCACAATATCAAGAGCGGTGTAGCTTCTGGGATGACCGACGTGAAGTCCCTGCCCGCTGGGATACGGAAATTCCACAAGCCCGTAAAACTTGGGCTTGGAAAAGTCGTCTCCGGCAGCGAAGGTTTTATGCTTTTCCCAATACTCCTGCCACTTTGCTTCTATTTCCTTATAATTATATTCCATCTCCGTCTTATCCTTTCCGTTTTATCAGTTTTCCGTAAGCAATCCGCCTATATCAACGGCGGGAGCATCGTTCCAAAGCCGCTCAAGGTCATAAAATTCACGAGTTTTCGCCGTAAACACATGGAGAATGACCCCGCCGAAGTCAAGCAGGATCCAGCCGCTCTCATTCTTCCCCTCAACCTTCAGAGGATATTCGCCCTTTTCAGCCATTTTATCCCGCACCTCGTCGGCAAGAGCGCGCAGCTGCGTCAGACTTCCCGCCGTGCAGATTACAAAATATTCGGCGATTATGGTCTTTTCCTCAACCCGTATAACGGAAATATCTCCCGCCTTTTTTGCGTCGAGAATTTTCACCAGCTCGGTCATTTTCTCTTTTTCGTTCAAGATTTTTTCCTCCTGTTTTCAATGAGATAGTTGCGGGCGAAAACCGAATTCGGATGAATAAGGCTTCCCTTTTTGATAACGTGCGTGATTGAACTGTCTATGGCAAATATAAGCGCGCCGTCAATGTCGGTTTTTACCGTTTCCCGAAGCATGGCGGACTGCGCAAGATCGCGGCTCGGCTCCGTCATATCGGCTATGTAAATCAACTTCTCGAGCGGGGTCATATCGGATTTCGCCGTCGTATGAAAATATATCGCGCTCAGGATTTCGGGATCGTCGATTCCGTAGTCCTCCTTGGCGACGGTCGCTCCGAGGAAGGCATGGATAAGCACCTTCTCCGTTTTGCAGTACGGGTCAAGAACGACGCCGTATTTTTCGCAGTAGCTGTTTACCTGCTCGTCCGTAAAATTTTTCGCGCAGTCGTGCAGCAGCCCCGCAATATATGCCTTTTCCCCGTCAACGCCGAAAAGCGGAGCAAGCCGCCTTGCTTCGTCGGCAACTCCGAGGCTGTGCCTGAACCTGTGTTCGCTCTGTGTCAGACGCAGGCGTTCAATCATTTCTTCAGCCGTCATTTACGCACCTCTCTTGTACAGATTATGCTCCAATATATATTCCTCCACCGCCCTCGGAACATAGCCGCCGACATCCAGTCCGCGGCAAAGTCTTTCCCGAAGCTCGGTGCTTGAAACATCGACCTTTTCGACGTTAAGCAATATCGCGGGAGGCTCGACCCTGACACATTCGCCGCTTCTCGGATACACCGCCAGTGTCGCGGCGGCAGTTATGCGTTCGGGACAAAACCAAGTGTGAAAATCGCGGTAGGAGTCGCCTCCTATAATGAAAAACAGCTCGTCGTCCGGACATTTTTCCCTGAACGCCTCAACCGTAACGGCGCTGTATGAAACTCCTCCGCGTTCGCCTTCGTAGCGGCTGACCTCGCAGTCCGTATCCGCAAGGGCAAGCCGCGCCATATTATATCTGTCCTCGTAGCCCGCGCCGAAGCCGTTTTTGTGCGGAGCGTTCCACGTCGGAATGACAATCAGGCGGTCAAGCCTCAGCTCTGTCCTTGCCGCGCGGCAAATTGCCAAATGCCCGTTGTGGAAGGGGTCGAAGGCTCCGCCGAAAAGACCCGTTCTCATAAGCCGGAGCGCGGAAGCTCTATTTCCTTGTTTTCCCTGCTCTCACGGTAGATTATCAGCTTATTTCCTATGCACTGAACCGGCTCGGCTCCGACTGCGGCGCAAAGCTCGTCGCAGACCTCGCGCGCGCTTGAAAGCGCGGTTTCCAAAACCGTCAGCTTTATTATTTCTCTGGCTTCAAGAGCGTCGTCAACCTGCTTTATCAGATTTTCGCCGATTCCGCCCTTCCCTACCTGAAGGATTGCGGGCTGAAGATGCCCGATTCCTCTTAAATATGCTCTTTGCTTAGATGTAAGCATCAAAATTCTCCTATTCCGTAAATTCAAATTCAAGCCCGTACATACGCACGGAGTCTCCCTCGCCGCAGCCGCATTCGCGCAGAGCGTCGATTATTCCCTTCCGCCGCAGCGCGCGCTGGAAATAACGCATACTTTCCTCGTCCTCAAAATTTACTCCGCGCAGCAGCTTTTCAATGTACGGGCCTTCCGCGACATAGACCTCATTATCTCGCGAAACCGTAAACTCCGGCACGGCTTCCTGCTCCCCGATATATTCCGGCTCATACGGCGCGGGCGGTTCCAAACCATCCAGCACCGACGCCGTATAGCTTATAAGCTCTCGCACTCCGCGTCGGCTTGCCGCCGATATTTCAAAAAAGGGAAGTCCTTTTTCTTTTATATACGCCCTGAAATTTTCCAGGAGCGACGGATCGGTCAATATGTCAATCTTGTTTGCCGCGACAATTTGCGGTCGCTGCGCCAAAGTTTCGCTGTAGAGCGCAAGCTCGTTGTTTATTTTTTCAAAATCCTCAATCGGACTGCGTCCCTCAATTCCGCTTACGTCAACCACATGGATTATCAGTCTTGTCCGTTCTATGTGGCGGAGGAATTTATCTCCCAGCCCAACTCCCTCATGGGCGCCTTCGATAAGACCGGGTATGTCGGCAAGGACAAAGCTCCTTCCTTCGCCCGCGTCAACCACGCCGAGGTTCGGCTCAAGGGTTGTAAAGCGATAGTTCGCTATTTTCGGGCGCGCGTCGCTGACAACCGACAGCAGCGTCGATTTTCCGACGTTCGGGAAGCCCGCAAGCCCGACATCCGCAAGCAGCTTAAGCTCCAGCACGACGTCTCTTTCCTGTCCGGGGGTTCCGTTTTTGGCAAATTTCGGAGCCTGCCTTGTCGGAGTCGCGAAACGGGCGTTGCCCCAGCCGCCGCTGCCGCCTTTTGCGGCTGTAAATTCCTCGTCCGGCTCGGACATATCCTTAATTATCTTTCCCGTTTCCTTGTCGCGGATTATTGTTCCGGCAGGGAGCGGTACAATCAAATCCTCGCCTTTTTTGCCGGAGCGGTTCCGCGCCCCGCCGTCGCCGCCGTTCTGCGCCCGATAGCTTTTGCGATAGCGAAAATCCGTAAGCGTCGTAAGACCCTTGTCCGCCCTGAATATTATATTTCCGCCGTCGCCGCCGTCGCCGCCGTCGGGTCCGCCGGCAGCGACGTATTTTTCGCGGCGGAAGGAAACAAGCCCGTTTCCGCCGTTTCCCGCTTTTATATGAATTTCGGCGACGTCAACAAATCCCGAAGCCATTCTTCCGCCCTCCCTTTTGCCTTTAACCGAAAAAACCTGCTTTACTGTCTATTTATCATACTACATTATTCCCCGAAAGTCAAGCAAAAAATACAGGTTCTCCGCAAGTCTGCCGAAAATCAGTCCCACTCGACATAGCCGTAGTTCCAGGAAAGCAGTCCGCCGAAATCGTACACGTTCTCATAACCCTTTTCGTCAAGATATTCCGCCGCCAGAGCGCTGCTCCTTCCGCTGCGGCAGCAAACCAGAATTTCAGCCGTTTTGTCGGGAAGCTCGTCAAGCCGCCTGTCCAGCTCGTCCACCGGAATGCATACGGAATTTTCAATGTGACCCAAGACGTATTCGTCCTCCGTGCGCACATCGAGAATTATACAGTTCGGCGAAGAATCCATTATGCGCTTTGCTTCGTCCTGACTTATTTTTTTGTACATACCTATCACCGCGTTTATTATATCATTGCGGGAATAAAAATGCAATAGCGGACGGGAAAAAATCCCTCTGCCCCGCAAAGCTTCGATTTTGTCAATATATATTGACAATTCGGCGTAAAAGTGGTATGATTAAAATTACAAAAACGAAGAAAACTAATTGCGGGGAGGCGGATGCGGATGAACAAAACCAACGCTGTACGGCTTCTGGACAAGGCAAAGCTGAAATACAAAACGCGGGAGTACGCTGTGGACGAAAGCGATCTCAGCGGCTTACACGTTGCCGAGCAAATCGGGGAAAATCCCTCTGCGGTTTTCAAAACCCTTGTGGCAAGGGGCGAAAAAAAGGGAATCTGCGTGTTCTGCATACCCGTAAACAGGGAAATCGACCTGAAAAAAGCGGCAAGGGCGATCGGCGACAAAAGACTGGAAATGGTTCATGTGAAGGAGCTGCTCGGTCTTACGGGCTATATCAGAGGCGGCTGCAGTCCGATAGGAATGAAGAAAAAATATCCGACATATTTCCACCTTTCGGCTCTCGAATTTAACGAAATTGCCGTGAGCGCGGGAGTTCGCGGCTGCCAGCTTATACTGTCGCCGCAAGAGCTTATCGCCTTTGTCGGAGCGGAAACCGCGGATTTATGTGTTAAGGAGCTGACAGAGCAATGAAAGAGCTGATTGAAAAATTTACGGACAATCCCTCTCTTGCCGAGCTGATAAGCCGATTAATTGTTTTTGCCGTGGAAATTTTCGTGGCATACGCGGTATGGCGGCTTTGCAAGGCGGGAATAAAAAACTACAAAGAAAGAAACAAGCAAAGCGCCCGCGCCGATACGATTTCCGGAATAGCCGGAAGCACGGCGCGCTATCTGATATACTTTTTTGCTTCCGTCGCCGCCTTGCAGACGCTGTTCGGAATAAATCTGATGTCGGTGCTGGCCGCGGCGGGAGTTGTCGGAATAGCCGTCGCTTTCGGAGCGCAGAGCATCGTCGAGGACGTTCTTACGGGGTTTTTTATAATTTTCGAGGGTAAGTTTGAGGTCGGCGATCTTGTGAAAATCAACGATTTTACGGGCAACGTGGAAAGCATAACTCTCCGGTGTACAACCCTTCGGAATTATATGGGCGATGTATACATAATTTCCAACGGGTCAATCGGAACCGTGCTGAATTATCAGAAGGGAGGACGTTCTCTTTCGATGGACGTTCAGATTGCCTACGAAAGCGACATCGACACGGCAATTGCCGTGCTGAAGGATTGCTGCAAAAAGGCGGAGGAAGAGCTTTCGGAAATAAACGGCTCGCCTGAGGTTCTGGGCGTTGTCGCCTTGGCGGAGAGCGGCGTTAAAATCAGAGTGCTTCTTCCCTGCGTTGTGGGAGGGCAGTTTGCCCTTGAGCGCGAAATGCTGCGCAGGATAAAATATGCGTTCGATGAAAACGGAATTGAAATTCCGTACAATAAGGTAGTTATAGTGAATAAGGACTGAAACAAATGAATCAGGGCAAAAAAATTTCCGTTTTATCAAAAATCGCGCTTGTGTTGGCGACCGTCATATGGGGCAGCAGCTTTTTTATGATGAAAAACACCCTTGATAACATAGGCGCCTTTTACTTGCTGGCAATACGCTTCACAATCGCGTCGGCGCTGTTGGCGCTTATATTTTTGCCGAAGCTGAAGCTTATCAACAAGGAATATCTGCTGGGCGGCGCGTTATTCGGTCTGCTGCTGACGCTCGCCTATGTGCTTCAAACAATCGGACTGAGATATACAACGCCCGGTAAAAACGCGTTTTTGACGGCGGTATACTGCCTTCTCGTGCCGTTCCTGTACTGGGGGATTTCGGGGAAAAAACCCGACGCCTACAATATAACCGCCGCCGTCGTGTGCGTTGCCGGAATAGGCCTGGTTTCGATAAATCCGTCAACGGAGGCTATGTTCAACAGAGGCGATTTGCTGACGCTCGCGGGCGGCTTTATGTATGCCTGCCACATCGTCGCCGTAAAAAAAATCGGCGCGGACAAGGATATTATCCTGCTTACGATTTTACAGTTCGTTTTTTCGGCAATATTTTGCTGGATCGGCGGAGCGCTCTTTGAGGAATTTCCCTCGTCTCTCGGAGCGGGAACGAAGGTTTCCCTTATGTACCTCGGAGTTATGTGTACCGCCGCCGCGCTGCTTTTGCAAAACGTCGGGCAGAAATACACTCCGCCCTCGACGGCGGCTCTGCTTTTGAGCCTTGAAGCGGTTTTCGGCGTAATTTTTTCGGTTATCTTTGCTGACGAGCCGCTTTCGGCGCAGCTTGTTTTCGGCTTTATTCTGATATTTTCGGCGCTGGTTATATCCGAAGCAAAGCCTAAGCTCCCGAAATTTTCTTCCTTTACAAGCAAGCAAAAGGGAATAGTATATATAATCTCGGCGGCGTTCTTTTTTGCGCTTATGAATACCTTCGTCCGTCTCGCGGGCGATTTGCCGAGCATACAAAAAAGCTTTTTCCGCAACGTCGTGGCAGCGGTGTTTTCGGCGTGCATACTGCTGCGCAGCAAGGAAAAATTCCGCTTCGACAAAAAGAATCTGCCGTATTTGATTTGCCGCGCGGTCTTTGGCACAATCGGAATTTTCGGAAATTTTTACGCTATCGACCATCTTCTGCTCAGCGATTCCTCTATGCTGAACAAGCTCTCGCCGTTCTTTGCCATTATTTTTTCGTATTTTATACTTAAGGAAAAAATCACCCTTAAGGAAGCCGCCGCGCTGCTTGCGGCAATATTCGGCTGCGTGCTGATAATAAAGCCGGGTACGAGTATGTTTGCGGGTACGGCGGGAATTGTGGCGATAATCGGCGCTATGGGCGCGGGCATGGCGTATACGATGGTGCGTGTGCTCAGCAAGCGCGGAGAACGCGGCGCGTTTATTGTGTTTTTCTTTTCGGCGTTCAGTTGTCTTGTTACAATTCCGTTTATAATTGTAAATCACGCTCCGATGAGCCTTTATCAGGTCGGTATGCTTCTCTGCGCCGGGCTTGCCGCCTGCGGCGGACAATTCAGCGTGACCGCGGCCTATTCCAACGCTCCCGCGAAGGAAATTTCCGTCTATGATTACACTCAGGTGATTTTCGCGGCGATTATGGGCTTCTTCATTTTTGATCAGCTTCCCGATGTGTACAGCGTTCTGGGCTATATCATAATCATCGGTGTCGCCGTTATTCGCGCAAGAGGCGCGGTTAAGCAGCAAAATTGATTCTTCCCTCGTCGCATGAATTTAAATATCCCGCACTAACCCTTCCCGCGAAAAAGCATCCGCCCGTATTACCGTTCGGGCGGATGCTTTTTGTCAGCCTTTTATTTCATCAATGAGCTTTTTTAATTTTTCATCGGGATAAAAATCATATTTACGGTTTCGGTATCGGATTTCATTTTCGGAAAATTCGGCTTCGGAGACTTCTATCCACGCCGACTCCCATTCCAAAAGCCCGTACTTTGTTATGTAAACAAGCATACCGTCGTCTGTCAGGACATATGTGACGGAAAAC
Organism: uncultured Oscillospiraceae bacterium; assembly: GCA_964537995.1. Classification (GTDB taxonomy): domain Bacteria; phylum Bacillota; class Clostridia; order UMGS1883; family UMGS1883; genus JAFLUQ01. The sequence continues at coordinate 31,909 of CAZICW010000011.1, forward strand.
GTTCCCCGCTTCAATATCCTGTTCAGCAAAGCGGCGGCAATAACGAAAATCGCGATTTTCAGGAATACGCCGTAAGGGATGGCGGAAGCAAGGTTGAAAAGCGGCACGCAGACGGCGGCAAGAAGCAATATCGCAAAAAACGTCGCCCTCGGAGAGCCGTTCATCTCGGCTTTTCCCCGATAAATCTCGGTTTTGTCCTGCAAAACATCATTCATGCGCGGCGCCTGATTTCAAGGCCGCGGCGCTCACCGCCGCGGCCACCGCCTTGACGACCCTTTCGTCAAGGGCGGCGGGAAGAATATAGTCGGGCGAAAGCTCCCCGTCGGGTACAAGAGAGGCTATGGCTTCGGCGGCGGCAAGCTTCATTTCGTCATTTATCTCCCGCGCGCGAACATCAAGCGCGCCTCGGAAAACTCCCGGGAAGGCAAGGACGTTGTTTATCTGATTCGGGAAATCGCTTCTCCCCGTTCCGACAACAAAGGCTCCCGCTTCCTTCGCGGCGTCGGGCATAATTTCGGGCGTAGGATTCGCCATAGCGAAAATAAGCGGCTTTTCCGCCATTGTTTTTATCATTTCGGGTTTAAGCAGGTTTCCCGCGCTCACGCCTATGAACAAATCCGCTCCCTTTACCGCGTCGGCGAGCGTACCCTTAACATTGTCGGGATTTGTTTCCTCCGCAAGGCGAGCGAGAGCGTCGTCCATATCGGGACGGCCGCGGTACACGATGCCGCCGATGTCGGTCATAATCACGTTTTTAAGTCCGTTTTTCATAAGCAGACGACAGATGGCCGTACCCGCCGCTCCGGCTCCGCTGAATACAGCCTTTATCTCGGACAGCTTTTTCCCCGCAAGCTTCAGAGCGTTTGTCACCGCCGCCAGAACGATTATCGCCGTTCCGTGCTGATCATCGTGGAAAACCGGAATCGACAGCTCCTTTTTCAGGCGGCTCTCAATCTCAAAGCAGCGCGGCGCCGAAATATCCTCCAGATTTATGCCTCCGAAAACAGGCTCAAGATATTTTACGGTTTTGACAATTTCGTCAACGTCCTTTGTGGCAAGGCAAATCGGGAAGGCGTCGATTTTACCGAATTCCTTAAACAGCACGCACTTCCCTTCCATAACGGGAATCGCCGCGTAAGGGCCTATATCGCCGAGTCCGAGTACGGCTGTGCCGTCGCTGACAACGGCGACGAGATTGTGCTTGCGAGTATATTCGAATACCGTTTCGGGATTTTTGCCGATTTCGATGCAGGGCTGCGCCACGCCCGGAGTATACGCCGTGGAAAGGTCGTCCTTCGTTTTGACAGGGACGGTGCTTACCACCTCGATTTTTCCGCCGTGTTCCCTGTGGAGCTTCAACGCCGCTTCGCCGTAGTTCATCTATTGTCTTCCTTTCTGCATTTTGTATATTTCAAACAAGCCGTCCAGCGTTAACATTCCGTCAATTATATCAATGGACTTTGCCTCGCGGCCTATCATTGCCGCAAGACCGCCCGTAGCGATTACCTTTGCGTCAGGGCAGTTCATTTCCTTTTTCATAAGGGCGGCTATGTAGTCCACCTGCCCCGCATAGCCGTGAATTACGCCCGCCTGCATACTTTCGACGGTGGTTCTTCCGATTATACGATCCGTCGGGACAAGCTCAATCCGCGGCAGCTTTGCCGTTCTTGCGTAAAGCGCTTCGACGCTGATTTTTATTCCCGGGCAGATTGCGCCGCCGAGATACTGTCCCTTTTCGTTTATTGCGCAAAAGGTGGTTGCCGTGCCGAAGTCAACGACAATTGCCGGCGAAGAATACCGCTTCAGAACCGCCACGGCGTTCACCAGACGGTCGGAGCCGATTTCCTTCGGATTTTCGTAAAGGATTTCCATTCCGAGATCCATTTCGTTTGTGACGATTATGGGCGTTTTGCCGAGATAGTCCTTGACGGCTCTTTCAAGAGAGTACATCACGGGCGGCACAACCGAGCTTATGATTACGCCCTCAATATCCTCGGGATGGATTCCCCGATGGTCAAGAAGCTGATAAAACAGCAGCCCGTATTCGTCGCGGCTCTTTTCCGCCGAGGTTGCCGCACGGAAGTGGAAAAGCCGTTTTTCATCTTTATACGCGCCGATAACGATGTTGGTATTGCCGACGTCGATAGCAATTAACATGAATCCTTCTCCTTATCGCTTATAATATCCAATCAACTATCACCGAGCCGCACCTGCCGTTTTCGGTTTCAAGGATTCCGAAGGATGGCGCGCCGGAGCGGGGACGGCTGCAGCTTCCGGGATTGAAAAGCAAAATTCCGTCCTCGGTTTTTTCAAAGGGAATATGTGTATGTCCGTACAGGGCGACGGAGCAGCCGCGGCTCTTTGCCGCTCTCAAAAGCGCGTCCGTGCCTCTGTGAACCGACAGCGTGTGTCCGTGGCAGAGGTATATTTTTACTCCGTCAAGCTCCGCCGTCAGCTCCGTTTGTCGTGAACAGCCAAAATCGTTGTTGCCCCGAACCGCGTATATGGGGTATTGACTGTATTTTTGTTCGAGATAACGTGCGTCGCGGTCAATGTCGCCGAGGTGTATTATGGCGTCAAAGCTGCCTATCGCGCCGATTGCCCTGTCCATACAGGTGACGTTGCCGTGGCTGTCGGAAAAAACTATAATTCGCATAGTGTAAACATTCCTTGGGATTTTTAAAATGTACTGATTATTATACCACATTTCGTCCTAAGTGTCAATATCTTTATTCGGGGCATATTATGCCGTAGAATAAGACAGAAAGGCGGGATATTATGCAGGACATAGCTTCTGTAATTAAAAATCTCGATCCAAAGGAGCTTGACGAAGCGATAAACAAGGCAAAGGCCTTCGCCGCCACCGCGCAGGGCAAGGAAATGATAAGCAAGCTGAAAAACGGCCGGCCGATTGAAGGCATACCCGTAAGCGCCGACGAGCAAAAAAGACTGATGGCGGAGCTTGCGAAAAATCCCGACGCGGCAAAGCGGCTCACGTCGCTTTTCGGAAAGAAGTGACGTCCATGAATCTGGAAGAGCAGCTTTCCGCCGTGTTGAACAATCCGGAAGCCATGAGTAAGATTTCTTCAGTGCTGGGCGCGCTCGGCGGCGGAGCGGCGCAGGATTCTCCCCGTCAGGACGTTCAGCCTCAACAGCAGGCTCAGAATCTGCCGGCAAATGCCTCCCCGAACGATTTTCTAAAAAATCTGCCGGATTTGGGAGGCGACAATCGGGCAAGACTGCTTATGGCGATTAAGCCGTTTCTCAGCGAAAAACGCGCTCCATACGTTGACGGCGCCGTGGCCTTGCTCAGAATGATGCAGCTCGGAAAAACGGGAAAAGACCTGAAGCTGTTTTAGTAATTGCCTTGGGAGGTGAATTGGCTTGCAGAGCAGAAGCATGGTTCCCTTTCTTCCGGCTCCGTCCTCCCGCCGCGGCGCGGCGGCGGAGCTTCCGGGAATCCTCGGCAAACTGGGGAAGCTCAAAACGGACGATTATATACTCCTCGGAATAATTGCCGTGCTTTTTTTTGAAGGCAGCGACGACTATATCCTGCTTGCCGCCCTCGGATACCTGTTTGTTATGGGAATAATGTAGAAAATCCGCAGTGATTTTTGTAGATTTTTACTAAAATTTTTTTTTCTATTTACAAACAGATAAAAAAGCTATATAATGAATATGTAGCTATATGCGGATTTTTCCGCTGTAGGAATTCTAAGGAGGGATTTGTAATTATGAAAAAGGTTCTCTGCCTTTTAACGGTTCTCGCTATGATGCTCGGATGTATCTGTATAAGCGCATCCGCCGCCGACTACGGAATCGTACTTAACAACAATGTTGCCCTTGTTGTGGGCAATACAACCGCGATTGCAAACAATGCTTTGCAGACACTTTCCATCGCGCCGACACTTGTTGACGGCGAGGTGCTTATTCCAATAAGTCTTGTATCGGATTATCTGAACGGCACCGTAAGCTACGTTCCCGAGTCGGGGCTTATCGGGATAAGCTTCGGCAGCGAAAAGAACGCGACCATGCGCGTCGGCAGCAAGAGCTACACTCTTAACGGCCGCGCATACTCTCTTGCCGTTGCTCCACAAATTATCAGCGATAATGTTATGGTTCCCTTGTACGCGGTTGCCGGGAATATCATCGGCAAGACCGTGTTCTACGACGCGGCGACACAGCTTATCGTAATTTCAAGCCGCGGGGTTCTTAAGGACTCCGTAACGGACGCCGCGGTTATTTCCGCAATCGCCACGGCAATCGCTTCGCGCAATCTTCCCGAAATATCCGTTCCCACATATTACGAATTGGATTGGGATACAGTCGAAGAAACAGTTTCCGTAGGAGGGGGAGCCTCCGCGCCCACGGTTAAGACCGCGCAGATTTTCCCCACGACAGTAACGGCGACTCAGGAGCCGGAATCCGAAAACGGCGCCTATAACGCTTTCGACGGTGATACGGAGTCCCGTTGGGCGTGCGACGGCGAAGGCAGCATCGTTGCCGATTTCGGTTCGGTAATAAATATTGTCAAAATTGAAATTTACTGGTGGAAAACCGAAGAAAGAAACGCCAAGTATGACCTTGAAATTTCCTCCGACGGTTCAACCTATACAACCATATTCTCCGATTCCAACTACGGCGAACATCCCGACACCTTTGATATTAATCAGTCGGCAAGGTATGTGCGCGTAAACAGCTACGGGAACAACAACTCCAACTGGAACTCCCTTCAGGAGTGCGCGGTTTACGTTGCCGCATCCGCCGCAAGCTCCGCCTCCTCCGGCGGCGGCAGCGCTACAAGTCAAAAATCCTCCTCTCCGACCGGAGATAAGGTAAGCATTAACGGGTCAATGGTTACGGCGTCCTCCGAGCCCGAATCCGCCAATCCCGGCAAAAACATCGCCGACGGCAGCTCCTCAACCGTTTGGGCGGCTGAGGGCAGCGCAAATGCCGTTATTGACCTCGGCGAGGTTATCTCCGTTGCCAGCGTGGGCGTTCAGATGAAGGCCTACGACGACGGCAGAAGCGTTAATTACGGCGTGTCCGTTTCCGCGGACGGCAGCAGCTATACTCAGGTATATGACGGCGCCTGCGCCGCGGGCGGTGCGGTTACGGAATACATTTCCGTCGGTACGGAAGCCCGTTATGTCAAGCTGTCCGTAAACGGCTCAACAACAAACAGCTGGGCGTCGGTCGCGGAGGTTGAGGTTTACAGCGGAACACTTGCCGCCGACGACGAATATACGGCAGCGTCGTTCCAAAATATGAGCAGCGTAAGCGGCGACTTTGTTCTTGCTCCTTACGGCTCAACCGACGTTCTCTATGTCACAGGCGATAATTTCACGCTCTCTGTCGGCGCTTACAGCGCGGGCAATTCGGCTCAGCTTTGGTCGCAGGGCAGCAACTCCTCCGGCGGCACTCTTATAAGCAAATCAACCGGCTACTGCCTTGACGTTGCGAACCAGTCTTACGACGAGGGCGGTCAGATTTGCGTATGGGAAGGCAACGACGGGAATAACCAGTCGTGGACGCTTGAGCTTGACGGCGACGCATACTATATCCAAAGCGTAATGTCAGGATACTATCTTTCCTATAACGGCGGCAGCGTTCAGCAGGTCGGCAGAGACAACGCCACAAGATGGGTTGTCGCCGATCCGAGTACCTATACGCCCGCCGCGGGAACCCAGTCAACTGTAAAATCAAATGTTCCCACTCCGATTACCGAGCCTATAAGCGGCAACTTCAGAATTATTTCCTACGGAACAAACAAGGCTCTCACCTCCAACGACGAAACCTTCGCCGTAACGGTTTCACGCAGCAAGCTGACCGAGAACCAGACATGGACAATGGAAGCCGCCGAAGGTGGGTTTGTAATTAAGAGCGCCCTTGACGGCACTGTTCTTGAGATTCCTTCTCAGGCGACCGAAGCCGGCAAGAGGGTTGTAACGGCCGAAGCTGACGGCAGTGCCGGTCAGACATGGATTATTGAGGAGCTTAACGGTCACTACTACATCAAGAACGCCATGTCCGGTCTTTACCTCACGGTTGAAGACACCTTCGTCCGCCAGAGAGATTACGCCACGATGTGGTCAATTAAATCCAACGACTGAGCCGCCGATTTCAAATAAGCTGCGGCGAGCTTATTCGGTCTTTTGAATCCCGCGTAAAAGTAAAAAAGTTTCCTCATACAATCGCGATTCATAAAAACAGGTGCAAATCCTCGGATTTGCACCTGTTTATTTAAAAAAGACAAAAACAATCGGCGCTTCGCCGCATTGTCCTGGTGAAGCGCCGATTATCCGGCAAGCCGTCAATCAAAGCTCATTGTCGCTTTTGATGTCCTCAAATTCTATTATCGGAGATACTCCTCCAACATCGGAGGAAGCTTCGTCGGTCGTTACATAGGATCTTTCATTGCCCCCGCCCGGCAAAGCAACGCTCAACGCGCCCGACGACACAAGAGCCCTTATCTGAGCCTTTATTGCGGTTCTTTCTTCGTCCGTCTCAGCCTTTTCCAAGGCTTCCGCAAGCTCCTTCAGCTTTGCGGCAAGCTCGCTGTCGGAAAACGAACTCTCCTCGGAAAGCGCGCCGCTGCGGTGATATGTCAGATACTGCTTTTTCAAGCTTTTGAATACTCGTTCCATGCTTTCAAGCTCCGAATCCGTCATTGACGTATAATCCAAGTCATAGTCGGCAAGTTCGCTGTGCTGTCCGATTATTCCGTCAATCAAGGTCTGGATTTCGGCTTTTTGTTCGGCGGTTTTTGCGTCCTCCATGTCGTCAACGAGATCCTCCAGAAGCTCCAGAGCCTTTACAAGCTCCGAATTGTTCAGCTTCACTCTGTTTCGGTCGGGACGGATTGCTTCGAACGGGCGGTCTTTTTTGTCATTGCCGACCAAGGCATTTTTTTCCGAGCTTTCAAGCGCATCCTCAATGCTGTCGAGCTTGTCTTCAATTTCCTCAAGCTGCTG
>CAZICW010000012.1:0-38882 GCA_964537995.1 uncultured Oscillospiraceae bacterium
TTCTCCAATTCTTCATTTGCGGAACTGTTTACATTGTTCCAGTCCTGTCCCATATAAAATATATTCAATAAGCCTTTGCGTCCGCTTACACTGCTGCGTGAAAAAGCCGAATTATATATGGTTTTCATCGACGCACCTACCCACACATTTGTAAGGCTGTCGCATTCGGCAAAAGCATTATACCCAACAGTTTCCGTATCCTTCCCCAGTATTACGTTTTCAAGGCTCCGGCAGCCAAAAAATGCCGCAGTATCTATTAACACAGTCTTATCCGGGATTGTTACATTATTCAGGTAATCACAGCGGTAAAAGGCGTTGCTTCCGATATACTTAAGCTCCTGAGGCAGTTTGATTTTATACATCTCACACTGGCTGAACGCACTTTCTCCAATAGATTTTATCGTGTCCGCAAGCTCATAATCCAACGCTTCACATTTTTCAAAGGCGTAGCTGCCGATGCTTGTCACACCTCTTTCTATAACGATGCTTACAATGCTTGGGATTGAGCTGTTGTCGTTCCAAGGCGCGTAATAGGAAGAAAAGCTGTCATAATCCTCCATATCTCCCGTGCCGCTGATTGTGAGTACGCCGTCATCGTCCAGTGTCCATGTAAGGTTATCACCGCAGGTGCCGCTCGTTGCCGCGCCGACTGTCATTGCGGGCAGAACCGCGCACAGCATTGCCGCACAAACAAGCACGGATATAAGCTTCCTGACTTTTTTCATTTGCTTCAGCTCCTCGCAAAATTTTCAGCTATATTTTATACCTTACTCATACAATTTGTCAAGTATTTGTTAAAAATTTTTGCACAAATATGATTTTCGCAATAAAAAACGCACGGAATCCGAGCCGGATTCCATGCGTTTTTTGCTTTTTAAGGAAACGCCTAACAATTCCAAAATGCCGAGCGGGAAAGAAATTCCGACCGCAGGACATTAAAAGCGGAGACGGACTGTTTCCTTGCCCGATAATTAAGGGGAAAGCTACTTGTCAAATTCCTTGCGCTTGTCGCAGATGCTCTGAATTGTGCCTTCTTCTTTGCAACGGTTATATTCCATCGCAACGAGGGAATCAATGCAGTGCCGGCCCTTCTCGTCAAGAGAATGGTACTTTTCGATTATGTCGATTGTTTTGTCGTCCATGGGAAGGGGGGTCTCATAGTTAACAAGCTTGATTCCAAGCTCCTTGCACATATAAACAACCGTTGTATAGGCTGTTCCGCCGACACCGTTTTTAAGAGCGCTGGCAACCGTTGTCTGAGGTATTCCGAGATGAATTGCGAAACGGCGAACGCTGCGATACTGTTTTTTCACCTCGTCAACCATCAAACTGGTTAAGTACTCACTGTTCATTTATCTCACCTCATTTTATAAGAATTATTAATGTAATTTACATTATATTACATACAAGCAAAAATGTCAATGCCTTTTTTTGAATAAAAATTTATATTTTCATTAACAATTCGTAAACAATATGTATATTTTAAGCAAAAATAAGCAATATTGCGCTACTTGTTTATTATTACGTTTATTTGGCATTGCACAGCGTTATCTCGATTACGCTGCAAGGAGGAATTTCAAATTTCAGCCTGTCGCCCGCAAAGGACAAAGCTCCGAAAGCTTCAATCGCAACCTTGTCGGGGCAATCGAAGGTATTATGGTCATGCACATCCGCGCTGCGGAGGATTCTGCCCTCTGCCGCGTCAATGTCGGCTCCGACGAGCTGAGCCTCCACGGGATAGGACTTGTACAAATCCGCGTTGGCTATTGTAAGGGTGATTTTTCCATCCTTTTCGGAAGCGGAGGCGCTGAGATTCGGGCAGGGAACAATATCTCTCATGAACGGAGGCGCGGGCGGGCGATGTTCGTCGTTCGCGTTTTTGCCGCCGATTATCTCGGTTTCGAGATAGCTGTCAAGAAGCACGGCGTCCTGATGGGATTTATAGAGATCAAAGACATGATATGTCGGCGTGAGAAGCATTTTGTCCCCCTCGGTCAGTATCACAGACTGAATTACATTCACAATCTGCGCGAGGTTCGCCATGACCACCCTGTCGGCGTGGGAGTTGAAAATGTTAAGAGTATAAGCCGCTATAATCGCGTCGCGCATGGTGCTTTGCTGATAAAGGAAAGCGGGATTCGTCCCCGGCTCGCAGGTGTACCATGCTCCCCATTCGTCCACAACAAGTCCGACGCGGTGCATTGGGTCAAAGCGATCCATAATCGCGCTGTGGTTTTTTATGAGCGTATCCATATAGACGGCCTTGCTTATGCTTATGTAGTATTCGTCGTCATCGTAATCTATTGACGGGCCCTTCTCGTTCCAGCCTCTGGGATGAACATAGTAGTGAAGGCTTATTGCGTCCATATGCCGTCCGGCGGCGCGCATAAGGGTTTCCGTCCAGCGGTAATCGTCAACATTTGCGCCGCAGGCTATTTTGCGGACGCGGTTGTCGCCGTAATTGCGGACAAAGGTCTGAAAACGTCGGTAAAGGTCGGCATAATATTCGGGACGCATATTTCCTCCGCAGCCCCAGTTTTCGTTGCCGACGCCGAAATATTTCAGCTTCCACGGCTCCTTTTGCCCGTTTTTTTCGCGAAGCTGCGCCATCGGCGACAGACCGTCAAAGGTCATATATTCAATCCATTCGCTCATTTCCCGAACGGTTCCGCTGCCGACGTTTCCGTTTATGTACGGCTCACAGCCGAGCTGACGGCAAAGCTCCATAAATTCATGGGTGCCGAAGGAATTGTCTTCAACGCCTCCGCCCCAATTGGCGTTTACCGTTTTTTTACGTTCTTCCTTCGGGCCTATGCCGTCCTTCCAATGATATTCGTCGGCAAAGCAGCCCCCCGGCCAGCGCAAAACGGGAACACGGATTTTCTTCAGCGCTTCAACGACGTCGGTGCGCATACCGTTTACATTCGGAATTTCACTGTTTTCGCCGACATAAAGTCCTCCGTAGATACATCTGCCGAGATGTTCGGAGAAATGACCGTATATGTTTTTGTTGATTTTGGCTTTTTTGTTGTATGTGTTTATGACAAGTTTGCTCATATTTATCACCTCGGAAACATTATACATTAAAGAATAAAAAATGTAAATAGAAAAATGTAAAAAAATTTCCGCATTACGGACAAAAAATACAGGCGCAAATCCGCGCCTGCGTTATTTTTAACTTTTTTGCTATCGGTTAGTTATTTGTTTTCCCCCCCCCGAGACGAATAATAGTAGTAGCGACCGCCGTAGCGGCCGTATTTACCGTATTTACCGTAGCGAGACTTATAATTGTCGCTGTCGGCTTCGATTCCGCACATTATTCCGCCGAGGATTTTAGCGTTGGCTAAGGTAAGCTGCTCAACCGCGGCGGCAAGGGCGTTTCTGTCGGTGCTGTTGTAATGCGCGAGCATAAGAACGCCGGAGCAGTAGCGCGTCAGAATTGCCGTATCGGTAACGGACAGCACGGGCGGCGTATCGAAGAAAACGTAATCATACCTTTCGCCCAGCGTTTCAACCAAATTTTTCATTCTTTCCGAGTCGAGAAGCTCGGACGGATTGGGCGGAATGTCGCCCGAAGGAAGAATGTCCAGATTCGGACGGACATTTTTTCTTATAACGTCGTCAAGAGCGTTTATGCGGACAAGGACGTTCGTCAGTCCGGGCTTTGCCGGAATGTCAAGCAGATTCGCCACGTTCGGACGGCGAAGGTCGCAGTCCACGACTATGACCTTTTTGTTTGTTTCGGCAAACGAAATCGCGGTGTTTATGCAGGAGGTGCTTTTCCCCTCGCTTGCAAGAGCGCTTGTTATTATTATTTTGTTACCGTCCTCGTCGGGCAGGGAAAACAGAATGTTGGTTCGCAGAGTTTTATACGCTTCCCTTATCTGGAAGGGGGTCTTTTCGTTAAGAATCAATTTGCGCTTATTTTCAATTGTCATGCCGTTGTCGCCATTCTTTGCTTCTCTGCGCTTCGCCCAAAGAAGCTTTAATTCTTTCATTTTACCCATACGATACTCTCCTTACCGAGCTTTTCCGTAGCTCTGATTGCTTTTGTATCCGCCGCGGGGTTCCGCCGCCAAATCGGGAATCAGTCCGAGAATCGGAGCGCCGAGCGCCAAGGATAAATCCTCCGGCTTTTTCAGTCTTGTGTCCATAAGATCGCGTATAATTACAAACGCCGCGCAAAGCACCGCCCCCACGATTGCGCCCATAACGGCGTTGCGGGTGTTAGACGGGTAGGATTTGCCCTTCGGAACAACGGCGTAGTCGATTACGCTTGACGTGCTGCCTTCAACATACTTTGAAATTTCGAGCGTTCCGACCTCCGCCACGGCGTTGGCAATATCCGCGACGTAAAACCGATCCTTGCCGGTAACGGTTATGCTGAACATACCCGTATCGTCGGTCGAGCTTGTGGACAGCATACTCAAAAGCTCCGCGGGAGTATAGCCTTCTATTCCTCTTTCCGCAATAACACGCTTCATCGCCGTCTTTGTGGAAACAATGGTCTGATAGGTCGGCACAAGCTTTGTTGACATTGTAATTTCGCTGTTTGTTATCGTATCGGAGAAGGCGGAGGTTTTCGGATTATTTACATAAACCACCGCCGTCGCCTTATAAAGCGGGGTTATAAAAAATCTGCTGAAGGTATACGCGAAAATTCCGCCGATAAGCGCAAAGGCTATTATCCATAAAAGCTTGTCCCTTATCAGGCAAAGCAGCGCGACAATGTCTATTGTATTATTGTTCGCAGCCGTTTTTTCGGTCGAAGCTTTTGCTTTACTGTCAATCGCATCGCGCACTCTATCGCCCCCTTTTATAATATTTTACAATAAGTACATTATTTTGTCAATAAAATATTTTAATAATATTTCATTTCAATTTAACATATTCATTACAATACCCGTAACAAGCTTGGGATAAAAATATGTGGATTTCTGAGGCATTTTTTCATTTACAAGCGAAATATCCTTAATTTGATTAATCTTTGTTCCGTTAAGCAAGAACACGCAATCGGCCTTTCCCTCGTCAACGGCTTTTTTCCCTTCGGCGGCGCTGCGCGTATAGGAAAGATTTATCTGCTTGCTCATATTCTCCTTATCAATATTCATAAGCTTTTCAAGGACAAGCGTGTGCAGAACGCTTACGTCCAGAGAGCGGTATTCCTCCGTCTTATCCGGCAAAGCTCTTTTCATGGCTTCGGCGTTGTTCAGTCTGAACAGGAAGCAGCCTTCGCGGGCATACATGACAAATGCGTTTTCATTGCTGTGCTTTTTCAGCTCCGCTTCGGCAAAATCGGCGTCTGTCGCGGTTATTTCAAAGCTTTCGCGCGCTTTTGCGATTATTTCTCCGCAGTCAAAATTTTTCAGGCCATGAACAATTCTGTGCGTCGGAAGCACCACAAGTCCGGGCAGACTCATATCCACAAGATACATCATGCAGTATTTCCACAAATCGCCCTCCGCTCCGCTTTCTTCCATATACTTTTTATAATTGAGCGCGGTTTCGTAGCGGTGATGACCATCCGCTATGAAAAGCTGTTTGTCGGCTAAAATACGGGTGATTTCCGCAGTCGCCGCTTCGTCGGAAACAATCCAGAGATTTTGAACAAGTCCGTCGAAGGCGGTAAAGCTGACGTCGGGTCTGCCGCCCGAAAGCTTGTCGATAAGGCGAGGAAGCTCCTGCGCTTCATCATTGTAGAGCGAATAAATCTGGCTGAAATTGCAGTTTGTCGCCTTCATGAGCTCAAAGCGATCGGCTTTCGCCTTGGAAAGAGTTTCTTCGTGCGGAAGCACCTTTTTTTCGGAAAAATCGGTCAGCTCCACAATGCCGATTACGCCCTTCAGCGAATGACGTTTTCCGCCGTACTCAAAGAGTTCTTCATAGATATAGAAGCAGTTTTTTTCGTCGCGGCGAAGCGCCCCCTCGCCGAGCATACGGCGAAGCTCCGCCGCGGCGCGGGTATAGCGATTGTCGGACGGTGTGTCGGTTTCGTTTTCAATGCCGTATTCAAGGCGGATTACATTGTTTTTATCCGCCTCGTAAAAGGCTTTCTGCCGCTCCGGCGAAATGATGTCGTAAGGCGGCGTTGTCAGGGCTTCAAGAGAATCCGAGGAAAATCTCAGTCCTCTGAAGGGAAGAACCTTTGCCATGGTGAATCTGTCCTTTCATGATTGTCTGTAGTAATATTATACACATTCCGACGGATAAAGTCAAGTAAATTCAACAACTTCAACAAAATGTCTTGATTTTATTTCATATTTATGATATAATGAATACAATCAAATAAAAAGGAAAGGAAGATGGAATATGCCCAAGTTAACCTTTCGGGGGGGAATACACCCGAAAGACAACAAAGCGCAAACCTGTTTCAAGAATATTCGTGAGCTTAAGGCGCCCGAGGTTTTGGTGTTTCCGCTTTCGCAGCATATAGGCGCGCCCTGCAATCCGCTTGTTGCGAAGGGCGACAGGGTGCTTAAGGGGATGAAGATCGCCGACAGCGACGCCTTCGTATCCGCTCCGATTCATTCCTCGGTTTCCGGCGTCGTTACGGCAATCGAGCCGCGTCCCGTACCGAGCGGGCAGGAGGTAATGTCGATTGTTGTTCAAAACGATTTCGCCGACGAGCTTGACCCCTCCGTCAAGCCGCTTGATCTCGACTCCGTGAAGCCGAGCGACATTCCGTCAATCGTGCGCGAGGCGGGCGTTGTGGGAATGGGCGGAGCAACCTTCCCGACGCACGTTAAGCTCACACCCGCGCCCGGAAAAATTATCGACACGGTAATCGTAAACGGCGCGGAATGCGAACCCTATCTCACCAGCGACCACCGCGTCATGTTGGAAACTCCGCAAGAGCTTATTTTGGGGCTTAAAGCAATACTCCGCCGCTTCGGAATAAAAAACGGACACATCGCGATTGAGGAAAACAAGGCGGACGCCATAAAGAAGCTCGGCGAAATGTGCGAAGGCGAGGACGGCATAAGGGTTGATACGCTGAAGAAAAAGTACCCTCAGGGCGGTGAAAAGCAGCTTATATACGCGGTTACGAAGCGCAAGGTTCCGCTTGGCGGGCTTCCCGCCGATGTTGGGGTCGTGGTTGTGAACGTGGACACCTGTACCGCGATTGCGCGCAGATTCATGTACGGCACGCCGCTTATCCGCCGCATCGTCACGATTGTGGGCGGAGCTATCGCCGATCCCTGCAACTACCGCGTTCCTATCGGCACGACGGTTGAATACATCCTTGAAAACGCGGGCGGCTTTATTGAAGAGCCGAAAAAAATAATCATGGGAGGCCCGATGATGGGTCCGACCCAGTTTCGCCTTGACGTTCCCATCGTAAAGGGCAGCAGCGCAATCCTGTGCCTTACGGAAAAGGAAGTAGAGCTTCCAGAGGAGGAACCCTGTCTGCGCTGCGGAAGGTGCGTTGATCACTGCCCGATGAAGCTTATGCCGCTCTACCTTGCCGACAATGTGCGGCGCGGGAACCTTGAGCGCTGCGAGGAGCTTAAAATTACGGCGTGTATCGAATGCGGCTGCTGCAGCTACGTCTGTCCCTCAAAGCGTCAGCTTGTGCAGAGGATAAGGCAGGGGAAGCAGGACGTGAACGCCCTCATCAGAAAACGACAGGAGGCCGAAAAAAATGGAAAATAAGCTGCTGGTTTCTTCTTCTCCTCACATACGCGAGCGCAGCTCCGTTTCCGACATAATGCTTGACGTTATTATCGCTCTCATGCCCGCCGCTTTCGCAAGCGTATACTTTTTCGGGCAGCGGGCGCTTGCCGTGATTCTGGTGTCGGTTATAAGCTGCGTTGCCTTTGAGGCGGTTTACGGGCTTATCGTCCGGAAAAAGCTGCTGATAAAGGATTTCAGCGCCGTTGTGACCGGTATGCTTCTGGCATATACGCTTCCGGCGTCCACGCCTTATTTCATTGTTGTCATAGGCGCGTTTTTCTCAATTGTCATAGTCAAGCAGCTTTTCGGCGGCTTGGGGCAGAATTTTATGAATCCCGCTCTCGCGGGACGCGCCTTTTTGCTTGCGGCTTTTCCGTCGCAGCTGACAACTTGGCCCGCGGGACGGATTGACATTTTTGGCGGAGCAGACGCCGTAACGACGGCGACTCCTCTTTCGACAAGCTATTCGGATAAGCTCCCTTCGGTATTTGAGCAATTTCTCGGACGGATGTCCGACGGTTCGGCAATAGGCGGCTCTCTCGGCGAGACCTGCGCCGCGGCTTTGATACTCGGCGGAGCGTATCTTGTTTTCCGCAGGGTAATCGGGCTTAGAATCCCTCTCGCTTACATAATTACCGTTGCGCTTATGAGCTATATTCCCGGCAAAAACGCCGCATATCAGGGTGAGCCGCTGCTTGCGGTTCTCAGCGGCGGCGTTATGCTCGGCGCGATATTCATGGCGACGGATTACACCACCTCGCCAACAACAAAATGGGGGCAGGTAATTTACGGCATCGGCTGCGGCGCGATTACGGGACTTATCCGTTTGTTCGGCGGCTATCCCGAGGGCGTCACATACGGAATAATTCTTATGAATGTGCTGACTCCCCTGCTTGACAGGTGGACGACGCCGAAGGTGTTTGGGGAGGTAAAAGCAAAATGAAAAACTTTCTAAAGCTCGCGGGTACGCTTTTTATAATAACCTTTGCCGCAGCAGCTCTCCTCGGAGGAGTGAACGCTTTGACAAAGGATCGCATTGCCGAAGCCGCGCTTGAAAAGAAAAACACCGCCATGCAGACCCTGCTTCCCGAAGCCGACGAATTTTCCGCCGTCACCGACAGCATTTCCGAGGGCAGGGCGGAAGGCGCCCCCGTCGGATACTGCGTAAGCGCGGAGTCATCCGGCTACGGCGGCGATATTTCAATTATGGTCGGCATAGGCGCGGACGGGCGCATAACGGGAATTGAAATTCTCAGCAACAGCGAAACGGCGGGACTTGGCGCAAACTGCACAAAGGACGAATTCAAAGGACAGTTCGCTGGGCTGAGTTATCCTGTTTCCGTGGCTGGGAAATCGACGTCCGCCGATTCCGGCGGCGGAGAAATTTCCGCAATAACCGGCGCGACGATAACCTCCAAGGCGGTCGCCGCCGGAGTTAATTCCGCCTATGACGCTCTTACGGAAGCGGGAATAACCTTTGAAGGAGGGAAAAGCTGATGTGGAAAACCTTTAAAAACGGGCTTATTGATGAAAACCCGACCTTTGTTCAGCTTATCGGAATGTGTCCGACGCTTGCCGTAACAACCTCGCTTGCGAACGGCATAGGAATGGGGCTGAGCGCGACGGCGGTGCTTATCCTGAGCAATGTCGCAATTTCTTTGCTTCGTAAGCTGATTCCGTCAAAGGTCAGAATAGCGGCATATGTCGCCGTAATCGCAACCTTTGTAACCATGATAGACCTTCTGCTTCAGGCGTACATCCCCTCTCTCAGCGATTCTCTGGGACTGTTCATTCCGCTGATTGTTGTCAATTGCATAATTTTTGCCCGAGCGGAAGCGTTCGCTTCCAAGAACGGCGTTCTTAAAAGCGCCGTTGACGGTCTTGGCATGGGACTTGGCTTCACGCTTGCTCTTGCCGTTATTTCGTCGGTACGCGAAATTCTCGGCGCGGGAACAATTCTTGGTTACTCCGTCGGGATTTCAACTCCGGCAACCGTAATGATTCTTCCCGCCGGCGGCTTTCTGACTCTCGGTCTTATCTTGGGCGTCATAAACATAATCCGTGAAAAGAGAGGTGGGAAAAAGTCATGATTGCAAAGCTTTTGGCAATTTCCTTCTCCGCGATATTCGTGCAGAATTTTGTGCTTGTAAAATTTTTGGGCATCTGTCCCTTTCTCGGTGTTTCCAAGAAGGTTGATACCGCTCTCGGTATGGGTATGGCGGTTACGTTTGTTATGACGCTTGCGTCAATTATGACGTATTTTTGCCAAAGATACATTCTTGAGCCGCTGAACATCGAGTATATGCAGACAATAGCCTTTATAATCATAATCGCTTCATTGGTACAGTTTGTGGAAATGTTCCTGCAAAAATCCATTCCCTCGCTTTACAGCGCTCTGGGAATATATCTTCCGCTGATTACAACGAACTGCGCGGTGCTGGGCGTGGCTTTGCTCAATATGCAGCAGGAGCCCGCATACGGACTTATCGAGTGTATTGTGAACGGCTTTGCGTCGGGGATCGGCTTCCTTTTGGCGATTGTGCTGTTTGCGGGTGTGCGGGAAAGGCTCGAATCCAGCGACATTCCGAAGGCGTTCACGGGCTTCCCTATCGCGCTTATAAGCGCGTCGCTTATGGCGCTGGCGTTTATGGGCTTTTCGGGCATGAGCTTTTAAGGAGGTAAGACTATGAGTGAAATATTGATTCCCGCTCTGGCAATCGGCGCGGTCGGTCTGGTTCTGGGCGCGATACTTGCGGTCGCCTCCAAGGTATTTTACGTTGAGGTTGACGAGCGCGTCGGAAAAATCAGCGAATGTCTTTCGGGCGCGAACTGCGGCGGCTGCGGTTATGCGGGCTGTTCGGCCTATGCCGCGGCAATTGTGAACGACGGCGCGCCGATAAATTGCTGCGCTGCCGGAGGGCAGGCGGCTGTGGACAAAATTGCCGAAATCATGGGGGTTAAAGCGGAAACCGTGATTCCTGTGCGTGCGGCAGTGCTGTGCAGCGGAACAAGCGGCGTCGCCGCCGACCGCTATGACTACTACGGAGTTTCCGACTGTATCTCCGCTTCAAGACTTCAGGGCGGCGGACATAAGCTTTGCGGCTTCGGCTGTCTTGGCTACGGAAGCTGCGCCGCCGTTTGCAGCGAAGGCGGAATTTCCGTCGTTGACGGCATCGCGTCCATCGACGCCGATTCCTGCATAGGCTGCGGCTCGTGCGTTAAGGTCTGCCCCAAGAACATAATTGCGTTGATTCCGAAAAAGAATAAAATCTATGTTAAATGTAAATCCTGTGATAAGGGGGCTGCGATGAAGCAGAAATGCTCCGTCGGCTGTATAGGCTGCCGCCTTTGCGCAAAGGTCTGTCCGTCGGCCGCGATTACGGTCGGCGACAATCACGCCGAGATTGATTACGAAAAATGTACTCAATGCGGTCTTTGCGCCGAAAAATGCCCCCGCCATATCATTATAAACGAAGGCGCGCCGGTGCGGGAAGAAGAGGTCTGCGGCTGAGCCTGTCTTCGCTAAGGAGGATTTAACATTCACAGAGGTAAGGTTGTAATTGTGGGCGCGGGCGCGGTCGGCTCCACCTGCGCCTACACACTGATGCTGAAAGGGATATTCAGCGAAATCGCCTTGATTGACATAAACCGCAACAAGGCGGAGGGCGACGCGCTTGACATGAACCACGGGCTTTGCTTCACAAAATCCGTGAAAATCACTGCAGGCGGCTATGAGGAATGCGCAGACGCGGATATGATTATCATTACCGCCGGAGCAGCCCAAAAGCAGGGCGAGACAAGGCTTGATCTGCTGAAAAGGAACAAGGTCGTTTTTGAGGGCATAATCGGCGCGATAAAGGAAAACGCTCCGCACCACCCCATCATGCTTGTGGTAAGCAATCCCGTGGATATACTGACCTATGTCGCCTACAGGCTTTCCGGCTGGGAAAAACGCCGTGTAATCGGCAGCGGAACCGTGCTTGACACGTCAAGGCTGAAATATATGCTGAGTCTGCATACGGGACTTGACGCAAAAAGCATCCACACCTATATTGTCGGCGAACACGGCGACAGTGAGGTTGCCGCATGGAGTCAAACGCGAATCGCGGGATTGAGCCTCGACGGTTATTGTACGCGCGGCGACTGCGGCCGGAAAACCGAGACGGGGCTGCTTGACGATGTGCGCTCCGCGGCATATGAAATAATAGACAAAAAGGGCGCAACCTATTATGCGATTGCGCTTGCGGTCGCACGCATAGCGGAAGCAATCGTGAACGACGAACACACAATTCTCACGGTTTCGGGCGTGCTGGACGGTGAATACGGACTTGACGGACTGTGTCTTTCCGTGCCTACGGTTGTATGCGGCGGCGGTATCGACCGTATTATAGAGGTTCCTTTTAACGGGGAGGAAACCGACGCTTTGAGAAAAAGCGCCGAAACGCTGAAGAACGAAATCGAGGCTCTTGATTTGCCGGAAAAGCCCATAAACGCACAGACCGCAAGATTTGAATTTACACTTTGAAGGGGACTGATTTTTATGCCGACAAGAATCGGAACGGCGGCGCGGACGTTGTTTGTCGCCGTTATGTACGCTGTTCTTTACGCGGTTATGCAATATGCCGCCGCCGTGCTTGTCGGGCTTTCGTCAGGATCCGTCGAAAAATTCGGCGATACGGTTACGGAGAATCTGTTTATCTGCACACTTGCGGCGATAGCCGCCGCTTCTGTGCTGTACATAGCTCTCGGACTGCTGCGCGAGCGACCCGTTTCCGATGATATTCGCTTTTCCGGTTTATCGGAAAGGACGGCTGTAAGCGCGATAATTGCGGCTCTCGGCTGCCGGATTGCCGTTTCGGTATACACGGTTTTTGCCGAAAAAATTCCTTTGCTGAACGATTCGCTCGACAGTGCGCCGGACACTTCGACAGCCCTTGATTCCCCGTTTAAAGTGGTCTTCGGGCTTTTCGTCATGATGATTGCCGCGCCTGTCTTTGAGGAAATTCTTTTCCGCGGCTTTATACAGACCGAGCTTATGCGCGGGCTTCCCGCTCCGGCGGCAATTATCGTCGGCGCGGTTATATTCGCCGTCGCGCACGGAATTTTGTTCCAAGCAGTTTTTACCTTTTTTGTCGGACTTGTGATGGGCTTCTCTTATTTCCGAACAGGCTCGCTTTTTTCAAGCATAATTATACATATAATTTTCAATTTTACCTCGGCGGCGCAGTTTGTTTTTTACCTTCTGCCGTATCCGTTGCTTGCTTTGTGTTTTCTGCTTTCGCTCGCATTGATTTATATTTCGCTCATGCGGCTTGAAAAGCAATGAAAGAAAAAGGCATAATCGTCCCTCTCCGCGCATAGTATTGTTATCGGGGAAGGACGTTTTTTTACTCTCTCCCCCGCCCTGTCTGCCCACGGACAAGGGTGCAGGAGAGATATTTTGTGGGCGGAAAGGCTTGAATTTTATATGGACGCAAATATCAAAACAACCATGCTTGAGGTCAGCAGCGAAATTTTTTGCGGAGAGAACACTTTCTCTGCCGAGAGCGACCTTATTGTTCCCGACAATATGCCCGATATTCTGAGCGTACTGCAAATTTCGGCAAACTGCGCGACCTCTGTCTGCGACGCTCAGACCGACAGAGTGCTGCTGACGGGTAATGTGTTTTTCAACATTCTCTATCTTGCCGACACTCCTCGCCGCGAGGTAAAAGCAATAAACGCCAAGGCGGTGTTTTCCAATATATTTTCCGCTCCGTCTGTTCGCGACGATATGCCCGTGCTTTCCTCGGTAAACGTCAGCTCGGTTTCCTTCCGTCTTGCCAACTGCCGCAAGCTTTCCGTACACGCCGACGTGTGCGGTCAGATTTCGGTCAGCAGCAATTCGCAGCTTACAATTCCGACGGAAATCGAAGGAGCGGAGCTATGCACCGCTGCGTTGTCATGCTCGGTAATAAAAGCTCGCGGATGCGCGCAGGAAACGGTTGCCGACAGCTTTACGCTTTCTCCGTCGAAAGCTCCCGCCGTTGAAATTCTGCGCGACGAGGTTTGCTTGGCGGATAAATCGGTTAAGGTAATCAGCAACAAAGCTATTGTAAAGGGCTCAGTCAGCGCGGTTATACTGTACGCCGCCGAGGGCGGTATTGAAAAGGCAAAGGCGGACATACCGTTTACGAAGGTGGTAAACGTCGAAGGGCTGAATGACGCAATGGACGTTGAGTGCCGTATTGACATTCAGGGCTGGGAAACCGAGCTTACAGCCGACGAAAACGGCGAAAAACGCACCGTCGATGTGGAAACCATGCTGTATTTCACGCTTATAGGCAGAATTACGACGTCGTGCGGCGCGATAACCGATGCGTATTATCCCGGCGCCGAGCTTGACTGCACACGCAGCGCACTGTCGCTGACCGTTCCCGAGACGAAGGAAATTGAGGATTGCGGCATAAAAGGCACAATCAAGCTTCCCGCCGCAGTCGGCGACATCGAAACCGTACACGACATAAAGGGCCGTCCGAACATAACACGCATTTTCCGTGAGGGAAGCGATATTGTAATCGAAGGCACGGCGGACGTAAGCTTGCTTTTCCGTACAAGCAATCCCGAAGCGCCCGTAAGCAGCTACAGCTATGGCGTTGATTTTTCCCACAGAATGAACGGCGAAAGGTATTCGGCGCTTCCGTCGGTAACGGCGGAGCTTAAGCATATGAGCTACAGCATCGGCGCGGGAAACTCAATTGAGGTTAGGGGCATTGCCGCGCTGACGGTTAGCGCCCCGTCCGCCTGCGAGCAGTCCGTCATTACGGACGTCAAGCTGAGAGAAGAGGAAAAACGGGACGCGCCGTCCATCCTCATAAGCTATATCACCGAGGAAAAATCGCTCTGGGATATTGCGAAGGGCTATAATATCAGCCGCGCCAAGCTAATGGCGGCAAATGACATAAAAACAGAGGATGAATTAAAGAACAAACGAGCGCTTGTAATCCCGCGATAATCGGCGGGAACGCAAAACAAACGGGACAAATCCGCAGACGATACGCGCCCTCAAAAGTGTCCGGCTTTTGGGTTGCGTATCGGGATTTGTCCCGTTTTATTTCAAAATTTTTTCGTATTATTCTCTTACGGGCAGCTTTTCCTTGAACAGAAGTGAGATTGACCAAAGTCCGCCAAGAGCCACAAGCGTATAAATTATGCGGCTCATTATCGAAGCCTGTCCGCCGAAAAGCGTCGCCACAAGGTCAATGCCGAAAAGTCCGATGCTGCCCCAGTTCAAAGCGCCGATAATAACCAATATAAGCGCCGTATTGTCCATATTGATACTCCTCCCAAAAATATTTTCAAAAGAAGTATTCCCGTTTTTTTCGGGTTTTATCCCCGTTGCTTTGCGGCTTCATATATTACCAGCGCCGCCGCGACCGAGGCGTTGAGGGAGTTTATGCTTCCCTTCATCGGAATTTTTACTAAAAAATCACATTTTTCGGTAACAAGGCGGCTCATTCCCTCGCCTTCGCTGCCTATAACGATAGCCGTTGCGCCCTTTAAATCGGCTTCGTAGAGGCTTTTATCCCCCGACGCGTCGGTACCCGTGACCCATACGCCCTGCTTTTTCAGTTCATCAATGGTTTTGGCGATATTATTTACCCTTGCGACGGGAGTAAACTCCGCTGCGCCCGCGGACGCCTTGACAGCCGCCGCCGTAAGAGATACGCCGTCATGCTTTGAAATTATTACCCCATGCACTCCGGCGCAGTTGGCGGTACGGATAATGCTGCCGAGATTGTGCGGATCGGATATACGGTCGAGAATTACAATAAACGGAGGCTCGTTTTTATCGCGGGCGGCCTGCAAAATATCCTCAAGCTCGGAATATTCCACGGGCGAAACCTGAGCTATGACGCCTTGATGATTTTTTGTTTCGCTCATTTCGTCAAGCTTTGCCGCGTCAACCTCGGAGACAATAATTCCGCGCCGCTTTGCTTCGCGGATTATGGGAATTATGCTACCCTGTCTCTCCCCTCTCTTTACATAAATCTTATCTATCCGTCTTCCGCTTTTTAAGGCTTCGGCAACAGGATTTCTTCCCTCGATTTTGTCGGTCATTAATGCTTCCCCTTTCCGAATTTTATCAGCTTATACAGCTCCGTTGCGAGAGCGGGTATTACTCCCGTTACAACAGCTGCCGCACATATGGAGGGATTGAGGTTCGAGGCTATGCCGAGAGCCGCCGCCATATTCATTGACGCGGCTCCAAAAATTACGGCCGCCGCGCCGATTAAGAGACAAACGATTGCCGTTATGTTTAGCTTTAAACGCTTTATTATCGGCTCATCGCTGCGGCAGCTTTGCGCCATAAGTACAAAGGAAACTCCCAACATCAGGAAAACCGCTGTTCTTCTTTCGGCGGAGCCGACAAAACCTATCAGCGAAGCATACATAAGCATTGCGCATACTCCGGTAACAATGCCTCGCGAAACCGCGCCGGCAACGATAAAGCGCGGAAATCCCTTCTTTTTCGTGCCGCGATCGCTTATCCTGCGGGTCATAAGCGGTCGGCAATACGGCTCGCGCCAGATTCCGACGGCTCCCGCCACGGCAATTATGGCGTTAAGCCAAATTATTTCAAAGGGCGTAAAGGGCGTTGAATAGCCCATGACAAGCGCAATCAGCGCGCAGAGCATTTCCGCCGCGTTGCACGACAGCAGGAAATCTGTAAGTCTGGCGTTGTTTATATATGCACGCTTACATTCGCGCAAAGCGGCGGCAATTCCGGCAAGTCCGCTGCCGTGCAGCCGAACATCGGCCGCCGACGAGCAGACCCTTGCTCCCGCATCGGTGGAAATCGAAACCTCCGCCGCGCTCATTGCACCTATGTCCTTTGCGCTTCGTCCGACGAAGGCTGCATTTTCGCGGCCGGAATTTATAGCCCCGACAAGCTCCGCCTTCATTGAAACAGGCGTGTCGGCAAAGGCGGTGTTCTTGCGTATACGGCTGAGAGAGTCGGGAGTGACATCCGATCCGCGATACACGAAATCGCGCTCTATGCCGCACTCCTCCGCCAACGCCGAAACGGAGGTGAGGTTATCGTCGGTTATCATGCACAGCTTTACGCCCATCGAGTTCAGTTCCTCGACCGCGGACGCGCTGTCGCCGCGGACGGGATTTCCAAGCCCGATAAGCCCGATAAACGTCATACCGCCCTGCAAATCTCCGTCAAGGTCATTGACGTCCTTATATGCCACGCCTATTACCGTAAGCTCCTTCTCCGTCATGGAACGAACCTCGCCTACGACGGCGGCTATATCCTTTTGCGGGTCGAGCCGGCGTATGCCGTTATCGTAAATATAAGAGCAACGCGAAAGCGCCGCGTCCGCCGAGCCCTTACATATCACGGTATAGCCGGAGTCCGTTTTGTGAACCGTGGTCATGAGCCTGGCGGAGCTTCTGTTATCCAACACCCTTTCAAGCGGAGCCGAGTTTCTTATTTCGTCGGCGCTGTGACCGTGGGCAACCGCGTCCTTTATAAGCGCCGTCTGCATTGCGTCGCCGGCGGGCTTGCCGTCGCTTATGTCGCCGGTTGTACACATTGCAGCGAAAAGACGGAGCGTATTTTCGTCGAAGCCCTTTCCGGGACAAACCTCGGCAACGGTGAAGCCGGTTTCCGTCACCGTGCCGCGTTTGCCCACGCAAAGCACCGTCGTCGCGCCCATGGCTTCAAGGGCGGAAACGGAGCCTATTTCAACTCCCTTTTTTCTCATAACGAAAACGTCAAGGCTCATGGTAATAAGCAAAATTGCCGAAAGCGACACGGGAATCGCGGTCATAGCCGCCGAAATGGAATTGTCAAGGGCGGAAACGGCGCCGAAGCCTCTGAGAAGCCTTATCACAAACGCCGCAACCCACATAACCGCCGCAGCCGCACCGCAGAAGCTGCCGATTGACGCGGTTCTTTTTTCCAACGCGGAAATTTTTGACGGCTCACGCTCCAGCTCCGAAGCCGCGTTTCCGAGCTGAGTTTTGTCTCCTACCGCCGTAATTATAGCCTTTACGCTGCCTTCGAGAATCTTTGTCCCCATATACAGCAGCGTATCGCTTCCTTCGCCGCAGTCAAATTTTGCAGCGGCGGAGCCTTCGCCGTTTAAGATGCTTTCGTCTACCACAAGCGACGAGCATTTGATTATTTTCGCGTCAGCGGGAACGGTTTGTCCCTTTTTCAGGAAAACAACGTCACCCTGTGCCAAAAGAGCGGCTCCGATTTCCTTCTCGATTCCGCTGCGCACAACGCGAACCGTCTGGTTTTGCGCAGCTTCCGCGGCGCTGTAAACAGTACCGTCGCGGCGGAAGCTTATACACGAGGCCGCAGAATTGATTACCGCGCACACAACAAGGCAAAGCGACAGCGCAAGCCCCTCGCTTCCCTCGCTTATCATATGAATCGCCGCCATAAGCAACAGCACGACATTCATAAACGAAAATATTTTTCCGCGAACTCCGACGAAGGTTTTTTTGACCCTCGAAAACCGTATCTCATTGCGGCCGCGGCTGTGTATTCTTCCGTGGGCCTTTTCAATAGAAAGTCCGGCGTTGATATCCGAGCCGAGCTCCACCGCAATTTCCTCGGCGGAAAGTCCGCAGTTTATTTCGGAAGCCATTCGGCTTCACTCCCTTCAAAGCTTTAAAATTTTTTCTTTCGGTGTTTGACGCCTTTAACGGTATAACGAAAACGTCCCATGTGTTTATTATACCATTGCGCTAAACTCTTGTCAATGTAAAAAATCCGGCGCGTTTTTTTATTATCAAAAATCAATACGGAACAAAGCTTTTTTGAAGCAAAATATTCTTTACTTTTTGCGTATTTTGTTGTAAAATGAAATTATCGCGAAACGGAATTAAGGAAGGAGGATCTTTATGAACTCGGCACTTATGCTGCTGTTCCTCAAGGGTGCTGCGGTTACCGTGAGAATTTTCTTTATAACGCTTGTGACATCAATTCCCCTGGGCATGGTCGCGGCGGCCTTACGCATGAGCAGGCACAAAATTCTGAACATCCCCGCAAGGATATACATAGTCGTACTGCGCGGAACTCCACTTATGCTTCAGATTATGTTTGTGTATTTCGGCCCGTCGTTCATGCCGTTCCTGAATTTTCACTGGAGCGACCGCATGGTCGCGGCGGTGGTTGCTCTGGTGCTGAATTATGCCGCCTATTTTGCCGAAATATTCAGAAGCGGAATCGAGGGAATTTCCATCGGTCAGAGTGAAGCGGGCAAGGTTCTCGGACTGACAAGAACTCAGACATTTTTCATCATTGTGCTGCCGCAGGTTATCAAACGAGTCCTTCCTCCGCTCGGCAACGAAATTACCAGTCTTGTGAAAGACACCTCGCTTATACAGTGTCTCGGAATAACCGAGCTTATGCTTACGGCAAAGCAGCAGGCGTCTCGGCTTTCCAGCATTGTTCCGTATATCGCGGCGGCATTGATATATCTGATAATAAACGCCGTCGTCGCCAAAATTATGTCGCTTTTCGAAAAAAAGCTGAGCTATTACAGGTAGGTGAATGCAGTGGAAACGGTTTTGGAGGTCAAAAATCTGGAAAAAAGCTTCGGAGCGCTAAAGGTGCTGCGCGGCATATCCTTCAAGCTTGAACGCGGGCAGGTTATAAGCATACTCGGTCCGTCGGGCAGCGGAAAATCAACTCTTCTGCGCTGCCTGACACAGCTTGAAACCATAGACGGCGGAGAGGTCACAATCTGCGGAGATACGCTTTTTTCGGAGGAAGGGTATGCCGAAAAGGTTAAGCTCGGAAAAATAGCGCTGAAGGTCGGTCTTGTTTTTCAGAATTTCAATCTTTTTCCGCATATGTCTGTGACGGACAATATTATTACAGCGCCGATGCGCGTAAAAAAAATGCCGAAAGCCGAGGCGCTTGAGCTTTCCGCAGAGCTGCTGGCAAAAATCGGGCTGAGTGACAAGGCGGACTGCTATCCGTATCAGCTCAGCGGCGGTCAGCAGCAAAGAGTTGCCATAGCGCGGGCATTGGCGCTGAATCCCGAAATTTTGTTTTTTGACGAACCCACCTCCGCCCTTGATCCCGAACTGACGGGAGAGGTTCTGAGGGTAATACGTTCTCTCGCCGACAGGCACATGACAATGATAATTGTCACCCATGAAATGAATTTCGCGCGCGGCGTCAGCGACAGGATTATTTTTATGGAAAACGGTCTGATCGTCGAGGACGGAGAGCCGGAGCAGCTCTTTACAAATCCGAAAAATATCAGAACAAAGGAATTTCTTCTGAGTGCAATGGAAACGCAATAAAAAACAGACATTCCCCGTAATGCAAGGCAGGCGTGAATCCTCGGATTCGCGCCTGCCCAATGCTTTTATTTGTTGATTTTATTCGTTAACGGCTTTAACCAATTCTTCTATAACATCAAGAGCGTCATAGATTTCGTTCGCCTCGGCAACAGAAATTTCTTCGCCCGAAGCAACCTTTGCGCTTACAGTACCCATTTCATCGGTAATTTCATTTATAAAGTCCTTTTTCGTTTGGTCGTCGCCGGCAAGGATATTTTCCGCCGCGCCGTTAACAAGCTTAGCTGTGGCTTCAACCTTGTCGTTGAGGTCGTCAAGGTCAACCTCGCCTTCAACGGAGGCGTTTTCGTTGATACGGTCGTTAACGCTGTTTGCCGCCGCGGTCATAAGCTTAACTCTAAACTCTATCTCCGCAGCCTTTTCATTGTCAACGCCCTCGTCCGCCTCGGAAGCATAGCCCGAAAGCTCGTCCTGATAGCCGGAGATAAGGTTTTTCTGATAGTCGCTGCCGTTCTGGTTTACATTTTCGGCAATTCCGCTGAGCAGCGTTGCCGTTGATTCAAGCAGATCCGACAGAGCTTCGGCATCGGAGTCATCGGCTCCGGCGGAGGCGTCCTCCTCGGTCTGCGGCATATTTGTCATAGCCGCGCTGCCGATGCTTATAAACAGCGACTGAATTTCGCCGACCTGAACCAAAAGCTCGGAAAGCTCATCTTCGGTGAGCTTATCGTTCAATCTTTCGGCTACGGCGTCAAGCTGTGCCTTTGCGTCGTCAAATTCCTCATTTTGCTGAACGCTGCCGTATTCGGACACTATGTCGGCATAGCCCGAGTAAAATTTTGTCGCTTCCTCGATTCCGTCTGAAAGAGCGGTGTTGTCGCTGCCTCCGCAGCCCGCCAAGGCGCCAAAGCAAAGCGCCAAGGCCGCGATTACACTTAAGATTTTTTTGTACATTATGTATTCCTCCTATTTTTTTATTTTTTTAATTACTGCCTGTGTTTATTTCGGTTTGCTGAGGCATAAAGGGCAGAAGCGCGTTTGCCACGTTCACAAGCGGCATTGTCTGGAGCCATACGTTGCCCGGCCCCGTAATTGTCGTCAGGAACAGACCCTCGCCTCCGAAAAGTATATTTTTCGCGCCCTTAACCTTTTGGATGTCAATGCTGCAGGTGCCTGTCATCGCCGCCAAATGACCCGTATCGACGACAAGCTGTTCGCCCTGACGCAGCTCATACTGAACCACATGACCGTCAAACTCGGCAAAGGCGATTCCGTTTCCGCTGAGCTTCTGCATGATAAAGCCTTCTCCGCCGAAAAAGCCGGCTCCGAGCCTCTTGTTGAAATGAACAGAAAGCTCAACCTTATTCTCGGCAGCCAGAAACGACTGCTTTTGCAGCACAATTTCGTTATCCGAGGAAATTTCAAACGCCTTAATCGACCCCGGAAAGCTTGACGCAAACGCAATCATTCCGTTGCCGCCCTCCGCCGTATAGCGGTTCTGGAAAAGCTTTTCTCCCGAAAAGATTCTCCCGATGGCCTTTTTAAAGCCGCCGTTGGAGGTTGTTTCCATTTTCATGTTCGGGGTCATCCACGCCATCGAGCCGCCCTCTGAAATCAATTCCTCTCCGCTTTCCAGCTCACAAATTACGACCGGCAACGTGTCGCCTACAATTTTGTATTCCATACTTTCCTCCGTTCCATAGCAAAATAACTCTGCCGCACTTTTTTGCCGCAAGGAAGGCGGCAATCGACCAAAAGCGGCAATTAACCTGACATTGCCATTTTTACACATTTCGTCTTATATATTATAGCATTATTTTGCAATAAAGTCAATATACAAAACAAAGTATTTTTTCAAAAACAAAAAAAATATCAAAAAAAATCCAAATATGACTTGATTACTTTTAATTTCTGTGTTATAATCATGCTATAATACTTTAATAAACGGAGGGTCATACAATGGACGAGCAGGAAAAATACACCCGCACCCCAAGAAAAAGCAATAAAAAGCAGCAAAAAACCACGCTTTTAATTATCTGCGCCGCGGTTTTGCTTATATTCGGCGGAATTATCGGAAGCGCAATTCAAAGCGGAAAAACAAAAAGTATGCGTTCGCAGCTTGAAGAAGCAACCCAGAGTCTCAATCAGGTTCAGAGTATGTATGAAGAAAAGATTTCCGCGCTCGAGTCGGAAATAGCGAACAAGCAGGCTCAGCTCGACGAGCTTTCCGTCTCTCCCGATTTAGATGAAACAAACCCCGCCGAAAATGAAGTCTCCCCCGACTCCGCTCAGCCTGAGGACGAAGAGGAACAGCAAAGCTCCGGCGGCGGTTGGTTCGGCAAGCTCATAATTGTTCTTATTGTTATCATATTCGCAATCAGCGCGCTGTTCTTCGCGTCCAATATCTTCACGAAAAACAGGGACGACGAGGACGATGACGAGGACGACGAAGATGAAGATGAAGATGACGACGACGAGGACGACGACTACGAGTATTACGACGACGAAGACGACGAGGACGACAATTAACATATCCTTGCAGGTACAAATCAACGGATTTGTGCCTGTTTTTTTTGCGGCTGATTTTTTATTTTTTCAAAAAAACAATATTCGCTATTTACAAAATATTGAAGGCATGATATAATATAGGTATATATATGAGATTTACATAATAAGGAGATGACAGTTGTGAATAAGCGTTTTATTGCTTTTATGACGGCGGTTTCCGTCGCGTTTTGCTTTGCCGGCGTCCGTGCCGCGGAGGAGCCGCTTCCGGTAATGACGGACAGCGAGGAAATCGAGCCGCTTGCCGCCGCTGACGGCAGCGTCACGGCTTCCGTGAGCGGAACCAAGCATAACGGCACGGCGGAATTTGCGGTTTCCCTTGAAAACACGGGAGAAAGCGCTGTTGAGCTTTATGTGTATACGGCGGTATATACGGCTAACGGAGCCATATCTTCCGTCGAGAAGCACGCCGTTTCTCTGGATCCGGATTCGGCCGCGGAAAAAAGCTATTCCGTGAAGTTCGCCAAAGGAAAGGCAGCCGTTTATGTTTGGGACGGGGAGCTTCGTCCTCTTGCGAAGAAATTTTCCAGCGACGACTGCACCGAATCCGACGAAGCTTTCAAAATATCCGTTGACTCCGACGATGTATGGGCAAGCGCCGAGCCTCAAAGCGAAAATCCCGCCTCCAACACCGTTGACGGCGACCTTACGACCATATGGGCTTGCGAAACGAGTGAAGCTTCCCCGCAATATGTAACGGCATACCTCGGCGGCACATATGAGGTGACAAAGGTCGGCGCGGCGTTTGACCTGGCAAGCGAAAGAGAATATATTTTGTCCGTTTCCGTTTCCTTCGACGGAGAAAATTTCACGGACACAGTTCAAGGCGCGAAGGACGGCAATTCAAACGAAATGCAATATTACGAAACGGATCCCTCCGTCGCCAGATATGTGCGTTTTACGGTATACAGGGTCGAAGGCGGCTGGACGCGGCTGTCGGAAATCGAGGTTTACGGCAGGGAGCCGGACGCCGTCGGAACAGTGCTTGACGAGGATTTTTCCTCGCTTGACGCATTGACAATCTCTCCGATGGATGAAATGACATACACCGACTACGAGCCCTCGCTTGGGAATATGCTCTATGCCGAGGCTTCGGTCATGCCCGAAGACGGAAGCGGAGCGCTTCATCTTTACGACAATGTCGACAGAAGCGGTTCGACCGAGGTAAGCGCTCTTAAAATATCCGACGTTACCGCGTCACAGGAGCCGGAATCGGGAAATAAGGCGGAAAACGTACTTGACGGCGACACCTCCACGATATGGACCGCAAAGGATGTTACTGACAGCGCTCCGGCCACGCTGACAGCGAAGCTGGACAAAACATATATGCTGAACAAGGTCGGCATTGCTTTCGGAAAGGCTAACGAGGCGCGAACCTATGTCGTCTCCGTTGCGCTTTCCGAGGACGGAAAGACCTATAAGACCGTTGCGTCCAAGGTGTCAATTACTCAAGGCGCGCAGTCCACAACCACGCAGTACATTAAGTTTTCTCAGATTGCGGCAAGGTATATAAAATTCACCTTCTACGCGCGCACCGATTCAAATAACAACGGATGGATTCGCGTTTGCGGAATCGAGGCTTTAGGCACGACCGACGGAATTGAAGGCGCCGGCGGCATTCTTGCCGAGCTTCCGTTTTCTCCCCCGTCCGTCGGCGGAAGCAGAGCCGATTATGAAATAAGCTTCGATATGTATCTGCCTTCCGAAATAAACGGAAGCGGTGCCTCAAATTATTTCAGCGGTCTTTCTCTTACAGACGGGATTATAACGGGCGGCGCCGACCTTAACCGTTACAGCGCGATTCAACTTAGGTTTGAAAATTCCGGCGGCAAGGTCAAAGTAAACAAAATATCCTCCGATTACTTTAACGAAGGCTATCCGACCAAGCTTTTCGAGAACGGATTCTCCCGCGACGCGCTTTGGAGCGTAAGCATCAAGGTTTCCCCTCTTTCGAGGAAGGCGTATATAACCATTGACGACGGCGAAGTCGAGGAAACGCAGCTTGTCTATTTTTCGTATTCCGACGATGAGCTTACGCGTAGCTGTATGTGGAGCGGTTACGAAGCAAACACGCTTGTGTTCAATACCGGCGCCGGCGCAAAATGCGAAATGTATATTTCCGATCTTTCCGTGGTTCAAACGGAAAACACGGGCGGAACAGACCCCTCCGCGGATCCCGTGAACGGAATTATCCGACTTGAGGCGACAAGGCTTGAGGACGACCCCGGCACAAACGTATATTACGGAAGGTATGTCAGCCATAACGGAGCGGATGAAATGCTTTCCGTCGCCGCGGAAACAGACCCCGCGCTTACTCGCTTTGCCGAGCGTGAGGGGCTTATCGGTTCGGGCGTATCGCTCGAAGCTGTTTCTCTTCCGGGATACTTCATGGTTTCGGAAAACGGAGGAATTTACCTTAAAAAGCTGGAAAATAACGGCGTATTCTACGCAAACGCCACATTTGTCAAGACAGAGGAAGAAAACTTCGGCTATTATACGGGCAGCACATATTCATACAAAACCTATACAAACCGCGAAAAATATCTTTACGACGCAAGAAGCGACAGAACAAACTATATTGGCGATCTTAAGCCATGGAGCAGATGGTCGGACGCGGGAGCCGTATATTACCTCAGAAGCGAAGCGTCGGCATATGTTTGCGATAACTTTTACGGCAATTCACTAAGCTCTCAGTGGTGGACAAATTATCCGTGGAAATCCAATAACCCGACAAATGACAGCTATAATTTTTCCGCCCTTATAACCGCGAAAAACGTCATTGTCGAAAACGGCGAGCTTTTCCTGAAAGCGACGGAGGCTTCGGGCTGGCCTCAAAACACAAGCGGCGAAACGGGCATTGATTATGGCGGCGATTACGGCAAAGAATGGGTTAGATGGAAGGGCTATGTCGGCGTTGTAAGCATACAGAACAAGGTTTTCAACAAGCAGTGCTACATTGAGGGCAGCTTCAAGCAGCCCGAAAGCCCCATCGGATATTGGAACGCTTTCTGGCTTGACGGGCGCGATAGCTGGCCGCCGGAAATAGACATCTTTGAGACGCTTTCCTCCGTATTCGGTCC
The DNA here is from genome assembly GCA_964537995.1 of uncultured Oscillospiraceae bacterium. GTDB lineage: Bacteria > Bacillota > Clostridia > UMGS1883 > UMGS1883 > JAFLUQ01. Next base: position 25,635 of record CAZICW010000012.1, read on the forward strand.
GAATGCCTGGAACACGGCGGTTCACTATAACAAGGAGAACAACAGCATACTCGGCAAGCAGTCCCAAAACGTCAATATAACCGACGGCTATCACACCTTCGCGCTGGACTGGGGCTATGACTATATGAAGTTCTACGTTGACGGCAAGTGCTACACTCGGGTTACGCCAAGCAGAGACGCATATGTAACCGCCCTCAATTACCAGAAGAATATGAGGCTTATCCTTAACACCGGCATAGGCGGCTGGGAAGCCGAGCCGGACGATACAATGGTCTGGAATGACGGCATGAGATGCAAATATATCCGCTCGTTCCAATATTGATTGACGGTATTGACTGATAAAAAATAAAAAGGGATGCGGCAAAACGGTTTTTCAACCAATCAGCCGCGATCCCTTTTTATTTGTTCAAAATTCTTATGTTCCTGAGCAAAACGTTTTTCCCGCGCCAAGCAAAGGCATAGGAGCCGTATTTTTCTTTAAATTCTCTGTTGCTGACGCCGCTGAACATATCCTCCGTGAGGTTGAAAATACGGTTTTCCAGAAATTCGGGCATCGGCGGCGGGGGATTCTGATTATGGGGGCAAACCCTTTGGCAAATGTCGCAGCCGAAGGCGTAGCCGGCACGGCGAACAAGCTCGGCTTCCTCGTCGGAAAGCTCTCCTTTCTTTTGATTCACGGCGGAGGCGCAGCGCGTAATGTCAAAGCCGCCGTTCAGCGCCCCTCCGGGACACGCTTCAACGCATCTTTCGCAGCCCGCGCAGCCTTGTTCGAGAGGGGAATCCGGCTCAAGAGGCAGGTCGGTAAGAACATAGCCGATGAAGAAATAGCTTCCGAGACGCGGATTTATCATCAGGGTATTTCTTCCGTAAAAGCCAAGCCCCGCGGCGTAAGCCAAATTTTTATCCACGCTCGGCCCTATGTCGGCAAAGCCCTCGGCATAGGAGGCTCCGGCGGAGAACAGAAATTCGCATATCTGCTTAAGCTTGCGGCGGGTTACAATATGGTAGTCGGTCGAATAGGCGTATACGGACAGATTGCCGTCCTCATAGCCCGAAAAATACGGAAAAAGACAGACAAAGGCGGTTTTTCCGTTCATTTGCGTCACTCCGGTTTCATCTATTCCGATTCCGGCGGCAAACGTCTTAAGCCTGCTTTTAAGAGTTTCCATCTGTGTTATCCTCCGTATTTTCGGCGGCTTTTCCGTAGAGCTTCAGCTTTTCGAGCAGTCCCGTGTAGCGCTTGGAACGGCGGTTGTTGCGTACCATCGCCGCTACGGAATCGGCAGAGCCGACAAGCACAACAAGCTCCTTCGCGCGGGTTATCGCGGTATAAAGCAAATTTCGGGTCATTAGCATAGGCGCGAAGGAACAGACGGGAATTATTACCGCCTTAAATTCGCAGCCCTGACTTTTGTGAACCGTCAAGGCGTATGCAAGCTCCAAATTGTCAAGCGCTGCGAAATCGTACTTTACGGTTTTTCCGTCGTCAAATTCCACCGAAAGCGATTTGTCGATACCGTCAATGTCTTTAATCACGCCGATGTCGCCGTTAAAAATGCCGAAGCCGCTTGTGCTGTCGGCCGGATTTTCCCACTCGGCGGCATAGTTGTTTTTTGTCTGAATGACCTTATCTCCAAGGCGGAAAACAAGCTCTCCGCGCTTTTGCTCGGGCTTGTCCGCGGCAGGCGGATTCAGGCGCTCCTGAATCATTGAGTTAAGGCTTGCGACTCCGGCAATTCCTTTTTTTGACGGCGAAAGCACCTGTATATCGCCGAACGGGTCGTAGCCGTATGCCTTCGGCAGCCTTACGGAAACAAGCTCCCGTATCAGCGCGGCGGCTGAACCGTGATCGGGACGGGACATGAAGAAAAAATCGGAGCGGGTGTTTCCAAGCTCGGGCATTTTGCCGTCGTTTATTCTATGCGCGTTTACGACAATCATACTTTCCTCCGCCTGGCGGAAAACGGTGTTAAGCTTTACCAGCGGAACAACGCCGCTGTTTATTATGTCGCTCAGTACATTTCCCGCGCCTACGGAGGGAAGCTGGTCAACGTCGCCCGCCAAAATTATGCCCGCGCCGCGCTTCATCGCCTTCAGAAGAGCGTCGATGAGCTGGATGTCAACCATGCTCATTTCGTCAACTATTATAAAATCCGCGCTCAGAGGATTGGCTTCATTTTTGGAAAAGCGCTGCTCTTCATCGCTTATCGCGCTGACCTCAAGAAGGCGGTGTATGGTTTTTGCTTCAAAGCCGCACGCTTCCTCCAGCCGTTTTGCCGCCTTCCCCGTCGGCGCGCAGAGCAGCACCTCGCGTCCGCGTCGGAGCATGACGTTCAGCACGCCCTTCATTATTGTGGTTTTTCCCGTACCGGGGCCGCCGGTTATAACCGTGACCTTTCGCGTATTCGCCGTCAAAATCGCTTCGCGCTGCTCCTCGGAAAGCGTCAGGCTGCACTGCCTTGCGTACTCGTCCAAAAGAGAGAAGAGATTCTCATCCGCGGGTTCTTCCTTGCTTTTTGCCAAAAAAGCAAGCCGATTCGCGACAGAAATTTCCAAATTGTAGTACATGGGCAGATACGCAAGCGAATTTTCGGAAATAATCGCGCCCGCAAGCACGGCTTCGGAATAGCAATCGCGTACCGTATCAATTCCGCAGCAAAGCAGCCTTGCCGTGCAGTCCGCCAGTTCATCCTCGGGATAGCAGGTATTGCCGTTCATCGCGACCTCGGAAAGAACATATTTGAGTCCGCTTCTTACGCGGTTGCGGCTGTCGAACGGGATTCCGATGCTCACCGCTATGCGGTCGCAGGTTTTAAAGCCTATTCCCTGTATTGTGTCGCACAGCGAGTACGGATTATTCTTTACAAGGTCGATTGCCGCCGCGCCGTATTTTTTGTAAATTTTCATTGCCAAATTGGGCGTTATTCCGAATTTTTGGAAAAACATAACGGTTTCCGCCGTATCCTGACGCAGGATAAACGCTTCGCTCATGGCTTCCGCTTTTCTCAAGGTTATTCCCTTTATTTCCGTGAGCTGTTCGGGCGATGAGCGCAGAATATTAAGGGAATCCTCGCCGAAGCGGTCAACGATTTTCCGTGCGGTTGCCGAGCCTATTCCGTTGATTACGCCGGACGCGAGATAGCTATAGATAGAGCCCACGCTTTGAGGCAAAACGCGCTCAATGCTTTCAACTCTCAGCTGCCGTCCGTATTCCGCGTGATTTGCCCAGCTTCCCGTCAGCCTTACGGTTTCTCCCGGCGTTACGAACGGCATATGTCCCACGGCAACGACCAAAACACCGTTTGCGTCAATTTCGCAGACGGTGTAGCCGTTATCCTCATTCACATATATAATATCGTAAACCTCGCCATCAAGCGTTATCAAATCCGTAAGAATCAGTCCAATCCGCTATCTATGCTTATGTATATTCGGGCATTGTCCGGCAGCGCGGAGAAAAGCTCAAGCAGCTCGCTTTTTGTGCAGACAGCGCGCCATGGCGTCCGCCGACCGAACAGAACACCGAAACAGAGCGAAAGCACGAACACAATCAATCCGGCTATAACAAGTCCTATCATAAACTCACCCCGATAACAAAATATGCTTATCGGGGCAGGGTTGTTAATTGAGGAATTTTTTCAATTTCTCGGCGGCGTCGAGCCTTTCCCACGGAAGGTCAAGGTCGCTGCGGCCGAAGTGGCCGTATGCCGCTGTCTTGCGGTATATGGGGCGGCGCAAATCAAGAGTCTTAATTATGGCGGCGGGACGAAGATCAAAGCTTTCGCCGACAATTTCCGAAAGACGCTCGTCACTGACGGCTCCCGTGCCGAAGGAGTCAACTCGCACGGAAACGGGATTCGCGACGCCGATTGCGTAGGCAAGCTGAAGCTGACAACGATCGGCAAGCCCCGCCGCGACAATATTTTTGGCGATGTAACGCGCCATATACGCCGCGCTTCTGTCAACCTTTGTGGGATCCTTGCCGCTGAAGCTGCCGCCGCCGTGAGGAGCAAAGCCGCCGTAGGTATCGACGATGATTTTTCTTCCCGTAAGTCCGCTGTCGCCGTGAGGGCCGCCTATTACGAAGCGCCCTGTGGGATTTACAAAAATTTTTGTGTTTTTGTCTACCATACTCTCGGGGAGAGTCGGAAGAATCACCTTTTCAATCATATCCTTCCGTATGGTTTCAAGCTTGACGTCGGGAGTATGCTGTGTCGAAAGCACAACCGCGTCTATGCGCACCGGCTTGTCCCCGTCATACTCAACCGTGACCTGAGTTTTTCCGTCGGGACGCAAATACGGAACCGTGCCGTTTTTGCGCACCTCGGAAAGCTTTTTCGCCATTTTCTGAGCATAGTATATCGGAGTCGGCATATACTCGTCTGTTTCGTTCGTCGCATAGCCGAACATCATTCCCTGATCGCCCGCTCCCGTATCAAACACGCTGTCGTCACCCTCGCGGGCTTCAAGGCTCTTATTGACGCCCATGGCTATGTCGGGCGATTGTTCGTTAAGCGTATTTATGACGGCGCAGTTGTTGAAATGGAAGCCCATCTGGGGATCGGTATAGCCTATCTCCTCAATGGTTTTGCGAGCAATTGAGCGTATATCGCAATAATGCTCGGTTGAAATTTCGCCAAACACCATAACAAGTCCCGTCGCGGCGCAAACCTCACAGGCAACCCTCGCGTTCGGGTCATGCGCCAAAATGTCGTCAAGAACCGCGTCGGCTATTTGGTCACACACCTTATCGGGATGTCCCTCGGTGACCGACTCCGACGTAAATAATTTTTTGTTCATACATCTATCCTCCGTTTAAAAGAAATTTTTTATCATATCAAAGGCTCCGAACGAAAGGAGCGTCATAATAAGCCCCGCGGTTATAACTCCGAGGAACACCGAAAGCAGCGACCTCTTAAAATCAAAGTCAAGGAAGCTGGCGATAAGGCTTCCCGTCCATGCTCCGGTTCCGGGGCAGGGAATTGCCACAAACAGGAACAGTCCGAGGAAGGCGTAGCGCTCAACCTTATGGCGGTTTTTTTCGACCTTTGCGTCGAGCCATTTCGGGAACCAGGCGAACAGCCGCGTCTTTTTAAGCAAATTGCAAAGCGGCGTTATGAGCAGCAATATAAACGGTACGGGCAGCATATTTCCCGCAATCGACACCAGAAGCGACCGCCACGTCTCAAGTCCGAGCGCATACGCAACGGGAATCGCGCCTCTCAGCTCCACAATCGGTATCATGGAAATCAGGAATACATAAAAATAATTTGCCGCAGCCGCACCGAAGCCCAACGCGGTGACAACGGAAACCGCAAAGCCCTGCACGGCGTTTTTTATGCTTTCAATCATATCGTCACCTCGTATTTATATATTTTACATTAAATGCGCAAGGTTGTCAAGGGTTTGAAAAAAGAAATAATTAAAAAACGCCCAACCGTAAAAACAGCGCGGTACGGACAAATCCCCGCTAAGCTTCGGGGCGCCGTCTGCGCTGTTATTACATCTCTTAGGTTTATTTAACTACACCGAGTATAACCTCGGCTTTAAACAAGTCTCCGTCAATGCACAGCTCCAGTCGTCCGCCGCAGAGCTTGACATAGTTTTCGGCAATCGCAAGTCCGAGCCCGCTGCCCTCGGTTGTACGGGAAGCGTCGCCGCGCACAAATCGCTCGGTTATTTCCGACGGTGAAAAATTCATGGGCGCGGCGGAAATATTTTTTATATACGCCACCGCTTCGCCCTCCTTTTCGGTTATCCCGACGTAGACACGCGTCCCCTTCATCGAATATTTAACCGCGTTTACAATAAGGTTTTCAAACACGCGGGAAAGCTTTTTCCCGTCGGCATTGACGAATATTTCTTTTTCCGGAATCGACAAAACGAAATCAAGGTCGCTTTTTTCAATTTCACTGTTCAGTTCCGCCAAGGACTGGCGCAGCAGGAGAGCCATATCCAGCCTCTCCGCGCTGACGGTTTCGCTTCCGCTTTCAGCCTTTGAAATGTCGAAAAGGTCGTCTGTCAGCTTTTTAAGACGGTCGCTTTTTTGCTTTATTATCCTTGCGTAGTCGTTTGCTTCCTTGGGCGAAAGCTCCGTTGAGGCAAGCAAATCGGCATAGCTTATAATTGAAGTTAACGGCGTTTTCAGATCGTGGGATACATTTGTTATAAGCTCGCTTTTCATTCGTTGAGCCGCTGTTTCGCGTTCAACGGCGGCCTTTACTCCTTCGTTAATCGAGTTCAGCGTATCGGCGGTTTCGGAAAGCAGCGCCGCTTTGCAGCCTTCGATTTTATAGTCGGTCTCACCGTCATGTATTTTGAAAATTCCCGTTTTGATTTTATCGAGCTGCACAAGATAACGATACATGAAATACGCGGCCGCGGCAAAAACCGCAAACGTGCCGATTACGCTGTCGGCAAGCACCAGCAGTAAAATGGTGTACGCCGCGAAAAGCACAAGTATAACCGCGGTTATCCGATTGCCGCACAAAAACAGCAGCGCCCGTTTCAGTCCGCGCAAAACCCTGACGCTCAAAAGCCTCGAAGCAAAGGTTTTATTCTTTATATTTCTCACGACGGATTGACTTGCCGCGACAAATATTCCGGTCGCGGCGGTTGCCATAATAACCGCAAGCCAAAGAACGGCATCATCTGCGTACCCTTCGTCCCGAATCAGAGAAACGGCGCATATCATGCTTCCGTATGTAAGCATCGCAACGGCCACGGCGGCGGGAACGACAAGAATCTCAATAAAGCAGCGGTCAACCGACAGAGTGTGAACACCGTCGTCGCCCTTCCTGCGTCCGCTGACCGCGAGCAGATATATCCAAAGCGCAAGCGCAAGCAAAAGCAAGCCGCCCGCAAGGTATGCGTCCGTCAAAGCACAACTTTTTTTGAACAGCCAAAGGCTCTCAAGCTCGTAGTATTTTTCTTCGGCGATTCCGGCATAAATAGCATAAGGCGCTGTCCATGTATTGGGAATGGGTTCTAAAAAATTATCGGAATCGACATATGTTCCTTCGCTGTAAACCGAATCGTCCTCGGGGGCAACTGCCTCGTAGTCGATTGCGAGCGACGGTTCCGTTTCAGCCGGTTCTTCGCCGTTCGATTTCAGGCTAAACCACCAAGGACAGGCTTTAACACCTTCTACCGACGAATTGGCGACCGCCACGCCGTCGCTTCCGATAATATAATATTCGGCATAATCAAATTCCGAAAGAAATTTCCGCGCTTCGTCTATTGTTTCCCGTCTTGCCGCGGCTCTCAGCGTCGCCTTCATTCTTTGCAGCGTCCGGCTCTCCTCAAAGCTGCTCTCAAACTCGTACACAACAGAGCTGCCCCTTCTGTTGAGATACATTATATCCGCAACCGACGCGGCAAACACTGCCGCACAGATCAGTATCAGGAGGAACGCTGCGGCTTTTGTTATATTGCTTCTCAAAAAATTACTCATCATATCCTCCTTATTTTACCTTATAGCCTATTCCCCAGACAACCTTTACATAACGCGGTTCCTTTGGGTTTATCTCAATTTTTTCGCGTATATGGCGGATATGTACGGCAATGGCATTGTCGCTGACGGCGTTTTCCTCGTTCCAGACAAGGCGGTAAATTTCGTCGGCGGAGAATACCTTTCCGCGATTTTTGCACAAAAGCTCCAAAATACGGTATTCCATCGGCGTCAGCTTGATTTCGCATCCGTCCACGGTGACACTTTTTGCTTCCGTGTCAACGCAAAGACCGTCAATTACGATTTTGTTTTCCGCTTCAACCGCGCTGCCGAGCTGAGTATAGCGGCGGAGCTGGGATTTTGCGCGCGCCACAAGTTCGGCGGGATTGAACGGCTTTGTGACATAATCGTCGGCTCCCGCTGTCAGGCCGAGAATTTTATCGGCGTCCTCGCCTTTCGCACTGATAAGTATAACGGGGATATTCTTTTTCTTCCGCAGACTCATAAGCGTTTCTATTCCGTCCATTTCGGGCATCATTATGTCCAAAATTATAAGATGGACGCTTTGGCGCATAGCCGTATCCAGCGCTTCAAGCCCGTTATAAGCCTTCAGCACATCGCAGCCCTCGGCGCGCAGATAAATTGATATGCTTTCGACAATTTCGCGGTCGTCGTCAACAACTAAAACTGTTTGCATATGTTTGCCTCCCTCTTTGTTTTGATAAGCCTATAATAACAGAAGAAACTTAAGAAATTGTTAATAAAAAAATTAAGATTTTTTTAAGATATATACGGCTCCCGAGGCAAATCGGTTTCAAGCCCGTATTCCTCGCTGTAATTTCCGTCGGACAGCGCGTATACGCCGACGTCCTCGATAAGGAAGATTGCGTCCGCAAGCCTTGCCGTTTCGTAAGGATAAAGATTTACGCCGTATTCACCGCACTTTCTTATTACGTCGTATTTTTCGCGCAGGCTTGCGGTTCCGTTTAACACTTCAATATATTCCTTGCCCTTGCCGTAAGGAACAAGAACGGTGCGGGAGGCGTCATCTATGACCTTGAACTCTTTCCCCGCGGTTTCAAAGGCCTGACAAAGCGGCGGCCGCTCCGCGTTACCGTTGACGCCGCGATAATTTCTTACGAATACGGAGTTGGCGGAAAGCATATCCATTATTGTTGTCTTATATTTTTTAACGACATATTCCATTTCGTCAAGCGAGGAGCCGTCAGCTTTAAAATACTCCGCGTAGTATTTGCTTACAGCCTCTTCGCTCAACAAATCAATATCCTTGTTTCTTGAAATTACGGCTTCGGTACAGCGTTTGGAAAATTGAATGTCTTTGAGCATTGACAAATCCTCGTTTGCCACATTGACTGTATATACCTTGCAAAGCCTGCCTATTTCGCCGTTCCTGTTACATCTTCCCGCCGCCTGAACAAGGCTGTCCGTTCCCGCCGCGGCTCTTATTACGCAGCCGAAGGAAAAATCTACGCCCGCCTCCACGAGCTGTGTGCTTACGACTATAAGCTTTTTCGCCGCTTCCGTGTCAGCTGCGGCAAGCTCGGCCGTTCTTTTCTTTATACGATCAATAAGCAGCTTTCTGTGCGCTCCGCACTTTTTTGAGGAAAGATAAATTTTTTCGCAGTCTCGGCTTATAAGCTCATATATTTTTCTCGCCTCGCCGACTTTATTCATTATGACGAGAACGCTGTTTTCGGTTTCGAGCTGTTTTTCGGCAAGCGCGGCTATTTCCTCAAGGCTCATGCCCTGCGGAGTATAGAGATTCTCGACCTCATTCCTTTTGAAAATTTCCTTCAGCCTCGGAATACCGGCCGCAAGCTCACGGTTATCGGAAAACCGCAAGGGATGGCTTTTCAGCAGACAGAAATCGGGCTGAGTCGCCGTGCAGAGCAGAACCGTTGTTTTGCATACCTCATGCAGAAAATTTACCGCTTCGGTGAAAAGGCAGACAAGTCTGCGCGGCACGGACTGGGCCTCGTCCACAATGACAACGCTGTCGCAAAGCGCGCTCATTCGCCTTGCGGAAGCGGATTTTCCGCAGTAAATCGCATTCATGAGCTGAACGGTTGTTGTCAGAATGACGGGCGAATCCCAGCGCTGCGTCAGAAGTCGGTACGCCGCGTTTTCTTCTCCGTCTTCCTTGACAATTCCGCTGTGATGCACCAGCACCGTTTCGCCGCCGCAAATTTCCCTTACCTCCGCGGCTGTCTGGTCAAGGATTGTGGTGTACGGAACAGCGTAAATAATATGCTTTTTATTGCTTTTCTTCGCAAGATTAAGCGCGAATCTCAGACTTGCAAGGGTTTTTCCGCTTCCCGTCGGGACGGAAAGCGTATAAATGCCGTCTCCCCTGTTTGCCGCGTCAAGGCATTTTTCCGAAATCATATTCCGGACTTTGTTTATTTCAGTTTTAGCCGGTTTAAAACCGTCCATCAGTCTTTCCATGCTTTCGGCGGCGATTTCCCAGTTAACAGGCTTGCCCGCGGCAGACGGCGCAATTCCCGCCTCAAAGCAAAACGCATCGTATCTGTCCGCGTCAATCAGCGCGGAATAGAGCAGCCGCTGGAGCATAGCCGTTCCAAAAGACTTAAAAGGGCTGATTTTATTCCATATCGCCTTTATTTCGGCGCAGGATTTACGAAACAGCGCCGTTATCTCCTTTTCGGAGCTGACCTCGCGGAAAAAGACGCTCATTTTTTCGGCATAGCCGCAGTCGGAATGCTTTTTCATTTTATCTTCAAAATTATTTTTATACTCCGCAGTTATGCAATCAAACAGCCGTCCGTGATGGCAGTATACGCTGTCTATCACAAGCTGAGCCGTCAGCCTTTCCCATGCGTCCGCGCCGGTTTTATAGAATGTATGATAAATATATTCCGCGGCCGCATCGCTGTGGTTTACGCTTCCGCGCAGGTTTTTGTCGTTTTGCCTTAGATATTGAACAAAATCCTCGCTCAGCTTTCCGGCATCATGAATAAGCCCCGTCAGCCGTCCGAGGCTTTCCAGCCCAATCGGAGCCATTTTTTCCGCGCAGATTTCCGCGACGTTTTCCGAATGCTCACGCATACTTTGCTCGCGCATGGTTTCGGGTATAAGTCTTGCCGGATATTCCATTGCTTTCCTTCCTTTCAAGCGGCGAACCGCCGACGTAAATTATTCGGCCCTTCCATACATACATAATACAGCTTTCCTGTTTTTTTGTCAATATTTTCAAAAGCGCAAAAAAATCGGAGCAAGCCTTTCGGCTTACTCCGTGGAGCTGTCCAGCAGATTCGAACTGCCGACCTCTTCCTTACCAAGGAAGTGCTCTGCCTGCTGAGCTAGGACAGCGCAATGGCGACCCGGAAGGGCCTCGAACCCTCGACCTCCAGCGTGACAGGCTGGCGTACTGACCAACTGTACTACCGGGCCACAGCGCGGCTTTGCCCTTCCAAACTCAACCCGCGTTACTTTGCTTATTATACTAAAAAGAACAAGCTTTGTCAAGTACTTTTTTATATTTTTTTAAACAAAAAATCAAGTGAATTGTATAATTTCCCCCGCCGCTCAAAAAAGAGAGGGATTTTTTTAAGGAAAAAACTTTAAAATTTTTAAAATTACCTCTTTACAAATCGGATTTTTTAGCGTAAAATACATTAAGATAATAAAAAATACCGCCGAAAGGAGCTGGGCCAATGGCTATGAACTGTCTTGTGATTGTGGAATCCCCCTCTAAGGCTAAAACAATAAATAAATATCTCGGCAAAAACTATACCGTCATGGCGTCGGTCGGTCATCTGCGCGACCTGCCGAAAAGCAGTCTCGGCGTGGACATTGAAAACGGCTTTAAGCCAAAATATATAACCATACGCGGAAAAGGCGAGCTTATAACCAAGCTGAAAAAGGCGGCAAAAAACGCCGATAAGGTTTATCTTGCTACCGACCCCGACCGCGAAGGAGAGGCAATAAGCTGGCATATAGCGAACATCCTCGGCATTGACGCGGAAACAGTGCCTTGCCGCATAACCTTCAACGCAGTGACGAAAAGCGCGGTCACGGCATCGCTTAAAGAGCCTCGCGCCATTGATAAAAACCTTGTTGATGCGCAGCAGGCGCGCCGCGTCCTTGACAGAATTGTTGGCTACAAAATAAGTCCCTTGCTTTGGGAAAAGGTAAAAAAGGGACTGAGCGCCGGTCGCGTACAGTCGGTAACAACAAAAATGGTGGTTGACCGCGAACGCGAAATTCAGGCGTTCAAGCCAAAGGAGTACTGGACAATTACAGTCAAGCTGACGGACGAAAAGGGAAAGCATCCGTTTGAAGCGCGCTATTACGGTGTGGGCGGAAAGAAAAAGGAGCTTGCGAGCCGCGAAGAAACAAAGGAAATTCTAAACAAAATCGAAGGCGCGGATTTTGTCGCGGACAATGTCGTTTACGGCAGGAAGACTAAGCATCCTTCTCCCCCGTTTACCACAAGCACTCTTATTCAGGAGGCAAGCCGCAAGCTCGGCTTTACCTCGAAACGCACCATGAGTACGGCGCAGACGCTGTATGAGGGCGTTGACGTCCCCGGACGCGGAAGTCTCGGTCTTATAACATATATGCGAACCGATTCGCTCCGAATCGCGCCCGAAGCGCAGTCCGCGGCAAGGGAGCTTATCAAGAACAAATTCGGCGGAGAATATCTTCCCAAGAAGCCGAATTTTTACAAAACAGGCAAAAATTCACAGGACGCGCACGAGGCGGTTCGTCCGAGTGTGGTTGACATAATGCCCGAATCCGTAAAGGGAAGCGTAACAAACGACCAGTACCGCCTTTACAAGCTCATCTGGGAGCGCTTCATCGCGAGCCAGATGTCCGACGCGGAATATGACACAATGAACGCCGATATATCGGCAAACGGCGTGAACTTTAAGGCTTCCTCTACCGCCGTCAAATTCATGGGCTACAGCGCGATATATGTTGACGGTGCCGACAGTGAAGAGGAAAAAAATTCCAAGCGCCTGACAATGCTTGAGAAAGGAATGAAGCTTAAGCAGGGCGAAACCACCCCCGCGCAGCACTTTACCGAGCCTCCCGCCCGCTATACGGAGGCTTCGCTGACAAAGGCAATGGAAGAAAACGGAATCGGCCGTCCCAGCACCTATGCCGCCACAATAAGCACGATTCTCGGGCGCGATTATGTTACGAAGGAAAAGAAAATGCTTAAGCCGACGGAGCTTGGCTGCATTGTGACCGACATTATGGCGGACAATTTCAAGGATATAATGAGCATCGAATTTACCGCCAACATGGAAAAACAGCTTGACGGAGTGGAGGAAGGTCAGGTTGACTGGGTTAAAATGGTTTCCGATTTTTACGATCCGTTTGAAGCCGACCTTGAAAAGGCGAAAGCCTCAATCGAGAAAATCAAGCTCAAAGATGAGGAAAGCGATGAAATCTGCGAAAAATGCGGGCGCAGAATGGTTATAAAAATGGGACGCTACGGGAAATTCTTAGCCTGTCCGGGCTTTCCCGAATGCCGCAACGCAAAGCCGATTCTTAAGGACACGGGCGTAAAATGCCCCAAGTGCGGCGGACGCATTGTCGAGAAAAAGAGCCGCAAGGGGAAAAAATACTTCGCCTGCGAAAATGCCGACTGTGATTTTTACCTTTGGAACGAGCCGCTCAAAACGCCCTGTCCCAAGTGCGGCAGCATCATGACAAGGAAATACGTCAAGAACGGCAGCATAACGGTCTGCACGAACAAGGACTGCGAATCAAACGCAAAAAATACCGCAAAAAAATAAAGCAAGGGCTGC